>PLEU01000086.1 GCA_003136515.1 Spartobacteria bacterium
GAAACTGATCGGTGTCCCAGCCGATGAGTTCGTTGCCGGTATTAGCATCAATGGAGCCGAGGGCTCCGGCATTGAGACATACCTCGATTTCATGGGCCATCGTGTGGCCAGCTAGGGTTGCATGATTCGTTTCGAGATTCAGTTTGAAATGCTCCTCGAGACCGTATTCACGCAGAAAATTCAGGCAGGCGGACGAATCACTGTCATATTGGTGAGTGGTTGGCTCCTTCGGCTTGGGTTCGATGTAGAATTGTCCCCGAAACCCGATCTCTTTCTTATAATCCACTGCCAGATGGAGGAAGCGGGCGAGATGATCGAGTTCGCGCTTCATGTCGGTNNTAGCCTTCGCGACCACCCCAGAATGTATAGCCTTCTCCGCCAAGTTCGTGGGTGACTTCCATGGCCTTTTTAACCTGAGCCGCGGCATAGGCGAAGACATCAGCATTGGGACTGGTCGCGGCACCGTGAAGGAAGCGTGCATTGGTGAACAGGCTGGCGGTACCCCAGAGGAGTTTGATGCCAGTGCGCTGCTGCTCCTCCTTGAGTACAGCGACAACTTCGTCAAGGTTCCGGTTGCTCTCTGAGAGTGACTTCCCCTCTGGAGCAATGTCACGGTCATGGAATGCATAGTAGGGAGCACCAAGTTTTTGTATGAATTCGAAGGCATGTCGCGCCCGGTTCTTGGCATTTGCTACGGAATCTGACCCATCATCCCAAGGACGAATGGCCGTGGCGGCACCGAAGGGATCGGAAAGTGTATTGCGGAAGGTATGCCAATAGACAACCGAAAATCGGAGCCATTCCTTCATGGAGCGCCCCTCCACTAGCTCGGAGGGATTGTAGTGTTTGAAGGCGAGTGGATTTTTGGAAGCGGGTCCTTCGTAGGCAATGGAGTGGATGTCGGGGAACGCAGAGGTGGTCATGGGTTTGTAGTATGAAAGTTGATTTGATTCCAAAGACATGTCCGGTGGCGATTATTTTTTGCTCGTGGGGGATCAATCTTCCAAGGCACCCTCAACGATTATGGCAATCCGTGCTCTTCTGTTTGATCTTGATGATACTCTGGCCGTTGACGAGGCCGTTTCCCATGAGGCATTTGCCCACACGGCAGCTGTGGCCTCATCCAGATTCGGTGTCGACCCAGCAATTTTTGCCCATGATTCGATGTTGATCGCACGGGAGCTTTGGAGCGAGGGAGAATGCCGACCCTACTGCCGATCCATCGGTATAAGTGCCTATGAGTGCCTCTGGGGCGGATTTGCAGGGGAGGGTGAGGAGCTGACCGCTTTACGCAACTGGGCTTACGCCTACAGAACGCAAGTATTTGCAAGGGCTCTCTCTTTACAGCTAGAGTCCGTGCCTGCCGATGCACCGGAAGTCCTAGCCGGAGAGTTTGCCTCTACTCGTAGAGCGAGACAGCGCCTTCTTCCCGGCGCTCGGGAGTTGATATCACACTTGTCACCCCATTGCAGGCTGGCACTTCTCACCAACGGGGCTCCGGATTTGCAGCGAGAAAAAATAGCGGCTACTGGGCTGGATTCCCACTTTAAGGCGATCGCTGTTTCCGGAGAGCATGGTATTGGGAAACCGAAGCCGGAGATTTTTCATCGGCTTCTTGGTGAACTTGGAGTGATGCCTGAAGAGGCCGTCATGGTTGGTAACAGCTTGGAGCGAGACATTGCAGGTGCCCGCAATGTAGGTATTCGCTCTATCTGGATCCGTGTTCCAGGATCGGAAGAGCATGCGGAAGTCGTTCCCGACTACACAATCACTTCGCTGGGTGAAATTCCTGCAATTCTGGAGGAGATGGATTCCGACTTTGGCAAATAGCGACTTGACCCCGTCTCTCCAGCAACTCATCTAATTAAGCGCGTTTTTCACTACCTGAAGACCTCACTCTCCCGATTTTCCTATACAGCCTCATGATCAGAACACGCTTTTCCGCTTTCCTGCAGCTTCTAGGTACAGTGATGGGGGTGTGTTTTATCGTTTCAGGTATTGCCCAGATTCCCACTCCTCCGGTTTCGGGACAGGCCCCTGATCAACAGGCGTCGGCACCGCCCCCCATCATCCAGGAGATCGAAGTACAGTTTGTTGGCCCCACCACGCTGAGCAAGCAGCGTGTACTTGATAACCTGGCGACCAAGGTGGGGGCCCCATACAATGACCGTCTCGTGGATGAGGATATCAAGTCCCTCTATGCCACAGGCAACGTGAGCAATGCGCGCATATTTGCCGAGCAGATTCAGGGGGGACTGAAAGTGACTGTTCTTTTACAGGGACGCGCGACTGTGGGTGAAGTTCTCATCGAAGGGAATGATGTCGTTTCGACCTCAAAAATCCGCAAAGAGATCGCCACCAAACCAGGTGACCCCCTGAATGAAGAGCGACTCAACGATGATCGCCAGAAGATCACCAAGCTTTACGAAGACCGCAACTTCACAGACGTGAAGGTAGATACAAAAATGTCGGAGTTGCCGGACAAGCATATGCGGGTCGTCTTCTCGATAGACGAAGGACCAAAACTCGTGATCCGCAAGATTACCTTTACTGGTAATGATTCTGTCCAATCCAAAGATATCCTCAAGGTCATGAAGACCAAAACGGCGAATCTGCTCTCCTTCCTTACCAAGGCCGGTCGACTGGAGCCATCGCAGATGGACGACGACAAGGATGCTATCTGCAACCTCTATCAGAACAGGGGTTTTGCGGATGTACGTGTTACCGATGTACAGACACAGCCCCTCCCTACCGGCAAGGGAGTGGATCTTGTGATCTCAATTTCTGAAGG
Source organism: Spartobacteria bacterium (assembly GCA_003136515.1). Next base: position 2,792 of record PLEU01000086.1, read on the forward strand.
CGTGCAATATCGAGTTAATAAAATGTCCATTGATGGGGCGGCGATTGTTTCACCCGGTGACCTTGAGCGTCTCATGAAGATGAATAGTGGATCCCTCTACACTCCGGATGGCATGGGGGCAGATCTCAAGAAATTGCGCGATTATTACGGTTCAAGGGGCTATGTTGATATGGTTGCCGAGCCTCAGATTACTCCAGCAGGAGACGGGGCGGTTGACCTGACTTATCATATAGATGAAGGGGTGCAGTCGTATGTCAATCTCATCAATATTCAGGGGAATACCAAGACAAAGGACAAGGTGATCCGGCGTGAGTTGGCAGTGCAGCCCGGTGGTGTCTTTGACACGACCTTGGTGGATGTCAGCAAATCACGACTGATGAATCTCAACTACTTCTCGAAGGTCGACATGAACCCTGTGGATACCCTAGTTCCTGGCCGAAAAGATCTTGACGTCATTGTTGATGAGAAAAAGACCGGATCGTTCAACTTCGGGGCCGGCTTTAGTTCCATCGATAGTTTGGTTGGGTTTGCAGAACTCCAACAGTCCAACTTTGATCTCTTCAACTGGCCTTATTTCACAGGCGCAGGCGAACGTTTCCGGATTCGTGCCCAGTATGGTCTCCAGCGTCAGGATTTTGTGACATCACTTACAGAGCCTTGGTTTTTAGGGTATCAGGTGTCGGTGGGCGGGGAATTATACTACCACGCTGCCACCTTCCTTAGTCCCGTCTATAGCCAATCCAATCTCGGCGGGGCGCTTCAAGCCAGAAAAGCGCTTTCTCCATTTACAGCTTTGCGCGGGGAATACCGACTCGAGGATATCAGGATTTATGATCTTAATGGCAACTACGGCAGTGTAATTCAGAATGCCGGTGCCAATTCACCCTACACCAAGAGTTCAATACTCGTCGGGCTTGATTATGACAATCGGGACAGCCTTTTCCTTCCACGTAAGGGACAAGAGATTAACTTCAGTGCGTTTGTTGCTGGAGGCGGGCTCGGGGGCGATGTGCAAGACTATGGAATCAATCTGACTGCGAGGAAGTATTTCCTGCTTCCATGGGACATGATTTTCATGGCAAAGGGATCTGCTGGCGTCGTTAATTCGTGGGGGGGAAGCGGTCAGCCACCCATCTTTGACGAACTCTACATGGGTGGGGCCAACGATATGAGAGGTTTTGCCTTCCGCGAAGTAGGCCCCAAAGATCAGTATGGAAATCCTATTGGGGGAGACACTTCGGTTGAGGCTACAGGGGAGGTAACCTACCCCATCATTCCGCGTCTCAGAGGTGCTTTCTTCACCGATTGGGGCTATGTTAATTCTGGGGTGGAACTCGCGCCCACTCAATACGCCAATGGTTCGGCGGGTCTCAATGGAGATGTCGGTATCGGCGCCCGCATCGAACTCCCCATCGGTCCCATCCGAATAGACTGGGGCTATCCAGTCAAGAGCGACTACTGGAATCATAGCCATGGCCAGTTTAACTTTAATGTTGGCTATACCTTCTAGTCGGCATTATAGAAGTTGCTCCACAAACCACCCCTTGTTTTCCATGAAATCGCTTATCCGCACGACTCTCATTACTCTCCTCCTTACGTTCGGTGGAGCCGGCTTTGCCCATGCCCAGATCAAGTTCGGCACGGTCGATATGAACCGCATCTTCAGCGAGTATTACAAGACCAAGGATGCCCAGACCAAGTATCACGATGCCGAGGATGCGGCCAACAAGGATCTTAATAATCGCGTGGATACGCTTAAAAAGAATCTTCAGGAAATCAGCCAGATCAATACCGATCTCGAGAAAACCGATCTCCCCAAAGACGAGGCCGATGCCAAGAAAAAAGACCGCGATCAAAAGGTGGCGGCTGCGCGTGAACTCGATCACCAGATTTCAGACTATCGCAGCACCAAGCAGAAGGGGCTTCAGGATCAGTTTCTGAGGATGCGTAAAGATATCGTAGATGACATCATGAAGCAGGTGACGAGTCTTGTGAAAGCAAAGTCCTACGACATCGTTTTTGACAAGTCGGGACTCAGTGCGGGAGCTGTACCTGTCGTTCTGTACGCCCGGGACGATTTTGATTTCAGCCAGGATGTCATTGATGCGCTGAACAAGGATGCACCGTCTGCCAAGAAGTAGTTCCTTTGTGGGACACTGGCATTCAAGAGACGGTTTGAATTATCCCCGATGAGACTGCACCAGGTGGCAGAGCTTGTGGGGGCAAAGCTTGGGGAAAAATCACCCGATCCTGAAATCACAGGCGTCTCCTCTCTTCAGGAGGCTCGTGCGGGAGATTTGACCTTCTTTGGAAATCCCCGCTACCTGGGACAGCTCAGGAAAAGTGCCGCCAGTGCTGTCCTTGTCCCGGCTGATTTTCAAGAGGAGATCACCCCCGTACTGCTCCGTGCGGAGAATCCCTCCGCTGCGTTTGCCGTGGCGGTGGCGGCTTTTGCACCCCCGGAGATACGCCCACAACCCGGCATTCATCCTTCAGCCGTTGTCTCTCCCCACGCCACCCTTGGGGAAAATATTTCCATTGGTGCCTTTGTCGTCATTGAAGACGGTGTGACGATCGGCGCAGGGGCGGTCATCGGTTCCGGTACCTTTATCGGACGCGAATCCCGTCTTGGAGAGGGTTGTTTTATCTATCCCAATGTGACGATTCGGGAGCGCTCGCTTCTGGGCCATCGTGTGATCTTGCAACCGGGGGTGGTGATTGGATCATGTGGATTTGGCTATGAATTCCACGAAGGCCGCCAACGGAAAATCCCTCAGACTGGAATCGTGGAAATCGGCGATGACGTGGAAATTGGGGCCAACAGCACGGTGGATCGTGCACGCTTTGGCCGCACCGTGATCGGAGAAGGAACGAAAATCGATAACCTCGTTCAGATCGGCCACAATGTGCAGATCGGAGCGCATTCGGTGATCTGCGCCC
>PLEU01000130.1 GCA_003136515.1 Spartobacteria bacterium
CCAATCGTCCCGACGTGCTGGACAACGCTCTCCTGCGCCCTGGCCGTTTTGACCGCCAGATTATCATCGATTTGCCGGACTTGAATGGCCGCGAGGAAATTCTTCAAGTCCACGCCAAAAAAATCAAATTGGACAAGACGGTGGACATGCAGCTTGTCGCCCGCAATACGCCCGGCTTCTCCGGTGCGGACTTGGCCAATTTGCTCAACGAAGCCGCCCTCATTGCTGCCCGTTATAGCAAGAGCGAAGTGCAAAAGGCCGATATTGACGAGGCGCGCGAAAAAATTTCCTATGGCCGCGAACGCCGCCGCCTAATGGACGACGAGGATAAGAAAATCGTCGCCTACCACGAAGCCGGCCACGCCATCGTTCAGGCCGTCATCGACGATGGCAAGCTGCCCCTGCACAAAGTGACCATCATTCCCCGCGGCCAATACCTCGGCGCCACGATGTATCTTCCAGAAGGAGACAAATACGCCACCCAGCGCAAGGAAGCCCTCGCAAATCTCGTCATGACCATGGGGGGCCGCATCGCGGAAGAGATGTTCACTGGAGATGTTTCCAATGGAGCCTCGGGTGATATTGCACAGGCCACCAAACTTGCCCGACGCATGGTCTGCGAATGGGGCATGAGCAACCTCGGGATGATACGCTTCAGTGAGGAAAACGACTATGTGTTCCTCGGTAGAGATGTTTCCCGTGCCCGAGAATACAGTGAAAACACGGCCCAGCAGATCGATGCCGAAGTCAAACGGCTTATTGACGATGCCTACCATCATGCAACTGAAATTCTAGAAGCCAAGCGCGACAAAGTGGAACTCATTGCCAAGGCATTGCTGGAATTCGAAACCCTTGACGGAGCACAAATTGAGGATTTGATTTCTCTTGGATACATGCGCAACCCTCCTGTAATCGCCCTGAAGCCCCCACCTCTCCCCCCCCCACCGAGCGATACTCCTGCTGAGGTGAGCAAACCGGCCAAACCTGATTTCCCGACGGGTGGTCTTGCGTCGCCGCTCCCTGCCTGAAGATCACTTCTGTTGGATTGCAGTTGTGAAAAACCGCACATTAAGTGCTTCACCGCAACATACTTACTCGCGGGATCTTTAATATTCAGGCGGCAGCCGATAGTCTTGACCCTTCATGAAGGGAACCCGACTTCTACAAATCGGCATTCTCCTGATCCTGCTAATTGTGGTTTCCTGGCAAGTCCTGAAAATCACGGAGCATTACTCTGTCCGGCGTGCAACTCAGGTACCACCAGCAAACCCTTCGAGCCAGTCCTCATCCACACTGATTGCGTCTGTTCTCCACGTCACCGTCTTGGTGCATGCCGACCCCGCTCCCCTTCATTGTTCAATCATTCAGCATGGAATCTCACTGTTAACAGAATCAAATTCCATCGCTCCGGGCGAGTATCGCACAGCCGTAGATATCTCCAAAGGAGAGGACCTTAATGTCACCGCTTCTTGGAAAGATGAGGAGCCCCATGGGATGCGTGTCGAGGTTCTTGTCCACGGTTATCAGGCCCCCCTTGAAAAGACTTTTTGGGCGGAACATACCCTAGAAGGCACCCTTCCCATTCCCGATTCCTTCCTGCCGTGAAATTATCCCACGGAACAGCCTGCCGCTGCCTGCGGATGAGAATGTAACGTTAAGTTATCATCGGATTACTTCGATCTTGCCATTTATATGAAGAATCTCGGGAGCGCCGAGAAAGATATCTGACCCATCAGTTCCCTCATCAGAATAAATAATCCTCCTTGCAGGGTGGTTTCAGAACAAAGAACCTTGAAAGTTCATGAATACGGAGCAGAACTACAACTCGGGAGGTCCGATCGGAGTCTTTGACTCGGGCATCGGAGGACTCACCGTAGTGGCCGCTCTGAGGCGCACTCTTCCGGGAGAAAAGATTCTCTATCTCGGGGATACCGCACGTGTCCCCTATGGCGGTAAAAGCCCAGAGACCGTCACCAGGTACAGTAAAGAAATTTCGGATCTGTTGGTGGCTGAAGGCGCAAAAATGATCGTGGTCGCCTGTAATACGGCTTCGGCACTTGCTGTAGGTTCACTCTCTCTCTCTTATCCAGTTCCCCTGGTCGGAGTGATAGAACCGGGTGCGGCCGCGGCTGTCCTTGCCACGCGCAATGGAAAAATCGGCGTCATCGGAACCCGAGCCACCATTGCCAGCGACGCCTACGGCAAGGCGATACGGGCACTCAACCCGAATGTTACCGTATCAGCTGTGGCCTGTCCGCTTCTCGTCCCGCTCATTGAGGAGGGGTTACTGGATGATGAAATCACCCGCACCATGTTGCGACGTTACCTAGAGCCTCTTCTGCGGGCGGGCATCGACACTCTCGTGCTTGGCTGCACACACTACCCGTTGCTTAAACGGGTCATTGCCCGACTCTGCGGCAAACAGGTACTCTTGGTGGACTCGGCTGAAAACTGCGCCCTAGCGGTCCGGGCACTGATAACCCCAACTTCTCACCCCGAGACAAGTGGGGATGAAAATTCCCGACTCGACGTTGTGCTAACCGACTCATCGGAAGGTTTCCTGCGCATTGCTGAAAAATCACTCGATCTGACCATCGACTCCCTCAGAATCCGGATGGTGGGAAATTGACTAGATCGCTCCCTCTCAACCGGTTTTGTTGAGTCTTGGCAACAGGTAACTCAAAACGAAAACACTTCAGCTGCACATGGATCCGACTATGCAACTCCAATACTGAGATCGTTCGGTAGGGCCGTGTACTGTTTTCCTTGCCGTATCTCAGTGCTTAGGGAGAAACCGTCTCGACATAACTGAACTTCCCATCCTTGACCTTAAGGATCACGGCGGGCTTGGTCGGGTTACGATGCTCATCAAGAGTTATCTTTCCGGTCACTCCGGGAAAATCCTTTGTAGCTGCAATAGCGGCGTTGACCTTGTCAGGATCGGTCGTTCCGGCACGTTTCATAGCGTCGGCAAGAAGCTTTAAGGCGTCGTAGCCAAGAGCGGTCATGGCATCAGGATCCTCCCCGTATTTCTTACGATAGGCATCCACGAAGGCCACCACCTGCGGATCGGTGCTTTGATTGGAAAAGTGATTTGAGAAGTAACATCCTTCCACGGCAGAGCCTCCCACGGCCACAAGCTCGGGCGAATCCCAACCGTCACCACCAATGAATGGTATATTGGTCAGACCCTGCTGCCTAGCTTGCCGAATTATGAGGGGCGCCTCGGTATAGTAGGCAGGAAGGAAGATAACCTGCGGGGATTCCTTTGCAGCCTTGATGGCCGTCAACTGGGCGCTGAAGTCCTTATCTCCGCCGCTGTAGCTCTCCTCACTCGTAATCACGCCGCCCCCGGCAAGAAACTCCTTCTTGAAGCTCTTGGCGAGTCCGAGGCTGTAATCCTTGGAAACATCCACGAGGATTGCGGCTCTGGTTGCACCCAACTCGCGGGCAAATTTCGCGCAAACCGTCCCCTGGAACGGATCGATAAAGCAGACGCGGAAAATGTGATCTCCTGTTTCTGTCACCTTCTCATTTGTGGAAGCAGGAGAGATCATAGGAATGCCACTTCGTTGTGCAATAGGTGCCGCCTCGAGAGAGCGACCGGAAGCAACCTCACCGATCAAGGCGACGACTTTATCCCGCGAAATCAGTTCACGAACGGCCGTGGAAGTCTCACCGGGCTTGGATTCGTTATCTTTGGTGATGACGCGAAGTTGCTGTCCCAAAACACCGCCGGAGGCATTGATTTCCTCAAGCGCCATCTGCACTCCCTTATCGGTGCTTTGTCCAAATGTGGCTTGGGCTCCTGTCAGGGAGCCAAACTGTCCGATGGGAATGCCGCTCTCCTGTTTCTTGGAGCAGGAAATCGTTCCGAGGCTGAGTGCAACGAGCACTAGTAGCGATGATGGAAGAAAAGGTTTCATGGCATCGACCCTAGAAAAGGAAGGGGGGTATGCCAAGAGTTGATAACGCTAAATTCGATCGCTCCCTGCATGGCATGAATTTTGCTTATTAAAGCTGAAAGCATTCAGCAGTACCAAAATGAAGATCATGACGATTCATAAGTTCCTTTTTTTAGCATTCCTACTGCCGTTAGCGATCGTCCGTGCTGATACATTCGACTGGACCTATACGGGCAGCACAAACAGCGGGAGTGGAACTCTCGTCACCGATTCCAACAGCGTGGGGGGTGGTGGCTATCAGGTACTGAGCATCGCTGGCACCTTTAACAGTCTCAATATCACTAGCCTCGCATCTACCAACGATTTCGAAAATAACGACAATCTGGTCTACCCTGGAAATGTACACCTCCTCGATCTCTCAGGCTTGGCCTTTATCACGGAAGATTCGTCAACTTGGAATTTGTTCTACAACGCAGGCACGTATCAAAGTGCTAAGGATGGAGATGTCGAAGCAGGTGATCTAGGCGTTTTCACCCTTTCCTTAGTTCCGGAACCATCATCCTATGTGCTTTTTGGGATCGGAGCACTTGTAACGGGAGTCCTTTATCGACGCCGAAGCCGCCAGCGCTCCCAAAACGAGGCAAAGTCTCTCGTTAGATTTGATCCTTAAAACTGGACCTTATCAAACAAGCTCAACGAGCAGGGTGTGGTTTGGAAGACTCAAAGCGGATTAGTTTGAAGATAGGGGTTTGGATTTGCCCTAGATCTATCCTATTATCCCCAAACTTAATCAATCGCTCCGATCGCTTCACTCACCTCGGCTGCAATGAAGTCCCTATTCAACATTGCAATCACGCTCGCAGAGACATTCGCAGGACAAACCGCCTCGCAGGCGTAGTAATTGGAGCAGTTTCCAAAGCCCTCTTCATCCATCGCACTCACCATCTCACGGGCGCGTTTTTTACGCTCGGCCTGGCCTTGAGGAAGCAACCCAAGGTGGGTAACCTTGGCCCCGACAAAAAGCATCGCGGAGCTGTTGGGGCAGGCGGCGGCGCAAGCTCCGCAGCCAATGCAGGCTGCGGCATCCATTGAGGCATCGGCAACCGATTTCGGAATCAGGATGGCGGAGGCATCTGCGGCCCCTCCGGTGTGCTCCGTGATGAAACCTCCAGCACGAATAATTCGGTCGTACGCACTACGGTTGACGACAAGATCCTTGATGACAGGAAAGGCGGCGGCGCGGAAGGGCTCGACGGTAATGGACTGACCGTTCTGAAATTTACGCATGTAGACCTGGCATGCGGCACCGCGACCGGGGCCTTGGGGGACGCCATTAATGACCAAACTGCAGGTGCCGCAGATTCCCTCGCGGCAGTCGCTCTCGAAGGCCACCGGTTCCTTGCCAGCGGCGGCGAGGCGATTATTCACGATATCAAGCATTTCCAGAAAGGAGCACTCGGAGGGGATGTCGTTGGCGTTTATCTCCTGAAAGCCGCCGCTCGCGGAATTCTTCTCTTGGCGCCAGAGTCTAAGATGAAAATTCATGACAATAGAAATTCAGGGTTATTTGTAACTACGCGTCGCAAGGTGGACGGCCTCGTAATGCAGCGGCTCTTTGACAAGGGTCGGTTCCTTCCCTTCCCCTTGGAACATCCAGGCAAAGACATCAGCGAATTTGTCATCATGCCGTAGGGCCTCCCCATCTGCGGTCTGATGTTCGATGCGAAAATGTCCTCCGCACGATTCCTCGCGGGTAAGTGCGTCCAAGCAGAGAAGTTCACCGAATTCCAAAAAGTCCGCGATGCGGCCGGCTCTTTCCAGGGATTGATTCAGATCGGCTCCGGTGCCGGGCACAGCTACTTCCTTCCAGAATCGCTCGCGCAAAGCTCGAATCTCGGCGATCGCCTGCGTGAGTCCGGCTGCGTCACGCGCCATGCCACAATTGTCCCAGAGGATGAGTCCGAGACTTCGGTGGAATTCATCGACTGGAACTTTTCCCTTGATCGCCAAAAGGCGATTGATGCGTTCCTGCACTTCCTTTTCCGTTTTCTTGAACTCGGGAAGGTCGGTCGTGATCTTTGGACCGCTGTATTGGGTGGAGAGATATTCACCGAGGGTATAGGGTATGACGAAATAACCGTCTGCGAGCCCCTGCATCAGGGCCGAGGCTCCGAGCCTGTTCGCTCCGTGGTCTGAAAAGTTGGCTTCTCCCAGAACATGAAGGCCTGGGATGTTGCTCATCAGGTTGTAGTCCACCCAGAGGCCTCCCATCGTGTAATGAATGGCAGGATATATCCGCATCGGGCGCTCATATGCGTTTTCGCCGGTGATGTTCTCATACATCTCAAAGAGGTTGCCGTAGCGTTCACGCACTGTCTTTTCACCAAGTCGACGGATAGAATCGGAAAAGTCGAGATAAACTCCAAGACCGCCAGGACCGACGCCTCGTCCTGAATCACAGGCCTCTTTAGCACTCCGGGAGGCGATGTCGCGCGGGGCAAGATTGCCGTAACTCGGATATTTTCGCTCCAGATAATAATCTCGCTCCTCCTCGGGAATTTCCTGCGGAGGGCGGGTGTCACCTTTCTTTTTCGGCACCCAGACACGCCCGTCATTCCGAAGAGATTCGGACATCAAGGTCAGCTTCGACTGATACTCACCGGCGACAGGAATGCATGTCGGATGGATCTGCGTATAGCAGGGATTGGCAAAGAGCGCTCCGCGCTTATATGCCCTCCAAGTGGCTGTGACATTGGAACCCCGGGCGTTGGTCGAGAGATAATAGGCATTTCCGTAACCGCCGGTGCAGAGAAGGACGGTGTCGGCGGCGTGGCTCTTGATCTCGCCGGTGATCAGATTCCGAGTGATGATTCCCTTCGCATGACCATTTACGAGGACGAGATCGAGCATCTCAGTATTCTCGTGCATGGTGATCCGACCCAGGCCGATCTGATTGCTCAGGGCTGAATAGGCTCCAAGCAGGAGTTGCTGACCAGTCTGGCCCTTCGCATAGAAGGTGCGGGAAACCTGTGCCCCTCCGAAAGATCGGTTGGCTAGTTCGCCCCCATATTCTCGGGCGAAGGGGACCCCTTGCGAGACGCACTGGTCAATGATGTTGCCACTTACTTCAGCAAGGCGATAGACATTGGCTTCCCGGGCGCGAAAATCCCCCCCCTTGATAGTATCATAAAATAGCCTCCAGATACTGTCCCCGTCATTCTGGTAATTCTTTGCAGCGTTGATGCCGCCCTGCGCGGC
>PLEU01000074.1:0-11100 GCA_003136515.1 Spartobacteria bacterium
GCAGCAGTGGACGAGGTGGTGGTGCCGGTGCCGAGCGAGATTTTTGCCGTTCTTGACAAACTCGGCAATCCCAACTGGAAGGATCAACTCCGTGATGGGAAAGTCAGGACTCCTGAGGATCGTGCCCGTACCGCCCTTCTCTTGGGAAATGTAATTGCAGAGGGGTTTGTAGCGGTCGAAGCCGAGGATGCCGAACGCGTCAAAGACATCGGACGCCAGGTGCTCACCCTTGCAGATGCCATCAATGNNCGCAAATCGGTTATCGCCCGTTGCAAAAGCATCACCGACAAGGCGGATATGCGCGATTGGAAAGGTGTTCGATCCGAGTTTGACGGGGCACTACAGGATGTGCGCGCTGCCATGGATGAGATGAATGACCACGATCTCTCCCAGTTGGTGAGTCTCGGAGGGTGGCTGAGAGGCACCGAAGTGCTGACTGCGATCGTGCAGAAAGGATACTCCAAGGATGGTGCGGAGTTGCTTCACCAACCGGAACTCGTGAGTTACTTTGACAATTGCATCGGCTCAATGAGTTCTCGACTTCGTAAAAACCCGCTAGTAACGCATGTGCGCGACGTCCTTCGCAAGATAGGGCCTGTTGTTGGCGAGAAAGGGGAATCCATCACTCCTGAGAACGTGAAATTCATTCACGACCTGACGCGTGGAATCGATGATCAGATTGTTTCGGGGGGAAACTGAACATGAAGATGAGTTCCTCCATAAAATCATTAGGTTTTTTCCTCTCGGGAGCATTCCTTTTATGCATTGCTGCACCCGGATGTCTCCATGCGACAGTAGATGACTCGGTCTCCTTTGCCTATGAAGCGGCGCTCCCATACTACAAGCAGGGCTTTTCCATTCGCAAAGATGCCTGGGGAGGTGATCTCGGTGTCCGCGAGCGTAAGGCAGTAAGCACACAGCTTTTCAAGGGCAATACCTATTGGTTCCTTATGGCAACCGAAGTGAAGGGGGCGACACTGTCGGTACACCTTTATGATGACAAGGGAAACTTGGTGGAAGCCGAGAGCTGGCAGAAAGGCCGATTTGCAGGAGCACGCGTCATCCCCAAGGCTACCGGTACCTATTTTGCAATTGTCCAGATCCTCAAGTCCCCCGAGGATCGCACTACGTGGGCGTTGGTTTACGGCTATAAATAAGCCGCTCCTTGTTGAAGACAGCGCAACAGAATCCTTCCAAAGCTTTCAAACCCGGTGTTCCGGAGGCGGAGACGGTGACTCTGGAGTTTGAGAACGCCCGTATTCTCCAATCACTTTACGGGGGGGATGAGACCTTGCTTCGTAAAATGGAGCAGAAATTGGGAGTCCACATCACGACCCGTGATGGGTGGCTTAAGATCGAGGGGCCGGATGCCGCATTAGCACTGGCTAGGAATACCTTCGCCCAGCTCTCCAAGGTAGTTTCCAATGGCGGAGTGATTGGGGGGCATGAGTTTCTTTATGCCTTGGATAAATCAGGAGGTGTCTCCTCAGCGGGACTAGAGTCCCTGTTCAGCGAGAGGATCCAGTGCTCGTCACGTAAACCTCCTGTTGTACCCAAAAATGAATCCCAAAGGGAGTATCTGAGGGCCATTGATCTCCACGACATCACTTTTGGTATCGGCCCGGCCGGCACGGGGAAAACCTATCTGGCAGTTGCTAAAGCAGTGTCCGCCCTCAAGGCGGAAAATGTGAATCGGATCATTCTTACCCGTCCCGCTGTTGAAGCCGGTGAAGCCCTTGGATTCCTCCCTGGTGAACTTCAGGAAAAAATTCTTCCCTATCTGCGACCCCTCTATGATGCCCTACGCGAGATGCTTGACGAGGAGGAGATCCAAAGGGCCATCGACAAAAACATTATTGAAATAGCCCCTCTGGCATATATGCGCGGGCGAACACTTAACAAAGCATTCATCATCCTCGATGAGGCGCAGAATACCACCACGGAGCAGATGTTCATGTTTCTGACACGGATCGGAAACGGATCAAAATGCGTCGTCACCGGGGATCGCACCCAAATTGATCTACCTAGGACTAAGCCAAGTGGTTTGATTGAGGCTGTGGGTGCACTGAGAGGGACGCCGGGGATTGCCTTTCATCATTTTAGTGAGTGCGACGTAGTGCGTCACCCACTCGTGCAGGCGATTATAACAGCCTACAAGGAACACCGTGGCGAGCGGGAGAACCGTTTCTAAGTTGCCCTCCTAAGTACTGCCATGATCCGATTCTTTAAAAAACAGCGGCTCGCCGCCCGTGGACTGAGTTGTGGGAAGACGCGACGCGTAACTTCCGGGCGACTTGTGATTTCAAGTCTTGAAGAAAGTCTTATTCTGCGGGGAGCGGTTATCCTGACCGCTGCAACGGTCCTGCTCTTCCTCTGTTTTACCGGAGAGCATCCCGATCCTTCCCGGCATCTGCTATATGTGTTGATGATTCTGGCACTAGCCGTGATCCAGCCCATCGTCAGGTGCGATAATTCCTTGGGTAGGAATTCTCGATTCGCTCTTTTTTTGGGACTCATCCTTCTTCAGATTTGCTTCGGCGAGTTCCTTGCGACTCAGGTGCCCGCGGGACATCTTGATGCCCGTTTTCTCCCGTTAATCATTCCCTACGCCTTCGCGCCGCTTACCCTCTCTGTGTTGCTCGGAGCTGAAGCGGGACTGACAGCCTGCATTGTCGGGGCGCTTTGGTGGAGTGTTCTCCAGCCGGGAATTGACACTGACGCCCTGCTTCTTGCCCTCACCGGAGGGTTGGTCGCAGTTCTTTCGACTCTGCGAGTACGCCGCAGATCCCGTCTATTGCGCGCCGGTTTTTATTCCTCCCTAGCCCTCTGGTTTGTTGCTGTGGTGTCCGGCGTGATCGCGATCCAGTGGGACGACCTGAGGAATAACGACTGGAGCCAGATTGGTCTCGAAAGCGGGATTATTCTTGGTATCGGCGCCCTTACGGCCTTTCTTGTCAGCGGCGCCCTGCCGCTTTTGGAGCAATTCTTTGGCATTACCACCGAGATCTCATGGCTTGAAATGGCAGATCTCAATCATCCCCTGTTGCGCCGCCTCAGCATGGAGGCGCCCGGTACTTACCATCACTCACTGGCAATGGCGAATCTGGCCGAAGCCTGTGCCGAAAAAGTTGGAGCCAACGCGACTCTCTGCCGTGTCAGCGCTTATTTTCATGACATTGGGAAATTGGTAAAGCCCGAGTACTTTACCGAAAACATGCCTTCGGGACATAATCCGCATGATGAACTCACGCCAACCATGAGTACCCTGGTCATCCTTTCCCATGTCAAGGAAGGGGTTGACTTGGCCCTCCGCAATAAACTGAAACGTCGGATCATCGATGGCATCAAGCAGCATCACGGCACAACGCTCGTCGAATATTTTTACCAGCGGGCATGTCGGCAGGAGCGGGATGCACGGGCAGGTGGAAGTCTGATGAACATACGTCCGGAGGATATTCCCAAAGTTAGCGAGGAGAGTTTCCGCTACGCGGGGCCGAAGCCGCAGACGATTGAGGCAGTGATTCTAGGACTTGCAGACGCCGCTGAAAGCGCCTCCCGCAGTTTGGAGCGTCCCACTTTACAACGGCTTGATGATTTGGTGCATGACCTGCTCCAAGATCGCATTAATGACGGCCAGTATGACGAGGCGCCTGTTACGATGCTTCAATTGCAGGAGATTGCTGCGACACTGGTCTCCTGCCTTGCTAGCATGCACCACAGCCGCATTGCCTACCGGAAAAGGGAGTCTGCAGAGGCAGTGCTCCCCACTCCCTGACCAATTTGGGTGGAGCTGAATACCGGTAGAGTTATCTTCAGAGTTTCACCCCGTAGCGTTCACCCTTCTTCGCCCCGATCGCAAAAGCTGCGAGAAGTTCGGCGGTCTGCTCAAGATCGGTGTATTGGATCATTTCTACCGGGGAGTGCATGTAGCGGTTCGGGACACCGATTGACACTGTGGGGATGCCTCCTTTTTGTTTGAAGATTGCATCCGCATCGGTACCCGTCCAGCGGGGATTCGCCTCCACCTGAATCGCAATCCCCTGCTTTTTCGCTGCTTCACGGAGACATTCGTTGACGACGGGGTGGTTTACGCTCCCCAGACTGAGAACCGGGCCTTTGCCTAGAAAAACCTCGCCGTGCTTCGGTTTGGAACAGTTGGGAATATCGGTTGCATGAGTCACGTCTACGACAAGGGCCACATCGGGATGCACGCTGTATCCGGCCATCGATGCTCCATAGAGACCGTTCTCTTCCTGAATTGTGGAGACCGCGACGACTTTGGCGTTTAGGGAATTCTTTTGCAGCGAGATGAGTCGAAGTGCTTCGGCAGCCGCCCAAGCACCGATCCTGTTATCGCAGCCGCGTGCGGCAAAACGGCCTTCGGCAAGCTCCTGAAACTCAGCGGAATAGGTCACGGGATCACCCACTCGAACTAGCTTCTCGGCCTTCTTACGCGAGGAAACGCCGATGTCGATATGCATCGTATGCAACTCGGGCACTTTGTTGCGATCGTCAGGTTCCTGCAGATGAATGGCGAGCAGACCAGTGATTCCCGGTACGGGGCCTGAGGCACCATGCACCGTCACCCGCTGGCCCCGGATCAAAGTTCGGTCGACTCCGCCGATTCCCTTGAAGTAAAGAAATCCCTCCTCTGAAATGTGTGAAATCATCAGCCCAAGCTCATCCACATGACCGCTGATAAAAACCGTTGGATCACCCTTTCCAGATTCGGGATTCAGAGTTGCGAAGGCATTCCCGTAGGCGTCGATCTCTACGGAATCAGCGTAAGGTCGTACATAATCAACCCAGACCTTCTGACCTTGTGTTTCAAATCCCGATGGAGAGGGGGTGTTGAGTAGTCTCTTGAGAAATTCGTAGGGTGAGCCTTTCGACGGAGTTTTTTTGGATTTTTTGCCTGAGGTTTTCATAAGTTGTGTGGGGATCTAGAATGGGGTTTGAAGCAGTCCACATCCATGGAGTTAAAGCATGCGATGCCGGGTCTATTTTCCAAGACTTTCCAGGGCCTTTTCCATGGGAGCTCCCGATACACGGATGAATCCGGTTAGGGGATGGGACATTTCCAGGACGAGAAAAATTGAGCAGGAGACAGAGATGGCGCAGACAAGAAGAACGGAAACAACTGTTCTGTTGCGTGGAGCAAACAGTCCGTAGGTCACATTGAGCATGGTGAGCCAGAAAATCAGCACAACAAGAAAAGGGAGGGGAAGGGCAGTTTGCTGCTCCTCAACAATCAGCCAGCGGGCACCCATGATGTCTGACTGAATCTGCATGGCCTGGTTTTGGAGGGAGCGCTGGGCATCGGTGACCGGAGCAAGATCCCTGATGGCGTCGCCAACATGTTCCATACCCTTGGAACCCTCGATTGAAGTCAGTTTCTGGCTAGAATCGGCATGAGCCCCCCAAATCTGACTGACCGCATTGGAGATCGTGTCATGGAGAATTTGACGCGCTGATTGGGATTGCGGTCCATATTGGGAAAGAATGCGGTCGAGCAGGATGATCTTGGCTCCGCCCTGTGTGATTTCAGAATTAACGGCATCGAAGGAGCTTTTGGAGGAGCCGACAAGAAGCCCCAGAACGAGAGCCGCCATGGTGGCTATCAATCCGGCCCCCAGTTTGACGCTATCCTTGGAATCAGCACTCAGGTGGTGCTTGGGAAGAAATTTCTGAATGAAAAGACCGAAAAGAGCTCCGCCAAAAATACAGCAGAATGCGATGGCGGAAACGAAGAGGGAACTCATTATGGGAAGCTATCCGTCATGATTGCAGGGTTCTGTACTAATTTCGAGGGGAGATGATGTAGGATGGCAGGGGGAGCATCTAAGGGTTGATGCTGAGAGCCCTTCATTCATCCCAGTCAGCGGAATAATCCCGCACAGCCTTCACCTGAACTATGCGTCCGAGGGGAAGAATAAGTGCTGTCAGACAACCTCCATAAACACAGCCAGTATCAATGCCATAAAACTTACCCTCAATGATGAGGGGTTCGGACGGATTGCCGTTATATCGTTTGTGTCCCACGACCAATGGGCGATCGAGGGTCAGGTCATCCCTCCAGTCAGAATCAAGAGTAGTCTTGCCCGTGAGCACCTTGGCAGGCTGATTATCCAGACTCAGTCCAGGAAGAATTGCCCCATGGACCGCGATAAGATCCGATGTTTGAAAATATAGGGGCATATTCGCCACCGCTTCGAGATAGTTTTTGTAGGAGGATTTGGACATTTCCTCGCGGGTAATCACGCTCTCGGGTTTGGGCCTAGCGGTTCCTTGGCTCCATTCAAGATGATTGAGATCATGATTACCCAGGAGGCAGACACAGTCGAGTGAAGCGTAGGTCTGGAGCACTCCCTCGGGATCAGGCCCCTTGTTCAGTAGGTCACCGAGTAGAACGAGTTGATCGCCCTCCGCTGGTGACAGGAGATGGAGCAGTTCCCTGAATTCATGGTCACAGCCATGAATGTCTCCGATCAGGATGGTGTTGTTTCGACTCATCGCGAGTATTCGAGTATCATCGGGAAAGTTTTTCCGGTGAGATCGTTACAGTGGTTTGCTTGGTCATACGCGGGTGCAGTGGCACACAGTGGGTTTGAAAATATATCTTCCCTTTTTGCAATCATGAATAAGCATTTTTTTCAGTCGGTTTGTTTTGATGCCCAGAAACGCAGATCCTTTCCGGCCCTCTCCATGAAAATATCCTGGATCGGTGCGGGCACACTCCCTTTGGAACTTTCTGTGACTGTTTCCATATCGAGGCATCTTCATGAATCGGTCTTGTAGCCTGATGAGGGGTGCGGGAGAGTCATTCGCATGAATACCTTTTTTGCCGAACTTGGCAGACAAATTTATCAATGCTGGCAGGAAGAAAATTTTACCCTCTCTGAATTCCCTAAGATTGCCCAATCAGCCCTAGAGGAGCAGCCCCCCTCGCAGCTTGTCGGTCTCCCTGAGCTGATCCGGGAATTCCTGCTTTCCGATGAGCAGCCGTTTCAGTCGGCATCGGGATTTGGTCAGCCGGAGCTAATAGTTTATGACACACCGAAGTTCTACATCCAGATCCTCTTCTGGCTCGATGGGACGACTGACATCCACCAGCACGAATTTTCCGGAGCCTTCCATGTCATGGCGGGATCAAGCATTCATTCAGAGTTTTCCTTTGAATCTACTCGGTCGATTACCGCCCACTGCCGCATTGGGAATCTACGGCTCAAGGCAGCGCATCTTTTGGAGACAGGAAGCACGGTGCCAATTACTTCGGGAAAAAGCGGGATCCATTCCCTGTTCCATCTGGAGACTCCCTCCGTGACCGTGGTGGTGCGGACACACTCCGATCCGGGTACCGGCCCCCAGTTCACCTATCTGCCACCGCATCTTGCCATCGATCCTCTGCAGAGCGATACTCTCACGACACGGCGGAAGCAGCTCCTCGATGTGCTGGAGCAGACTAGTGATCCAAACTACTCTAGGCTGGTGGAAAAGATGGTCGCGGGGCTCGATTTCGAGCGGGGATTCTTCATCTTGCAAAATTGCATGAGCCATCTTCGCGCGCTTGGTGTGTGGGAGGAGGTATGGGAAGTCTTTGCCTGTAAACACGGGCAGTTTGCAGCTTCGGTTTTGCCGACGCTGGAAGAAATCATCCGCCGTGATGGCATCGCCGCGTTGCGCGGCTCCATCGAAGAGATCGATCACCGCTTCTTCCTCGCGCTCCTGCTGAATCTGGAGCGGCGCGAGGATATTCTGGAAATGATCTCCCGCAAGTTTCCTGGCGATCCGCTGGAGACGATTCTGCGATGGGCTGAAGAATTGATCCAGTTTAATGAGACTGGAGTCTGGATTCTGGATGCGGAATTTCCGCAGGAGATCGGTGAAAGTGGTGATCTGGAGTTTGAGGAGACACCCTCAATATTCCTCTCCGCCCTAAACTATTTTCTTCTCAAGGGAGAGTTGCCTCAGGAACTCATGAAAATCGGCGAGGAAGAGATGGCTCTCTTACGGCAATCCTTCGGGAATTCAAGCTGGCGGACATTGTTGCTTTAACCCAAGCAGACCTCGCTAATTGCCAGGGCGATGGCATCGACCGCTTGGATGATTTGTTTCTCTGTAATGCAAAGCGGTGGCATCAGGACGATGGTGTCGAGTATGGGGCGGGTGAGGAGGCCGTGATTTCGTGCTGCCGCGCAAATTCTAGCGCCGGTCAACTCCTGCCACGGATAGGAGGTGCTAGTGTTTGGATCGCGCATGATTTCTATCCCCGCGATGAATCTGCACTGTCTGATCTCCGAGACAACCGGGAGGGAGCGAAGGCGTTCCATCTCCGTCGTCAATATTGCAATGTTCGGTTGAAGTCTCTCGATGGTGCGTTCAGAGTCGAAGAGATCAAGGCTAGCTAGGGCGGCAGCGCAGGCAACGGGGTTGGCCGTGTAACTGTGACCGTAATAAAAAGTCTTCTGCTCCCAAGTTGTGCCGAGGAAGGCCTCGTAAATCTCTTCAGTGACGAGGGTCGCGGCCAGAGGGAGGACACCGCCGGTAAGTCCCTTGGCCAGGCAGAGGAGATCGGGAATAACGGATTCCTGCTCGCAGGCGAAGAGGGTTCCCGTTCTGCCAAAACCGGTCATGACTTCATCCAGAATCAGAAGAGCCCCTGTCCTGTCGCAGAAACGGCGGAGATCACGGAGCATCCCGATCGGCCACAGTCTCATGCCAGCTGATCCCTGAATGAGGGGCTCAATGATGACGGCGGCCAACTCCTCGGGATGGGGAATGGCTTCCAACTCTTGCAGGTTTGAAAATCGGGCCGTTGGAAAATGGATTTTTGCAAAGCGGTCGAAGAAAGTTCCGATTCCGCCAAGGCTGGCAGCTCCTGCCGTGTCGCCGTGATAGGCGCCCGCAAAGCCCGCAAAGCGACAGCGCCTCGGGTGCCCCCGGAGTTGCCAGTATTGAAGCGACATCTTGAGGGCCACCTCAACCGCAGTGGAACCGTTGTCCGAAAAGAACACACGGGTCAGGGATCTCTCTGGAAGCTGTGTCACTAGGCGCTCAGCGAGTTCGATGGCCCCCGGGTGAGTCGTGCCGAGAAAAGATGTGTGATCCAATGTGGCAATCTGCCGGGAGACAGCCCCGATAATCGCGGGGTGGGAATGGCCGTGTATGTTTGTCCAGATGGAACTATTGCCGTCAATATAGCTCCGACCGCGGCTGTCGGTAAGGACTGCGCCCGATCCTCCAACGATAATGAGGGGCTCCTCCTCGGACCACTTTTGCTGCTGGGTAAAGGGATGCCAGAGATATCGGTGATCGCGGAGGGCGAGTCCCTCAGTATCCCAAACTGAGGTATGACTCATCGGTTCAAGTCGGCCAACATTTTTTTCGCGAGCTGAATGTCCCCATGAGCGGCGCGACGTCGGCGATATTTCCGCTCGAGGACTTCAAGAAAAGACTCCACATCAGAAGGAGGAGGATGGGTCTTCTTGTTATCATAATAGGTCCAGATTTCCGAATCGTCCCGCTTGGTCTGGAATCTCCAAAGACTCGCCTCCTTGATGACTCGGATTTCCCGCTTGACGCCATCCTCATCGCGGATTGTCCATTCGTGGCAGCTTCTCATGGGTGATTTGATTTCCTGTGAAATTGGGGATGAATACTAATTTTTGAGAAAAGTGAATGTTTTGTGGCGAAGAGTATGGTTTTTCCTGGGGAAGTTGATACTTTCCCCCGCGTGCGCTCGCTCGGGAAGATATTTCTGTATGCTCTTTTCGTCCTCCTCGGAGGGGCCTTGGTGGCTCCCCAGGCGTGGCATCTCATTAACAACCTCCCCGCCACCTGGTTGCATGGTCTGATTGGCGAAGTGCAGAAGATGCCCTTTCACCGTTATCTTTCCCGCAGCATTCAGGTAACGGCCCTCCTCTTTCTCTGGCCGTTGCTGGCGTGGCTGAGAATTCACTCCACNNCCTGGCCTGG
This sequence comes from Spartobacteria bacterium, assembly GCA_003136515.1. The sequence continues at coordinate 9,976 of PLEU01000074.1, forward strand.
CTGAAAATCCACTCCATGGCGGAATTTCGTCTCTATCGAAATCTCCATCCACTGCGTGATATTACCACGGGATTCAGTGCTGGAATTCCTTCCGCTATTCTACTGATCTCGGCCTTCCTGGTCTCGGGGGGGTTTGAGGTTCATTCCAACTGGTCAGCCTCGGTGATTCCCCGCTTCCTGCTCACGGCAGCTGTCGTGGCGGTGCTGGAGGAGTTTCTCTTCCGTGGAATTATCCTCGGCTACTTCCGCCAATTTCTTGGAAATTGGTTTGCGGTCTTCTTCTCGGCGGTGATCTTCGCCGCGCTCCATTTTCTCAACCTTCCCTCCCCGGTTGGCTCGGAGGGGCCTCCTCAGTGGTGGAGCGGTCTTGCCTCCCTGCAAGCCATTGAAAGCACCCTTCCCCCTTGGCCGCTGCTGGCATGGAGTTTCGGAACCCTCCTGCTCGCCGGGATCATTCTCGGTTACATGACGGTGCGTACAGGGTCGCTCTGGGCATCGATCACGCTGCATGGCTGCTGGATTTTTGCCCAGCAGCTCTTCAACAGTATGACCTCGTATCGCCCGCTCCCCGCCGATGCCTTCCTCCCTTTTGTGGGGCCTGCCCAATGTCACGGGGCGGTTCCCATCGGATTGGATGCCTTGTTCTCCATACTCCTCGCAGGAGGGATCGCCCATATCTGGCTGAAGAGTCGTCCCAAACCTCGCCCCTTTGCTTACAGTATTCTCGCAAGCTATACTCTCAATCCGTGGTGATTGATTTTTTGAAGTTTTCTTCGAGAGCTTCTTCTATGCTGAGTGAGGGATTCGGGGGCATCGGCACTCTCTTCTATCCTCCTCATTGTGCTGCCTGTGGCGTGCGACTGGAGTGTGCTAGCCAGGGAACTGATGACGAGGAACTGCTCTGCGCCCCCTGCCGTGCGGACATTCTCCCACCGCCGGAACATGCCTGCCCGGTCTGCTCTCATCCGATGCAGGGCATACTGCTCTGTCCCAACTGCGAGGGGCGTCGTTGGCATCTCTCGGTGATTGTCCCCGGCTGCCGCTACGAAGGAGTCGCGCGCGAGCTGATCCAGCGGTTCAAATATGGACACGATCAGAGCCTCATGCGAGTGCTCGGCGATCTGC
>PLEU01000074.1:11132-11388 GCA_003136515.1 Spartobacteria bacterium
GCGCAGCAGGCGGGTTTTGATCGGAAGCATCGTTTGAAGAACCTGGAGGGAGCTTTTGAACTGCGACGCCCCGTGGAGGAGGGAGCCACTCTGCTGCTAGTCGATGATGTGACGACGACCGGAACCACCCTGAACCTCTGCGCTTCCGTGCTGATGGATGCCGGAGCAGGAGAAGTCTGCGCGGTGACGGTGGCAAGGGGGTAAGGGGAGGGGAAGGGGAAAAGTCAGAAGGTGGGGGAAGGATTCTGAAGTCAGG
>PLEU01000188.1 GCA_003136515.1 Spartobacteria bacterium
CGCTAAAAAGGAAAAGCTTGTTTGAGTCATCCCGAGCATTGGGACTAGAAGCGTTTGCGAGAGGAAGTGAGTCCAGAAACAACTCTCTAAAGTAAGAAACCGATCACGGTTGAGTGGTTACTTTTAGTTCTTTCACCGGCACCCCATCGCTCCAGACTCCCATAAACCGTTGTTCCGGCGTATTGCCTAGCGCGCTGTTCCTGTTCTGCCCGTAGAAGGCCGCATCAGTAAGTCCATCAAAGAGTTTCCACGTGCCGTAAAAATCAAGTGCATTCACGGTAGAGTTCGTCTCCACGTGTAAAGAGTTAGTCATTCTATTACCTTGCTCAGCGCCCCGAGGCATCGTCCCCAAAGCCAGCGCGGCAAGGTGGTCGGCACTTAAAGAGGGCTTCCCATAGTCGTCGGATACGAGAGTAATATAATTTTTATTCGTGGAAGAAACCTGCGTTGATTCGTTAAAAATCCGCTTCGCGTCAACGTCATTCACGATNNCACGAGTTGATCGCGGTCACCAGCCACGCTCAGCAGCAGCGTCTGCGCTGGTATTTGGGAAAGATCAGCAAGTTGAATTTGAATCCAACCGAGTGATCCCCAGGTTTTACCAGGTTCAACACACATGATCGCACGAGGAAATGGCAGTCCGGCCCCCTTCCACAACGCAGCCATGTTGGCAGAAATCACTCCTCCCATGGAGTGCCCCACGATTGCGACCTTGTCCAGCTGAGGCTTCACATGACCGGGCTCGTTTTGAAGAGTGTGAATCGCGTTCTGGACCGCGGCTATGGCATTTGGCGTGAAATCCTTAGCTGCTGTCAGCAGACTGTCCTGATAGACGGGGAAAACTATGACGTTCCCCCGTCCCACCAGGTGATCAATCCAGGCCTTGTAGAGACTAGGATCCATAGCAGCCCATCCGTGATTGAAGATAATGAGAGGGCCTTTTTGAGGGGTTGGTTTCGCCGGTTCAAATAGCCAATAAGCCTGCGCACCACTCCCACGCAACTGGACGATCACCTCCGCATGTGTAAGATTCGATCCACCCGGACCGGATTGGGGTTGTGCAGGGGGCTTGGCTGCCTTGGTCAGGGCGATGGCAACATTGGTATGAATCAGATCATCAGCCCAAAGGGATGATCCAAACAATGTTGAAAGCAAGAGTGCTAAGACTCTCCGCATTATGATTAGAAACGAATGCTTTTCATCAATATTAAACATTTAAAAATACTATATTTAGGTTGCCAGTACCGCACCAGATCTTTCCCCATATTCTCATTTTGCAGAATTGATCCTCTGCCACGAATTATTTACCCCCCCCTCCCTGCACACACCCAAAGCAAGCCCAATCCCTACACGAGAGCAATCAGCGGGGTACCTCAGGAAAACGGGATCTTTTCAATTCATGCTCCCTCATGGAGAGAAAGATAACGGGGGTCACAATCAAAATGAGTATAAGGCTACTGATCATTCCACCGATTACCGGAACTGCGATGGGTCGCATGATCTCAATTCCCGTGCGTTCACCCGAAAAGGCAGGAAGCAAAATTACTAGTAGACTTGCAACAATGGTTGAGACCGTCATGACCTTGGGTCTGAGTCGCAGCAGTGCTCCTTGTACGACTGCAATGCGTAAATCAGCCAGAGTGAGAGAGTCACCTTTCTCCATCTTTTTCGTGTTTAAAGCCTCGTTCAGATAGATCACCATGATAACTCCAGTCTGAACCGCAGTTCCAAATAGGGCGATATAGCCAACTGCCACAGCCACGCTGAAATGATATCCTAGCAACCATTGAAGATAGAGACCACCTGAGAGTGCGAATGGAACGGCCAGAAGAACTTGGGCTGCTTCTTTCCAGGAACGATAGGTTAGGAAGAGCAGCACGAAGATGATTAGAATGACTACGGGGCAAATGATCATCAGGGTTTGGGAAGCTGCGAGAAGCTTTTCATACTGGCCACCCCATGAGATAAAATCTCCAGGAGGGAGGACGAGCTCCTCTGAAACCTTCCTCTGTGCATCCTCCACAAAAGAGGCAAGTGGACGTCCCTGAACATTGGCCTGCACAAAGACACGCATCATCCCATTCTCACTCGATATCATCGCAGGACCTGTAGTGAGATGAAAATCCGCTACCTTGGAAAGAGGGATATTCTCACCCGACATGGAGGTTACGAGCACATCGCCCAAAGAAGGGAGATCGCCACGTAACTCGCGTGGATAACGTACACGGATCGGGATGCGTTGTCTTCCATCAATGGTTGTTTCAAGGGTGGCTCCACCTATTGCCGTTTCAATCGTGCTTGTGATCTCCGAAATCGGAACCCCATAACGAGCGGCATCATCGCGGCGGACTGAAATTTCCAAATAGGGTGTTCCCACAACCCGCTCCGCATAAACATCAGTAGCCCCAGGAACTTTTTTTAGAATTTGCTCCACGTCAATCGCGAGTTTTTCAAGCTGGGGTAAGTCAGGTCCGAAAATTTTCACAGCCACCTGCCCACGAATGCCTGTATTGAGCATTAGGATACGATTCTCAATCGGTTGCAGGAACGCAGGAACAAAACCCGGAAATTGCTGCATCTCTTCAAGCATCTCTTCTCGCAGTTTTTCAGGAGTCATTCCGGCACGCCACTGAGAGGTGGGTTTCAACATGATCGTAGTTTCGATCATGGAAACCGGTGCCGGATCCGTGGCAGTGTCAGCCCGACCCAATTTCCCCACGACACTTTCAACCTCAGGGAAAGACGAAAGTATCTTATCCTGAGCGGACATCACTCGATTGATCTCTGGGAGGGAACCACTCGGAAGCGTCGTCGGCATGAAAAGCAACGCTCGTTCGTTTAAGGCAGGCATAAAATCCCAGCCGATCCCCCGTGCAAGCATGAGTGCACCGAGTAGAAGCATTGCTGCGAAAAGGAGTACGCTTTTCCGATGTCCAAGTGCCCAGTTAAGAATGGGACGGTAGAGGGCAAGGAGAGCACGCATGATGGGGTTCTCCCTTTCATCGTGGAGCTTTCCCCGCACGAAGAGAGAGGCCAGTACCGGAACCAGTGTCAGAGCCAATGCAGTAGCCCCGGCCATGGCGAAGGTCTTGGTGAAGGCCAAAGGATGAAAGAGCTTCCCTGCTTCTCCCCCAAGGGCAAAGACAGGGATGAAGGCGAGAAGGATGATCAGCATCGCAAAAAAGATCGGACGAATAACAAGATGCGTAGCCCTCATCACAATGCGGGCCATATCCTGTGGATAGGTGAGACCGGGAACCTTCCCCTCTTGGACGGAATGTGCCTCTCTGATGACCGCTTCTGTGACAACAACTCCTGCATCAACAAGAACTCCGATGGCAATGGCAAGTCCGCTCAAAGACATGATATTGGAAGTCACCCCCGTGAGTTTCATCATGATGAAAGCGATCAGGATGGAGAGTGGGAGTGGCAGGGTGACAATCACGACACTCCGGAGGTGACCCAGAAAGATAATGTGAGCCAGAGTGACCAGAATTATCTCTTCTGTCAGGGTGAGTCGTAGCGTTCCTACAGCGCGGTCAATCAATTCACTGCGATCATAAAAGGACTTGATGGCGACGCCCGGAGGCAGTCCCTTGCTAATTTCCGAGATCTTTGCTTTGAGGCGTTGGATTACCTCCTTTGTACTCTCGCCGTAGCGCATCACAACGATACCTCCAACGACTTCTCTGCCACCGGAATCAAGAACTCCACGTCGAGGCTCAGGCCCCATACTCACAATGGCCACCTGCTCCAGGAGAACAGGACGTCCTTGAAAATATCCTACCGGAATGGTCTTTAAATCCTCGGCGGAATGCACTAGAGCAAGACCTCGAATCGTTATTTCACGTCCCGCTACTTCAATGTTGCCTCCTCCGACATTTCGGCTCGATCCCCTCACTTTCTCGACCACGCTAGAAAGAGAAAGTCCGTAGGTGCGGAGCCCGTTGGGGTTTACATCCACCTGATACTGCCGGATAAATCCCCCGACACTTGCCACCTCAGCCACCCCCTGAACGGAATTGAGTTGGGGTCTTACGAACCAGTCCTGAAACGAGCGTAGTTCTCCCAGATCATATCCTTGGGCCTTGGCCCGTGCTGCCGAATCATCGAGATAGTATTCATAAATCCAGCCGACACTTGTCGCGTCCGGACCGAGTTTTGCAATTACCCCATCCGGAAGTTTGAAAGGAAGGGAATTGAGCCTTTCCAGAACTCGGGTTCGGGCGAAGTAGACATCAACATCATCCCGAAAAATCACAGTCAACATCGAGAATCCGAAGGCTGACTGAGCCCTCACCTCTCGTACGCCTGGCAAGCCTTCCAGTGAAGTGGAGAGAGGATATGTAATTTGATCCTCAACTTCCTGAGCAGAACGACCCGCCCAGTCGGCTAGGACTATAACTTGGTTTTCACTCAGATCGGGAATGGCGTCGACCGGCGTATGATAAATGGCCTGAACCCCAGCTATGGCAACGAGAATTGCTGCTAGGAGAACCAGAGCCCGATTCTCCAAGCACCATCGCACAAGCCTCTCGATCATTGTTTTTGATCGTTCGGCGATTCTTCTCCAGATGCAGGAAGGCCTTGCATTTGAGCTTCGGCATCAATGAGGAATGCCCCTGAGGTGACAACGTTTTCTCCCGCGTTTAATCCTTTAATTACTGGCACCCAACGAGTGCTCCCCTCACTGGGAATTTCCCCCTCCGAACCGATGGTAACGGGGCGAAGCTCGTAAGTATGCGGGGATGTCTCTACATAAACAAGTTGCCGTCTTCCGGTGTCGATCACTGCGGCCGCGGGGATAGCCAGAAGGGATTTCTGACTCCCAAGTTGCAGGACTCCAGTTGCCGAGAGTTGAGGAATTAGCAATTGATTCGGATTTGGCACAAGAAACCGAGCCATGATTGTACGTTTCTGTGGATCGACTTGGCGGTCGATATAAACAAGCTTGCCCTCAAATGTCTGGTCAGGATGTGCAGGACACTTGATCACGATCTGCTGACCGAGTTTAAGCGCCCCGAGATCCTGTTCGTAAACATCCGCTACAAACCAGACCTCATCGAGCGCTGCGAGATGGAAGAGCTCTTTGTCTGCAGTAAAGCTCTCACCAACACTCGGGAGGGATCCCATGATGCTCCCTGAATGTGGAGCACGGATAATGAATTCAGACTGCAAACGTCCATTCGTTTCAAGATCCTTCAAGGCCCCAGCCGTCATTCCGATTCGGTAAAGCCGATCAGCAATCGAAGTCAGCTCCGCATCATAGATTTTTCTCAGGTAGAAAGTGGTCTGCCATCGCTCTCTGAGTATTTCCAGATAGGCACGTTGGTCGGCCACCGCTTCCGCGCTATAAACAAGCAGGAGAGGTTCGCCTTCTTCCACCTCGTTCGAATTGAAATCAATTAGGACTTTCTCGATCCGACCGCTGTAGTACCAAGTGAAGGCAGTATGATGATCAGGAATGAAGGCGATTTCTCCAAACAGATCGATCTTGCGTTGCACCGCACGGGTCTCCACCGGGGTGGTCTGGATACTTGCCACGGAACTTCTCGCTTCGTCCAAGTGGATGACCGCTTCCGCAGACGGGTTCATAGCTGGGGAAGAAGTAGGCATCGGGGCATTGAGCAGAGTGTTCACCTGAGCATCTTCATGTGAGTGGAGGGGAACTAGTGCCATCCCGCAAATGGGGCAGAATCCTGGGTGGTCCTGCTGGACCTGAGGATGCATCGAACATGTCCAGATCAGAGAGGCCTTCAGTGATTTTTCAGATGTATTATTGCCCTTATTTGGCGAGGGAGAACAGCCGGTTGAATTCAGAATCAGCGTAAAGAGTGAGGCACAAAGAAGTGTTCGCCCGAGAACTGAAATGTGAGTTATGGAAATTTTCCGAACCCAACTTCTACAGCGCCCACTACACCCCAGCAGGATGTCTACCGAGTTTTGCATTTTGGTAGATATCATTGCTTAAGGGGTAATTTGCCGCAAACCACGAACTCCCCCCAGATTTTTTTGGAAAACCAGACTCGAGTTGACATATACCCCCTTCAGCGGTGCTTCTGTCTCCAAGTCCCAAAAATCCGCCTTCTCGGGAATGCTACCGAAATAGCTGCGTCATTTGACCACACGATTCCAAGGCATTTTGCCCAAGAGCAATGCTAGGCCGCACCAACCTGTAGCGCCCGCAAACGTTAACCCAAGCCCGGTGAAGGCCGGGATGAGGGCAAAAAATGGATGAACTGCAATTGCCAAGACAGCTCCCGTTAAAGAGAGGATGCCGATGGTCAACTGCACTTGCCTCATCAGAGGTAATATTTGCGTTTTCTCGCGTGCTACATGCTCGCCTGCAGCAATCCAACCTTCTGTTCCTCCCTGTAAAACCTTAAGGTTGGAAAATCCGGCGTCAGCCAAACGCAGCGCTGCTTTTTCAGAACGTTTGCCCGCTTGGCAAATTAGCACGATTTCAGACTCCGGGCTGGCTCCAAAATATTGGAGTAACGTCTCGGGCCGGCAATCGTCCAAAGTCAAGAGTCGGGCCTCTGGAATGTGACCCTGCTGGAATTCAGTAATTGTTCGAACATCAACCAATAACAGAGATGGGTCGTCCAAGAGCCTGCGCTTTAGATCAAGAGGCTGGATTGGGTTCCAAGGGTGGGTTGTTTTACCGATGGCATTCATGGGCTGTAATCCTTATGAGGTTTCATTTAATTGCGTGGCGCAAGCGTAGACTGTTTGCAATTACTGAAACACTGCTAAGAGCCATGGCGGCGCTTGCGAGCATCGGATTCAAAAGTAATCCAAAAAACGGGTAGAGGACGCCTGCCGCGATGGGAATGCCGAGCGCGTTATATGCGAAGGCAAATGTCAGATTCAGCCGAATGTTATTCATGGTCGCATGGCTTAACTCAATGGCTCGAACAAGTCCGTTCAAATCCCCTTTTACAAGGGTAACTCCTGCGCTCTCCATCGCGACATCGGTTCCCGTGCCCATTGCGATGCCTACATCGGCTGCAGCTAGCGCTGGAGCATCGTTGACGCCGTCTCCGGCCATGGCAACCCGTCCTCCTTCCTTCTTTAGCATGACCACAAAATCGTGTTTTCTTTCGGGTGTGATTTGGGCCTCCACCCGGTCGATATGCAGATTGTCGCCAACAAGCCTGGCCGTTTCGGCGTGGTCCCCCGTGAGCATGACCAGCTTGATGCCCAAATGATGCAAAGCTTTTACGGCATTAGGAGTGGATTCCTTGATCGGGTCGCTGACCGCGAGGATCCCGGCAACTGCCCCATCTATTCCAACGAAGAAGACCGTTTCGCCATTCTTGCGTAAATCTGAAACTATTGTGGCCAAGGATTCTGGTACGGATGCGCCGACAAGTTCAGCCTGCCCGAGCGTCACCTGATGACCTTCCACCTTGCCGCGAACTCCCTGCCCGGCGAACGATTCAAAACCTTCCACTGAACTCAGAGTCACATTCCTCATCCTCGCTCCCTTGACGATGGCGGAAGCCAGAGGATGTTCGCTAGCCGCCTCAACCGAAGCCGCCAACTTGAGGAGGCTCATCTCATCCACACCTCCGGCAACGGCGACTCGGGTCAGCGTCGGCTTCCCTTCGGTCAATGTTCCCGTTTTGTCGATAGCCAGCACATTAACCTTTTCGAGCCGTTCCAAGGCTTCCGCATCTTTGATCAAGACTCCGAGTTGAGCCCCTCGACCTACACCGACCATAATCGACATGGGTGTAGCCAGCCCCAAGGCACAAGGGCAGGCAATGATGAGCACGGCAACCGCATTGACGAAGGCATAAACAAAACGGGGTTCTGGCCCAAAGGTGGCCCACACGATAAAAGTGACTAAAGAGATGAGTAAGACGACGGGAACGAAATAACCCGAGACCCTGTCGGCCAGACGTTGGATCGGGGCGCGGCTGCGCTGGGCGTCCGCGACCATGGCGACGATCCGGGCCAGAAGAGTGTCGTTACCGATCTTCTCGGCTTTCATTACAAAACTGCCGGTACCATTGACGGTGCCTCCCGTCACTTTGCCGTCTTTATCTTTCATCACCGGAATAGGCTCTCCGGTCACCATCGACTCATCTACTGCGCTTTGGCCTTCCTGAACGATGCCGTCCACGGGCACTTTTCCGCCGGGTCGCACGCGCAAGCGATCTCCAACTTTGATCTCTTCCAACGGAACATCCACTTCACTTCCGTCTTCCTTTAAGAGCCGTGCTGTTTTAGGAGCCAAGCCAAGCAATGCCTTGATCGCCGCACCGGTTGAAGCACGAGCTTTGAGTTCGAGAACCTGACCCAAGAGAACAAGCACGGTAATGACCGCTGCCGCCTCAAAATAGACTGCCACGGTTCCGCCCATACGAAAGGAGGAGGGAAAGAGGGAGGGTATGAGTGTGGCCACAACGCTATAGGTGTAGGCCGACCCGGTGCCAATCGATATCAGGGTAAACATGTTGAGATGGCCCGTGAGGAAAGAGTGTCCAGCTCTATCAAAAAATGGCCAACCTGCCCACAAGACGACCGGTGTGCTCAAGATGAATTCAATCCATACGACATTTGTCTGGCCTAATGAATGGATGAGATCGCGTAAACCAGGGACAAATTCCCCCATGGAAAGGATCAAAACCGGAACGGTCAGGGTCAGCCCGATCCAGAACCGGCGCGTCATCGACTTCAGTTCGACGTTTTCTTCCCCTTGCCCCTCGCCTGTCTTTTTTGGCTCCAACGTCATTCCGCAGATCGGGCATTGGCCGGGATGGTCCTGCTCGATTTGCGGGTGCATCGGGCAGGT
>PLEU01000016.1:0-448 GCA_003136515.1 Spartobacteria bacterium
GTATGATCTTCATACATTCCCTCCCCATCTCCTTGCCTCAGTTCCAGAATCCCCGGCAACTCGCCTTGCGGGGACTTTTCAGACAGTCTCTGACAGAAAAGCTAAGAGATGTTTCTTAATTTTTACCTGTGGGGAGTGGCACTGGCCTGTGTGGAATAGGCACTTGGATTTGTTCCATCGTTGCTGGTGAGCACATAGTAGTAGGTCGTTCCGGCCACCACATTGACATCGGTATACTTCAAAGCGGTGGTGCTGGCGATCTTGGTGTAAGGGCCTCCGCTGACCTTGGAACGATAAACAGTGTAGAACTTGGCATTGGCTGCTGCCGGGTATGTCAAGACCACCGAGTTGACACCTGGTGTCCCCGTGAGGGATGCCGGCGGATTTGGCAGGACAGTCAGGTTTGCGATGCTGCTGGTGACAATGCCACCGGGGCCGGTCACCACCT
>PLEU01000016.1:453-7494 GCA_003136515.1 Spartobacteria bacterium
TTGGTGTTGAAATACCATTGATAGCTTAGCGGCATGGTTCCCGAAGCAACCACACTGAAAGAAACTGAACTTCCAGCGTTTGTGGTTTTGGAGACAGGCTGGGTTGTAATGGATGGAGCCGTCGGAGCAGTCAACTTCAGATGGGCATTGTCGAAGTCAAAATAGGAACCCGAGGCTGAGGAGGAGGGTGAGGTAAAGCCGATGATCACATCGCCGGCAGTCCCGTGCGTTCCGTTGCCAGCAGCTTCATTTCCGNNCCGTGAAGGAGGGCGTGTTTGGGTCGTTGCTGGCCACGGCGAGCTGGGCGACGGCGGTCCCTCCGGTCGCCGTGTAGGTGACGTTGATATTCGTGGTGAAGGTTCCGGCGACGAGATTGGTTGTGCTGATCACCTGGGAGGCAATCGGGGTGAGCGAGGAGTTATAGAGCACCAGCGTGCTGCCCGTGGCAAAGGTACCGTTGGTCTGCAGACCGAAGGAGGCGCTCAGAGTATAGGTGGTTCCGGCCACATACTTGACACCGCTATCCTGATAGACCGTGCCGCCACCCGTGCCTGTCTCAAAGATCTGGCAGAAGTTTGTCCCGTCTAGCCCTGACACGGGAACGGTTGGCCATGCCTCGACAGTGCCGTTGGTTCCCGGGGCGATGACGGCATAGATGGAGCTGCCCGCGCTCGCCCAGTTCCAGGCTGTGAGACTAGCGGTTTCATAATTCCCTGGTGCCACCGAATCGGCCTCAAACGATGCGTTGGCGAGGGGTACCGATCCCGCAGGATAGACCGTCATGGCAGCGGCAGCAGATGTCACTGTACTCGTGGAAGTGCCATTGCTGGTATAGCTTACCTGAGCTGTGATGCTATAGTTACCCACGGACGGGTTAGTCCAGTTCAGAGTGTAAGGAGATGAGTAGCTCGATCCGATTAGATTGGTTCCATTCTGATAGAAACTCACCTGAGTGACCGTGGTACCGTTATTGGTCACCGATACAGTGAGTGGCACATTGGTTGGCAGGACAAATGCTGCACCATTGGTCGGGGTGACCAGGCTCACAGTGGGAGTCGGCACATCATAGACGCGCACATAATCGACCTGCACTTCGCTCGGGAATGGAGTGCTTGAGTTGGGAGCACCGCCATAGGTGCTCGCACTGCTGACCGCCAAATCCAGCAAGATGAAGAATGGCTGATTGAATGGCGCGAAGGGGGTCAAACCATCGCTTGGCAGACTGGACCAGGTCGTCAGATTCTGGCCGTCGATCTGCCAGGTAATCGAGTTGCTCGTCCACTGAATTGCATATGTGTGGAAGGAGGTGGTGTCTGTTCCCGATGGGAAGGTGTACGGCAAGGTAGTATTTACAAAGGTGTCATTGCCACTGGCGTCGGGATAATGAAGCGTTCCCTGAACCTGACTGGTGTTACCACCGGCATTCTCCAAAACGTCAATCTCGCCACACCAAGGCCAGTTGAGGGAACTGGATGTGGGGTAATCATAGTTGGTTCCGAGCATCCAGAACGCGGGCCAGAAGCCCTGTCCTGCCGGGAGTTTCATGCGAGCCTCGATGCGGCCATATTTTTTGGCATACTTGAACTCAGATCTAACCTGCCCGGAGGTGTAGCTGCTGCCATTGTATTGGGCAGTGATATGGAGCAGACCTCCAGAGACAGAGACATTGCTAGTGGAGCTAGTGTAGTTGTTCTGTCCGCCGGTGTCGTTGCCGACATAGGCGCTCCATTTGGTGCTATCCAGATTGGTGCCATTGAAGTCATCACTCCAGACTAACTGCCACCCGCCCTGCACGGTCAGCGGAGTGACCGTGCTGGTGACTGAGCCAACATTGTTTGTCACAATGACCCGGTAATTTCCGGTGAAGTTGGTATTGGCATCCGTCAGAGTTAAAAGATTGCTCGTGGCTCCTGAGATCTGACCTGCGTTGGGGAGATTGGTGAAGGAGCTGCTGCCTGCCGGGGCACCCTGCCATTGGTAGCTGAGCGGGGTGGCTCCAGAGACGCCGACACTCAGAGTAACCGTATTGATGGCGTAGACTGATTGCGGTGTGGGCTGACTTGAGATGATGGGCGCGCCAAGGAGGGTGAGAGTCACATAATGGCTGGTGGTTGAACCGTTTTGATCGGTCACCACGACATCATAGGTGCCGCTTGTCTGCACATTGGTCAGTGTCAATGTGGCATTGGTGCCTCCGATCACCGCCGTGGTGCTGTCAAAGTACCACTGGTAGGTTAATTGGTTGGTTCCTCCCGAGGTGGCACCCACGCTCAGGGTCACCGTGCTGCCCAAGTTGGTCGTGATCGACGACACAGGCTGGTTTGTAATGGATGGTGGCGGGGGACCCATGGTCAACTGCACGTTATCAAAGTCAAAATAGGATCCGGAGGACGATGACGGCGTGCTGAAGCCGATGATCACATCACCGGAAGTTCCGTATGTACCGCTTCCTACAGCCTCACTGNNCCTCACTGCCGGTGGCCGTATAGTTGAAACTGATTTTTGTGAAGGCTCCAGAGGCAAGGCTTGAGGAGCTGATCACATTGGAGGCAATTGGTGTGAGCGAAGAGTTGTAAAACACGACCGTGCTACCAGGGGCAATCGGGCTGTTGGTTTGCAGTCCGAAGGTCGCAGCCAGTGTGTAGGTGACTCCGGCCTGATACTTGACACCGGTATCCTGATAGAGAGTGCCGCTGCCGCCGGAACCACTCACATAGATCTGGCAAAAGTTACTGCCATCGACGCCGGACACGGGATTGGTTGGCCATGGCTCGGAGCTGCCACTCAGTCCGGGATGCANNGGCTGCTCCAGCTCCAGCCTGGAAGATTGGTGTATTCATAGTTACCTGCCGCAACCGTAGGGTTCTCAAACGAATTGTTGGTAATGGCAATGGATTGGGGTCCTGTCGCGACAGTGAGCGTGGCAATGCTGCTGGTTGTCGCTCCGTAGGAATTGCTTACCACCACATCATAGGTGCCGGTATTGGTGGTCTGCACATTGGTGAGAGTGAGCGTGGCGTTGGTGCCGCCACTGACCGGCGTGTTGGTGTCATAATACCATTTGTAACTCAGTGTCCCGGCCCCCAAAGCAGTAACATGGAAAGAGGCCGTATTTCCAGAACCCGTATAGAGGGAAGCAGGCTGGTTCGAAATGGAGGGGGGTGTCGGAGGTGTCGCCACGAGTTGTACATTGTCGACGTCGAAGTACGCACCAGATGCCGAGGATGGCGTGGAGAAGCCGACTATCACATCACCTGCCGTACCGTAGGTTCCGCTTCCGGCAGCCTCATTGCCCGTTGCAGTATAGCTGAGGCTTACGTTGGTGAAGGCGCCGGAAGTCAGGCTTGAGGAGCTGATGACATTGGAGGCAATCGGAACCAGCGAGGAGTTGTAGAGCACGATCATGCTGCCCGGGGCAAAGGTTCCATTGGTTGCAAGTCCTATGGCTGCGCTCAGGGTATAGGTGACACCTGCATGATACTGAATGCCTGTGTCTTGATAGACCGTGCCACTACCTCCAGCCGCCGTGATAAAGATTTGGGAGAAGTTGGTCGCATCCACTCCAGGAACGGGGTTGGTAGGCCATGGCTCGGAACTTCCTGCAAGCCCCGGATCAATGGCGGCCATGACGGCACTGCTTCCGCTAAAGTTCCAACCAGGCAGGGTCCCCACGAAGTATCCTCCCGTTGCCACTGCCGGATTTTCAAAGGCTNNGTTGGTGATGACCACATCATAAGTGCCGCCCGAGGAGACATTGGTGAGAATGAGTGAGGCATTGGTGGCTCCGGTGATCAGCGTGTTGGTATCATAATACCATTGATAGCTTGGCACCTGACTTCCTTCCGGATACACCCCGGCGCTAAAGATCACGGTACTTCCCCAGTTGTTTGTAACCGAAGTGGGCTGATTGGTGATGGCTGGAGGCAGCGTTGGCGGCATCAGCTTCAGTTGGAAGCCGTTGATGCCAGGAAANNCTTGCACCGGTAATGGTGAGCGTGCCATTGGTCAGAATCCCCGTGAAGGTCTGATAGGCGACGCCGATCCCGGCGGAAAGCTTTGCCGAGGCTGCGGTTGTAGTCAGTGTGTTGGTACTATTCCCGTATGCGGCCCCAGAGAGCGTGTAGGTGCCGCCGGAGCCGGGACCCGCCCCATAGATCACCAAGCTGAATCCCTCACTCACATAGGGATTCAGTCCGCTGATGGAGACCGTCCAATTCCCGAACTGAGCAGGATATTGATAAGCGCAATACGACATCAGGGCGGCGGTGCCGCTATCCGAGGGAAGGCCAACTGCATAGTTCAGGGAGTAAAAGTTGTTCAAACTCACGCTCACCCCGGGCTGGTTAAGCCCTGTGGTGTTGGTGATCGCGCTGCTATTGCCCGTGAGATTATTCCAGAGGTCGCCGGAGGCTCCCAAAACCGCCGCTCCCGTCTGTGTTCCTCCACCATTGCCAACCTGCACGTCAATGAGTTCGGTGGAGGGGAGGACTGTCAAACTGCCCGCCGTATTGGTGACTGAGCCGTAGATGTTAGAGGCCACCAGCTGATAGCTCAACGCATTGTTGGAGCTTAAATTGGCAATGTTCAGCGTCGCATTGGTCGCCCCCGAAATCTGGCCTCCATTCACCAGGTTCGTGTAGGGTCCACCCGCAGGCCCCGCCTGCCATTGATAACCCGTCGCCCCCAAGGCCACGGCGCTGAAGGAAGCCGTGCTGCCAGTGATGGCGCTGGTGGTCGTCAGTACGTTAAAAATGGTTGGTGGCGTGCCGGCCACCGACAGGGCGATGACCGTGTCCAAGCTGCTCCAGCTATTGGTACCCGTCAGGGTGAGATTCACTCCCGAGCCGTTCTGCAGCAGAGTCACGGGCTGGCCGTTAGCTAGCAGGATGGCTGAGGAGAAGCTCTTGCCATCCGCCGGTGCCGGCAGGTTAAGGATCTTTGAGGAAGGTGGATTGAGCACATGGATATACTCAATGAGATTGTTGGTGGATTTTGTCGCCACGATTCCGTAGGAAACGGAACCCACGCTGTTGCCCGCGCCCGTCACGTAGGAGGAGCTTGCATAGGTGTTATAAATCGAATTGGAAATCGGGGCTATCCAGGCACCCACCTGCTGCATTGTCTGTGCCACACCAGGTTCCCAACCGCTGCTATCATAGCAGCCTGCCGCCCAGGCGGCGCCGCCAAATGAACCGCTCGTCCCGGCGCCCAGCACTGTATATTGGAAAATATTTGAGGCGCTTGCCGTGCAGGCCCAGCTCCCGGTGGAAGCCACCGTGGCCCACCAGACTGGAGCTATCTGGATGGATTGGGCGCAGAAGTTGCCGCCATCGGAATAGGTCGTCCCGGGGAGGCCACCTTGCTCCACGTTCGGGTAGTCAAAGTCATAGCAGCCGCGGAAAGAGTAGGAGCCGTTGCACATGGTCACCATGTTCGTGTTGGCTGACTTGATCGTGCCGCGCAACCGGACGTAATCCACATCCTCCAGGTTGTCGTGGGTAAAGAGCGCATTGATCGGATACCAGACTCCCGCAGAAGCAGCTCCATCCAGATTCCCAGCCTGAAACCCATCATCCGTATAGAAGCCGTCAATGCGACTTCCGTACCGCTGTACCATCTCGGAATATTCATCATTCTTGAAGTTGCTCCAGGTCACCCAGTTCCAGGGCCAGTAGCCGGTCGTGGCATCATCGACCTGGTTATAATTATGGCCCAGCAGCGGATGGGTGTAGAAGATGACCTTGATCCCCTTGGCATGGCAGGCATCAATCATGTCGCCCAGCAGATCGCGGCTTGGACAGCAGCCGGGTCTCCAGGAGTTCATCACGGCGCTGGGATAGAGGGGGCACTCGCCACCGTGCCAGGCCGTAAAGATCACGTATTGAAGCCCGAAGGAGGCCAGATCACTGGCAAACTGGGTGGCGTTAAATTCATTGGCAAAGTTGTCGATACCCTGCGTGTGCGAACCGTCGGGATTGGGGGTTTCAAAATTGCCCGTTCCGTAGTTGGGGGAATTATAGGCGTAGGTTACCATCATCCCGTATTTCATCGACTTCCAATCCTGAAGGCCGTTCATCTGGTTGGTCGGCACGGGCAATATATAGTATGTGGCGCTCGACACCGAGCTGTTGGTGCAGCCGTTCATGGCTCCGATGGCCTGAATGACCGTGTTGGTGGAGAGTACCACCGTGGCCAGTCCGGTGCCGTTGGTGCCGTGGAGCGAATTGATGGTCGGTGTCGTCCCGTTGGTGGTGTAGTAGATGGTCGAACCAGCTGTTTCACTGGTGATCACCACCGANNTGGGTCGAGGGACTGAAGTAGGGAGTGAGCACTGTGCCCCCGGGGGTCAGATCACGCAGTTGCACTGCGTTGACTTCCATATACTCCCCGGAGGTCTGGATGATGAAGCCCTGCTGGGCGGCTGGCTGGTTGCCGTTGGCCGCGATGGGGCTGTCGGCAGTGAAGGTGCCAGTCACATACTGGCCTCCTGTGCCAACGGCTCCGGTGCACAGAGCCACGGTGACTGTATTGGTGTTCCCAGCGATATCGGTGATTGTTTGCGTGGTGGTAGCTTGCCGTGGATCCTGGCACCAGACCTGGACTTGATATTGATGTCCCGGCGTGAGGCCGTTCATCACCACCGTGATNNGCCGTAAGCTGTGCTCAGGGAGGGGCTGGAAGGAAGCCCAACTTCGTAGCCGCTGGTCGTATTATTGTCTACCAGGATGGCATTGAGACCCTGAATGCACATGTTGGGAGTGGCGGGGACGAAGGGCACTCCGTTCACGGTCTGGTTGGCATTATTCCAGTCCACGGCGCATATGAGCGTGCCGTTGGTGGACACATCGCTGTCCGAGGTGATGTTGTGCGGCGTGCCCCACGTGATCGCGGCGGCTTGGATTGGCGGGGCAACAATGGAAAAGAGGGCCACGCCAAGGCAGAGAAGGGGGTGTTTCGGTTTCACTGGGGGAGACAAGTAAGGGAGGGAGGATGAGATGTTTTCCGATGGTTGATCTTGTAGTTTGTTGCTGAGTTCAAAGC
>PLEU01000165.1 GCA_003136515.1 Spartobacteria bacterium
GAAGCCGGGAAAGTTCTCCACCTCGGTGGTGGTGGTAAGCTGGCCGCCGGGCTGACGCCCCTCCAGAACGAGCGGAGAGAGACTGGCGCGTGCGGTGTAGATGGCTGCGGTGAGACCGGCACAACCGGTGCCGACGATGACGACTTGTTCCATGAAAAATGATGATAAGGATTATAACGAAGGGCTAAAACCCAAAATGTGATTATGACTTGGAGGGGGTTAGAGGTTCAGGCGCGAAAGGATGGGGCCACCCTTTGGGGAGCCGAAGTGGGCGGCCTTCCGGCATTTTGACAAAAGCAAGCGCCTGCTGGCAGGTGATCAGGAATGCCCCGTCCCGCGGTCTCTTGATCTCGAAGTGACACCAGAACCGAGCCGGCGTGGCCTCGCCAAGCCGCCCGTGAATTTCCAACTCATCTCCCAAGATTGCAGGGCGTCTGTAATCAACTTCCGTCCGAATGACGACGGGGTAGATGGACGTCCGAGTCATGTGAGACCAGTCCATCCCGAGCTGGACGGCGAGGAGAGTCCGTGCCGTCTCAATGAAGCGGAGGTAGGCGATATTGTGAACCACTCCCCCCGCATCGGTGTCAAAGAACATTACTTGTACCGAGGTGATGATGGAGGTGGACGGCATTGCAGAATAAAGCTGAAACGTGAAAGAGAAAAAATCAGAGGAGAAGATCAAAAAGTCTTTTCTGAAAGTTGACCCTCCCTGAGGTAAAACTGACGGTCGCCAAGGGCGGCAAGAGCAGGGTCATGAGTGACGGCGACAAAAGTCCTGCCATCCTGGCGAGCCAGTCCCAGCAGGAGCTCGATGATGTCGGCACCTGTGGATGAATCAAGATTGCCGGTCGGCTCGTCGGCAAAGAGGATTCCGGGATTGTTGACAAGTGCCCGAGCGATGGCGACCCGCTGTTGCTCGCCGCCGCTAAGTTGGGAGGGTAGATGATCCAGACGACCTGCAAGTCCAACCCGGTCGAGCAGGCTGCGGGCATTCTTTTCACCCTCTCTGTTCGCGGAGCCTCCGATCATCGCCGGCAGCAGGACGTTTTCGAGGGCGGTCAGCTCCGGCAGCAGAAAATAGGACTGGAAGACAAAACCCATGCGCTTGTTCCTAAGCAGGGCCTTCCTGTCACTCCGAAGTGAAAAGAGCTGTTCCCCCTCGAACTCCACCGTTCCCCTTCGCGGTCGTTCCAGGCCTGCGAGGATGTAGAGCAACGTGGACTTTCCCGCGCCGGAGGGGCCGCGCAGAAACACAACCTCACCGCGCTCCACATCGAGATCGATTCCTTGGAGTACCTGAAGGCGCACCCCGGCGAGCTCGTAGGTTTGGTGGAGCCCCCGGGCGCGGCGGTGAGAGGAATGGGTGATCGGGGCCATTTGGGAAGATCTAATGATGAGGGATGGATGATGAAAATCAATACCCCGGCTCAGATCGGCCATGCAAAATGGAAGAGGCAAGTGGGTAATACATGGCGCAGCAGCAAGGGACTTGTCTTCAGCCTTCATAATTCATCCGCAACCGATTAGGCTTGAGCCATGTCCAATATTCACATTGCCCGAAGCCAGCAACACCTCGGGTCATTTATCGAGGAGGAGGTTCGAGAGGGGATCCGCAGTGGGCGTTTCTACGCTGAGGATCTAGTTTGGCGTGAGGGGATGCAGGAGTGGAAGAGTCTCGGTGAGATGGCACCGCAGTGGGATATGGAACTCCTAACTCCTCTGGTAGGGCAGGTTTCATCAGAATCAGGGAGTGAGTCTCCAGTGCCAGTTATGGAGAGCGAGGAACCGGCTTGGGAGCAGCGCGAAAAGCTGGGACACTTTTCTGCATTGATGCAGACAATCAGAGTTGTTCTTTTCCGGCCTGTGCAAACCTTCGCTTGCCTGAAGCAGACGGGGGGCCTCATTGCCCCCCTGCTTTACGCACTCATTCTAAATACAACGCTCTACGCGCTGACAGGTCTGATTTCGCTGATAGGTCTTCTGATGATGACGCCTCAGGAGTTCCTTGCAGGCTGGCAACTCATACAGGAGCAATTTCAGACCATTCAAGAGCTTTATCCAGGATTTCATCTTCCCACCCAGCCATTTTTCTCCAAAAGTTTTTATGAATATTACATAGCGGGCTCCATCCTGCTTTGGCCTCTCATCGCAATGATCGGATACTTTCTGGGAGCGGGCTTGATGCATCTCTCGCTGATGATGGTCGGTGGGGCAAGGAGGCCGTTTGAAACCACGTTTCGCACCACCTGCTACCTGTGTGGCAGCTTCAATGCGCTCACGATTCTGTTGCTCAACCCAGGTGGTATTTTGGGATCAATGATTTTTCTCATGCTGCTGCTGGGTTATGTGATTTGGTATTCCTATGCCGCCGTGATGGCATTTAAGGAGGCACAGAGTATTGCAGTCTGGCGCGTAGTCGCCGCAGCAACGATTGCGAATATTATGGGCTGCTGCCTTGTCTTTGTGGTCTCGCTCATCATGAGTCCTGTAGTGATGGCGTTGACGGGCATGGCGGAGAAGATCCCCCTGCACTAGAGAGGCTGTCCTAAAAGTCCCAGCAAGTGTGTTGTGAAGGTTTCTCGAAATGAAGCAGCTAGACGTGAAGATCATCCCTGATCGTCTGAACGAGATGTAATTACACTGGAACGGACACGACCCTAATCCCTCTATGCGTGAACCGCGCGAACTTTTCGGGCCCCCTCTAAATGTATGCTGAACCGGGAAATCCCTCTGGAGGGTAGAGAGTTGACCTAGCACCGTGATCCCGATAACGAGCAGTCATGGCAACAATTCACATTGCTCGCAATGGCCAGTCCCTCGGGACATTCACGGAAACTCAAATCCGTGAAGGGATCAAAAGCGGACAATTTGCGGCGGCGGATTTATTCTGGACAGAAGGCGCGGCTAACTGGCGTCCGCTTGGTGAACTTGCCGCACAGTTTGATCTGCAAATTTCGGCGCCTCCGCCGTTGCCACCAGACTTCCATACCGGAAAATCACTGGAAATCCAGGCTAGCGAGTTTATGGAGCCTGCTTGGGAGCGGCGATCGGCGATCGGTTTTTTCCCCTCTTTCTTTCAGACCATCATAGGTGTGCTCATACGTCCGAGCGCGACGTTTGCCAATTTGAAAAGGACGGGAGGCTTCGGGGAGCCGCTTGCATTTAATCTGATCATAATGGCGACACTCTTTGTCCTGATGTTTTTGCTGCAGTGGATGTTTATGGGCGCGATCATGAAGCAGGTGCTTTCAAACCCCGGATCTTTTATGCCTCAGGGGGCGGCTCCACTGCCATCTACCGTCACCACGCAGTTTCCAAGCTTCTTCGGTCCAACGAGCTGGATGCTCATGGGAGTGGGTGCGATCTTCAACATCATATTCGGGATTGGAATGATGGCTGCAGTCCTCTTCATTTTGGCCGGAATTCACCACCTAACACTCAAGCTCATAGGCGGCGCCAAACAACCTTACGAGACGACGTTCCGCGTTTATGCCTATGTGCAGGCCAGCACCAGCATCCTCGTCTATTTACTAGTGGACATTTTAATTTTAGCGTTTGCCTGCCTTCTCAGACCAGGGGAGATACAGCATCCTCAACTGGGGGAGGGAATGCTCAGGTTGGGTATTTTTGTCGCGGTCTTTTTGATCACATATGTAATTGCCATCATCTGGACGTTCTACTGCTACATCGTGGGCATAAAGCAGGCCCACGGGATTGAATACTGGCGGGCGACGTTGGGTGTGTTGCTCCACGTTATTCTTTGTTGCGGCAGTATTCTCCTATTCTATGTTTGTATTGCTGCAGCAGTCGCCAAATTTGCACTTTCCCCTCATTAGGTTGGTCATGCGGGAAAAGAAGAACAGGCATGACCAATATTCATATAGCGCGAAAGGGTCAGTTGCTTGGGGTGTTCAGTGAGGCTCAGCTCCGTGAGGGGATAGCAACAGGGCAATTTACCGCAGCGGATTTGTTCTGGATTCCCGGAGAGGAAAAGTGGCGGGCACTTGTGGAACTGGCCTCAAAGTGGAAGCTGGAAATGCTACTTACGCCTCCAATACCTTGCTCTGATGATGGCGCCGGCGGCATGGAGCCCGCATGGGAAAGTCGCCGGGAGAAGGGCTTTTTCCCGGCGATTCTGCAGACGGTGAAGAGCGTCCTTTTAAAGCCAATCACGACATTTGCCAATTTGAAACGGACAGGCGGAGTGCAGGCACCGCTTGGTTATTATTTGACGCTGACATTCATGATACTTTTCGTGCTCATTGTGGCGGATATGCTGTTCGTCGGTTTGGGGATCGCACAGCTTTTCCAGAGTGCAACTCCAGTCGGAAATTTTACCAACACCGCCACAACCGTTCTTGCCCCTGCTACGATCTCATCACAGATCATTACTAGCAATCAGGCCCCTTGGCTTTCTAATCCCATATCCGGTTTGCTACTCGGGTTTGGATCGCTCCTCGTGATTGTTTACATTCTGGTGTTTTTTGCATTTTTCTTTGTCGGCCATATCCTTATGATCTTTTTTCGATCGGCCCTCCATCATCTCTGTCTTAAACTTTTAGGGGGGGCCCATCACCCGTTTGAAACGACCTTTCGAGTTTACTGTTATGTGAGCGGGAGCAGCTGCATTCTGATATTTGTTCCAGTTGCGGGTGCACTCTGGGCTGTTTTTTGTCAGATCGCTGGTTTGAAAGTCGCCCATGGAACGGACTGGTGGCGTGCCATACTCGCAGTTCTTCTCCCCTTCTTAGTCTGTTGCGGCAGTCTGATCCTCTGCTTCACCTGGTTAATCGCCACGCTGGGATTTTCCGCCCTGAGTGCACACCACTGAACTACCGTGATCCGTGTTCACTGGCGTCCGCTAATTCCCGGGGAGCATGATCCGGAACGGCTCTGGGGTTTGGTGCTTGCTGGAACTGCGCTGTTCGGTGTGGGCTGGCTCTTTAGCGGAATGCCGACACCGCTCTGTCCCTTCCATGCCATTACAGGTCTGCCCTGTCCAAGCTGTGGAATGACACGAGGCATTCGGTGTCTGCTGCATGGGAATTTTGCCGCCGCCTTTTTCTTTAATCCCCTTGGAATGACGGCCTTGATGGGGATCGCGGTATATGTGATCTATGCGGGTGTAGTCGTGCTTGGCAAGCAGCCTCGATTGCGCTGGGAACCGATTTCCAAAAGGATGGCCTTGCTGATCCGGACGAGCCTGTTCTTTTTGGTCGCGCTCAATTGGATTTACCTCATCCTCAGGGAAAAAGCGCTCTTTTCATCACCCTAGCTGAATAGAAGGGGAGATCGTTTCCTGCGAGGCGCAGGAAAGCCGCGTGGCACTTCCATCCAGGGCATGTTTCATGGCTCCAAGCGCCAGTTCCTCGCGGTTGCAGTCGCGACTCAAATGGCCGAGGAGCACATGTCCCAGCCCATCATGATGTATGGAAGCAATTGTATCTGCCGCGGCCGTATTCGAGAGATGACCGTGGCGAGACTGAATACGTTGCTTAATTGCCCATGGGCGTTTCGTATCCTTCTGGAGTAGTTCCTCATCGTAGTTGGTTTCGATCAGCAGGCCTTCTACACCGCGGAGGGATTCCAAGACCAGAGTGGTGGCGTGACCGAGGTCGGTCAGAAAGCCAAACGACCTACCCCCTTCACTGATCACAAAGCCGACCGGCTCAACCGCATCGTGCGGCACCAGAAAGGAACGGATGCTCGCTCCCTCTAGGGGGAAAACGCCACCGGTTTGAAAGATCTTCCACCCCGTGAAGTCCAGAACCTTGTCGCGGAGCACAGCCGCTGTCTGGCGGTTGCAATAGACCGGTGTAGCATGTTGTCTGGCCCACTGTGTCAGGCCACGCGTGTGGTCGCCGTGTTCATGCGTGACAAGAATCCCATGGAGATCCCCCGGAGCGAGACCGCAGATNNCAGAGGGAGAGCCGCGAAGTCAATTCCCGCGTGCTCAGTCCCGCGTCGACGAGGAAAGCCGCAGTCTCCGTTCTCACCAAGGCGGCATTCCCGTTACTTCCGCTGGCAAGAATGGTGATCTCAAGCATGGTTGAAGTGTCAGATCACCCTAGTTGAACTCATGATGTCTTTGGAATCAGATAGCCGTTGTGGCAAGGATGATGCCGCTGGGGTGCTTTTGAAAAGACGCTCAAAATATCTAGCCTGAAGGCGTTGCACGCGGGTGCGGAAGATAGAGTTCATGATCGCTTCGGCATGCTCTTTATCGAGCGGATGCATCAGGGAGTCGAGAGAGAGCTCGTAGATCGTGGTTGAATCTTCCGGATAAATCCCAGAAGGAGGCCGCAAACTGATGCCCGACGCGGCCATGAGTTTACCAAACTCCATTGAAAGGGCGTTGGAGCCGTAGGCGTCTCGCCCGGCAAGAGAGGGGAAGAGATAAGAGATTGGATCATCAGTCGAACTGTGTAGCAGGAGATAATCATAGAGTAGTGATGGAATGGGATGCGCCTTCCCCCTCGCCGCCGGCTCATCAGAAGGTAGAATCAAAGCTGGTTGGTCGCCTTGTGGAAGGAGATTTTCAACCCGGAGATCGAAAAGACCTGCAACAGGGGTGCCAATCCAGATTGCCGCCGCGATGAGACCCCGCCAGTCGTCGCCTCTTGGAAAACCGTCACACGCTCGGAGCAGACCTCGGATCTGATCAGGTGCAAAGGGTATGCTTACAATTTGACTTTCCCTTTCGAGGGAAATTTCATCCGCGACGGTTTGAGAAATACGCCCTTCCTGATAAGCCGGCTGAAAGGCAGAATGTAAAAAGTCCAGCTCGTCATTGATGGATTTCTGGGGAAGGCCCGAGTCAAAGCGGAACTGGCGATAATTCCTGATATGTGCTGGGGTTAGTGCGGCAATCGGATAACGGGAAATTTCCGGCCCGAGAAATTCAATAAACCGGTGACTTATCTCCTTATAATATAGGCTCGTATCTTCTGGGAGGTGAGAAAATGTGGTGAAAAAGCGTTCCAGTTCGGCGGTGATGGAGCGTGTTTCAGGGTTAGAACCAGGAGAGGCTGAATAGTTGTCTGGGAGCAGAAATATTGAAGGAGAGGGCGTGGTGGATTCTAGCGGAAATGCCTCTCTCGCCTGACTCTCCATCTGCAAAGCAACCTCAAGAGCCCTCTCCCTATTCTTCTCTCTAGTGGATCGTGTAAATTCTCGCCCAGTTAGATCGCGAAAGCGAGCCCAGTAATATGGGGAGCGAACATCTTTGACGAGGGATGCCATAGAGCGTTAGTCACCACACAGTCACCACAAGAGCCCCAACTTGCAACCGTTTATTCGGCATTACTCTCTATAATACTTGAGACAATTGGTTTTAAAGGATTGATGGTAAGATATTCATCAATCCCAGATTCATCAACAAGGTATGGGTGATTGGTTTTCAGCTCAGAAGGTGGAACTTTTTATCGTGCTTATCCGCTTCGCATCCATCGCCGAAATTGCTTATGGCAAATGAGTGGAGAAATTCATGCGATCGACACTACCTGTTGATGTGTTGGGCGTTAGCCGGATAAGCATGCTTATTATATAGAGGCAACATCGTTATTAGTTCTTCGAAATAACATTTTGATTATAGTAAAAATGGGATCTTTTCATTAAAATTCATAGATAATGAGTATGTTAAAACCTTGCTTATCCGCTTGGCACCCAACGCCGCAACTGGTTGTGGCGAAACGGCGGTGAAATTCTTCTCATCTACACCACCTGTTGATGTGTTGGGCGTAAACCGGATAGGCATG
>PLEU01000161.1 GCA_003136515.1 Spartobacteria bacterium
CATCAACCGCATCGCCGCGTGGGTCATCGGTACACGCAGCGCGCAAAAGGCGTTAATGCTTGCTCTGCTCCAACCTCTTGCAAAGCTACGGGCAGCCGAAAATTCGGGGGTACTATGGGAACGTCTTGCCCTGCAGGAGGAATCCAAGACCCTTCCCTCCGGTGCTGTCTGGGAGGAATTTTGTCAGAGGAACGAAGTCCCTGGCGATTGGATGGGAGAAGTCCGCGCTTACGAGCAGACTCTACTCTCCAAACGAAGCTGACCTTGAAGATCGGATCTTTTTACTTTTAGGCAAAGTCACCGATGCCTATTTTCAGCATCGTGCAAACTCCTGAAAAGAAAATTTGGTTTCCAGCCAAGCGCTACGGATGGGGGTGGGGTATCCCTTCCTGCTGGCAGGGGTGGGCGGTGATCATTGCCTTTTACCTGCTTCTTGGCATCGCCGTATTACTGCTTATACCGCACCACCCCGCTCATTTTGTCTTTGCCTGCATAGTGCTCACAGCTGCCCTTGTGGCGATAGGCTATTTCAAAGGGGAAAAACCGCGCTGGCGGTGGGGCAAGAAGCAGGATTGATCNNAGCTAAGCGGTTGATTTTTTAGCCCATACGGTCAAGCTTACCTGTTCATGCTTTTTGCATTCCTAAAAGTCATCGGTATCGCCATCGAGGTTGTGCTGCTGTTTAACCTGATGATTGTCGTCCATGAACTGGGCCACTTCATAGCAGCTCGATGGCGGGGGCTCAAGGTCGAGAAATTTGCTATCTGGTTTGGAAAGCCTCTCTGGGCCCGGACTATTGGTGGTGTAGAATACCGGCTCGGGAGCATTCCAGCAGGGGGATTCGTCGCCATTCCGCAACTCGGACCGATGGAGGCACTGGAAGGAGAGAGCAATCAGAAAGGCGAGGAGTTGCCGCCCGCCAAGCCGCTCGACAAGGTCATCGTTGCATTTGCTGGTCCCGCTGCAAGTCTCAGCCTCGCGTTCCTGTTTGCCTGCATTGTCTGGTATGTGGGCCGGCCGGTCAGTGAAGCCGAGACAACGAATGTGGTCGGCTATGTGGAAGAGGGAGGGCCGGCGGCGAAGGCGGGGCTCCAGCCCGGTGACAGGATACTCTCCGTCAACGGCCATCCAGTATCAAAAATTGGGGGTATGGGCAGGATGGGTGACAGCGTTGCTTGGAATATAGCCGTCAGTTCCTCTCCCGTCATCCCGATCCGCTTTGAGCGGAACGGCGAGAACCGGACGATTGAAGTTGAGCCGTATGTCGAACCAAATAATGGGTGGGGAAGGAAAAATCTGCGTCAGATCGGCATTACTCCCGCGATGACCCCGATGATCGCTAGAGTCTTCCAGAACAGTCCTGCTGCTGAAGCCGGACTTCAAAGAGGTGATCTTGTTTTTGCTGCTAATGGGAAGAAACTACTGAGCTTCATTCCCCTCGCCGAACTCCTTAGCACCACCAAGGGGGCGCCCGTCATGCTCACCATCCGCCGCGGCGGAAAAGCCGGAAGCGAATTTACCACCACGGTGACGCCGCGCATCCCAGACGGTGAGAAACAGCCGCGCATCGGCATTCAATGGGACGATCGTGGTATGATCACCCTTGTTCATCCCAAACCCCTTTCCCAAATCAAGTCGGGGATGCTCACCATGTGGGAGACGATTTCCGCCCTTGCCGACCGCCATTCCCAGATCGGC
The DNA here is from genome assembly GCA_003136515.1 of Spartobacteria bacterium. The sequence goes on from PLEU01000161.1 coordinate 1,699, forward strand.
GTGCAGCAACTCAGCGGTCCCGTCGGGATCATGCGCATCTATTACCTCCTCTTTCAGAGTCCGATGGGATGGCAACTAGCACTTTGGTTCAGCGTGGTTCTGAATGTGAACCTCGCCATCATGAATCTCCTCCCCCTCCCGGTTCTGGATGGAGGACACATTCTACTGGCCCTGATCGAATGGGCTCTCGGCCATCCGATCCATCAGAAAACACTGGAGATGGTGCAGAGCGCCTTTGCCATGCTCATTATCGGCACCATGATTTATATCACCTTCTTTGATGTAAGTGATCTGGTGGCAGGACGAAGATCCTCCCTGATGGACAAGTCCCCGGACACGATGACATTCTCCGCCCCCGGTTCGGCAACTCCAGCCGTTCCGGCAGCTAAACCATGAATGATGCGGGTAACGCCGCACTAGGCGCCGCGTATGGTAGGTATGCAGAGGATCTCTTCTTCTACCAACGAAGGGCGAGCCGTGTCGTGACAATCGGTGGCATCGGATTCGGAGGGGAACACCCCATCCGCGTTCAATCCATGATTACGAGTGACACGATGGACACCGCAGCCTGTGTCCAGGAGACTCTGAAGCTCGTTTCGGTTGGTTGCGAGTTGGTGCGAATTACCGCTCCTACGGTGAAAGATGCTGCCAATCTGAAAAACATCCGGGCCGAGCTGAATTTCCGCGACTGCAAAGTGCCGCTGGTGGCCGATATTCATTTCAAACCCGAGGCCGCTCTGGAGGCGGCGAAGTGGGTGGAAAAAGTGCGGATCAATCCTGGTAACTTTGCGGACTCCAAAAAATTCAATGTCCGCGACTACAGCGAAGTCGAATATGCCGCCGAGTTGGAGCGCATCCGGGAACGCTTTACCCCGCTCGTGAGACTCTGCGCCGAACGGGGAGTCGCACTCCGAGTCGGCACCAATCATGGATCCCTGAGCGACCGGATCATGAACCGTTTCGGTGATACACCACTAGGCATGGTCGAGAGCGCGCTGGAATTTGCCCGGATTGCACGCGAACTGGACTTTCATCAGATGCTCTTCTCGATGAAGGCCTCCAACCCGAAGGTTATGATCGCCGCATACCGATTGCTGGTGTCCAGGCTTGATACCGAAGGCCCGGACTGGAACTATCCGATCCATCTCGGCGTTACTGAAGCGGGGGATGGCGAAGATGGCAGGATCAAGAGTGCCATCGGCATCGGATCGCTCCTCTCCGACGGGATCGGCGATACGATCAGAGTTTCCCTAACGGAGGATAGCGAACACGAAATTCCTGTAGCACAGAAACTAGTTGATCCCTTCAATAATAGCGTTGGAGATGCTGTGAAGCCTGTTTCTAGTGAGGCTGCATTGACCCCTCCCTGGCCGGTTTTTGAATATTCCCGCCGCATTTCAAAAGAGATCACTTTGGCGGGAGTTAAGGGCCAGCTTCTGGTCGGCGGACAGCAGACCGTTCGGGTGGTCGTGCCACTGAGGGTGGATGAGGCCCTAGCCCACAAGAGGGCTAGTCTCGGCGATTATCAGCCAGAGCTGATTTATGAGGAACTTCCACTGATCTTCGTTGATCCTCGGTCCGAGGAAGAGACCGGGCGTTTGCACACCTTTGACACCCCTCATCTTGTGACTGTGCGTGACGGCCTGCCCCTCGATCCGATTGTGGCCTTCCGCATGCTTGCCACTCGGTTAGATGCTCGTCACCCCATTCTTCTGAAAGATACGCTTACCCCGGTGTCAGGCGGTGACTTTCTTGCCAATCTTCTGCGTTCGGCAACCGTCCTCGGTTCCCTGCTCTGCGATGGCATCGGGGACGCCGTGCTCTTGCGCTCCGAGGAGGCCCCAGGCCAGTCGGTCCGACTCGCCTACAATATCCTGCAAGGTGCGGGGGTCCGAATCTTTAAAACGGATTATGTCGCATGTCCCTCGTGTGGCCGCACTCTCTTTAATCTCCAAGAGACAACCGCCAAGATCAAGGCTTCAACGGCTCACCTCAAAGGAGTCCGGATTGCAGTAATGGGATGCATCGTCAACGGGCCTGGTGAAATGGCCGATGCCGACTTCGGCTATGTCGGGGGTGCTCCAGGAAAAGTGAATCTCTATGTCGGCAAACAAGCCGTGAAGTTTAATATTCCCGAAGGGGAAGCGGTAGCACAACTTGTTGATTTAATTAAAGAACATGGCAAGTGGGTTGAGCCAGTAGTTCCTGTTTAATGAGTTGTGAAAGTTAGGAGAGATCTTCTTTTTTTGTTCACTCGTGATCTAATGGGATTCTCCATATTTAATAATAATAGTGATTTTCGGTGCAGCCCACTTGGACAAGACCAGACCAAAAAGGGTATGGACTCTGAACCTCACACTTAAAAAAAACATCGTTCTGTCCTGCACCTGCCTTCATGAGATTTATTCAGCCGTTACCTAACTACCATTCCACTTGACGACAGGCTCCGGCGGGCGGCGGTGGCGAAACCAAGAATTGATTTCCTTTATCATGCGCTTGATGTGGCGATAGGTGCGCACACGGATCATCTTGCGATAACTGTCCCAGGGATTGCCCCAGTGGTAAATCTCGATGGTCACGCGACGCACACCCCATTCGTTCATGAGTCTTCGGGAGGGCTTGTAGAGATCTATGGTATTACGGCCCGAGAGGGCAAAGCCATAGTCGTCAATTTGGAAAAGTTCGCCGGTCGCCCGGATGCGGAAGATTGTGCCGCAGGGCCAACGGGCCCAATCAGCAGCAGCGCTGTTAATGGCCCCGTAACGAAGCGGGGTGCCGAGGGCTGTCTTAGCTCCATAGCGAAGATGGTCGCTTTCAGTCTGGGTGTATGCCGTAGTCCGGACTTTCTCCACAGCCGCACGGCGTAACGGCGGCTCATACCGGGGAAGCGGGTGGGCGCAACCGCCCAGCATCATCAGCAACCCAAGAAGAGGAAACAGGGCCGTGGGGAAAAATCGGTTCATGGGGATTGTCTTGGATCATCGTTAATCATGATTCCAGATTTCTCGAAAAAAATCAGCGCCCGGTATCCTTTCCGATATTAGAAGATTGTTTGGCTGGGCAGGTGAGGGCGCTTTCACTACAAGCATCACTATATGATCAATCAATTTGAGATGAAGGCCAACAAGAAGGCNNTTTGTCAGTCGGCAGCGTCTGAGCGAGATGCTCGATCACGAATATGACCTCCTCATTGAGCGACTGGACGAAAAGTCCGGCTCGGAAAAAACTTTTTTTGCCTTTGCCGACACTGTGGCAGCTCGTGCCTACAAGGCGAAAAATGAATCACACGGATGGATGGGCATACGCTTTCAGAGTTCTCCGCGCACGCAGCCCAATGAAATCATTCTCCACGTCCGCATGCTGGATGAGGAAAATCTCGCTCAGCAGGAGGCGCTCGGAGTCGTGGGTGTTAACCTAATCTACGGAGCTTTTTTTCTCCGTAAAGACCCCAAGGCCTTCATCGCCTCTCTGCTCGACGATCTGGATTCCTGGCGCGTCGAAATCGATGTGATCCGATTTTCAGGACCCGATTTTGCGATGCTTGATAACCGGATCATGTGCCTGGAGTTGGTTACTCAGAATCTCGCTCAAGCGGTTCTTTTTCGTGGGGACGGAGAAGTCATTCAGGCCGCTGATGCCTTCTATCACAAGCCTCTTCTTGTCGAACGCGGTAGCTTCCGCCCGCTGACCAATGTTGCCAACGACATGCTCGAATGTGGCCACACGATGTTCCTCATGGAGGAGGAACTCAACGGTGAGCAGCCCGAAATCCTTCTGGAAATAACAATGAAGCATCTGATGCGAAGCGGTCATCTGGATCTTCAGGATTTTCTGGACCGGGTCGATATGCTGGGGGCATTGGGCCGCACAGTACTCATCTCCAACTATGGTGAGTACTACCGTTTGATACAGTATCTGAGCCGCTACACCGACCGCGCCATAGGATTGCCGTTAGGTGTTCCAACACTCCAAGAAATCTTCGATGAAAAATACTACACAAACCTCGATGGAGGGATTCTGGAAGGTCTCGGACGGCTCTTCAAAAAGGGTGTCCGGCTGTATGTCTATCCTACTAAGGATGAAAAAGGGCACATCATCGAGGCCGCTTCTTACAAGGTCGATTCAAGCCTGAGGGCTCTCTATTCATATCTACTCGAGAACCGATTCATCGTTCCGATGGCGGGATGCAAGCTCGACTATCTCGGCATCGTTGCCACGAAAGTGCTCACAAGCCTGCAGATGGGCGATCCCTCCTGGGAGACACAGGTTCCGCAAAAAGTCTCGGATATCATCAAAAGCCGGAAGTTCTTTGGCTGGACTGGGGAACCGCGCGAAGACAGGCAGTCGACCTCGGTTACTNNAAATTTTTGTAGCTCAGGGCAACTCCAAAATCCCTGCCCCGCAGGAAGGCAATAACAGCCTGAAGTTCGTCCCGTTTGGTGCCCGAGACCCTCACCTGCCGATCCTGAAGAGATGACTGCACTTTGAAATTCCCCCCCTTAATGGCCGTCACGATCTCTTTGGCACGGGATCCATCTAGCCCCTGTGTAATCACAAATTCCTGCCTGGCGTTGCCGATGGAGGAAATAGCCGGTTCCTTTTGCTCGACATTGCGAAGATCAATGCCCCGCTTCGCGAGTTTTCCGACCATGATCTCTTTGATCCCCTTTAGCTTGTTTCCATCCTCAGCGGTGAGGGTGATCAGTTCCGGCTTGGTTAGTTCGATTTTGGCGCTGCTCCCCTTGAAATCAAAACGTGTCGCGAAGNNACCGCATTCTCGATCTCCATCCGGTCGATTTCGGAGACTATGTCGAATGAAGGCATGCGAGGTAAGGATGCGGGACGACACCCGAACTATGAAAGTAAAAAACCACTATCGTCGCCATCCAGCCCCAGCAAGAAGGGATTGCAAAACGGACCTACTGCGGTGATCTTGATCAGCTCCCGCAGAGGAGTAAGCATGACTGCAACTACTACACAATCACTTTCATTAGAGGCCAGACCCCGTATCGAGGACACGCGGGTATCCGGCGTCACACGGCTTGTCTCACCCCGCGAGGTGAAGCAGCGACTGGCAGCCGAGCCAGCGATTCTCGCGAATGTCGCCAAATATCGGGAGACATGCCGCCGTATCCTACGCGCTGAAGACCCGCGCCTGCTGGTGATCGTCGGACCCTGCTCCATTCATGATACAGT
>PLEU01000036.1:0-124 GCA_003136515.1 Spartobacteria bacterium
AGACGCACCCAGTCGGCGGTCATTCCATCCTGACTCTCCACCACGCGCAGGGCGATCGTGTAGTCGTAGGTACGCTCATCCCCCATGACGCCCACGGACTGCACCGGCAGCAGGACGGCAAAGG
>PLEU01000036.1:132-18153 GCA_003136515.1 Spartobacteria bacterium
CCAATGATCCGAACAGCAAGACCGGGACCGGGAAAGGGCTGGCGATCGACCACCTCGCGGGGCAGTCCCAGCTCCCGCCCGACTTCACGCACCTCATCCTTGAAGAGCTGGCGGAGCGGCTCCACCAGCTCGAACTTCATATCGGCAGGCAAGCCCCCTACATTGTGATGACTCTTGATGAGGGAGGCGGGATTCCCGCCAATCGGGACACTCTCGATGACATCGGGGTAGAGGGTGCCCTGAGCGAGGAACTTAAAGGGATGCGACGACCCCTTCGCCGACTTCTTCAGATCGAGCGCCGCCTGTTCAAATACCCGGATGAATTCCGTGCCGATCAGCTTTCGTTTTTTCTCCGGATCGGTGACCCCCTTGAGCTTCCCAAGGNNCGCAGGAGTCCGTTATCGACAAAGATGCAGGTGAGTTGATCGCCGATCGCCTTGTGGATCAGCGCCGCTGCCACGGAGGAATCGACCCCGCCGCTCAGTCCCAGAATGACACGCCCCTCGCCCACCTGCTCCCGGATCTGAGTGCAGATGCGCTCGATGAACGAACCCATCGTCCAGTCGGCCCGACAGCCGCAGATGCCATGCAGAAAATTCTCAATGATCGCCTTTCCCTTCGGCGTGTGATGCACCTCGGGATGGAACTGCATTCCGTAAATCCGCCGCTTGGCATCAGCAATGACAGCGTGGGGGGCATTCTCGGTCTGGCCGATGGCGGCAAATCCCTTCGGCAGTTTCTCAATGCGGTCGCCGTGGCTATTCCAGACATCAATCTTCTTTGGCAGTCCCTTGAAGAGCGGCGAAGCCCCAGCCGTCGTCAGCACTCCCTTCCCATATTCCCGGTGAGTCGAGCGGGCCACCGTCCCGCCAAGATCACGAGTGAGAAGCTGCATCCCGTAGCAGATCCCNNCGCGCACCCGGCGGGCAATCACCTGCGTGTATTGTGAACCAAAATCGAGAATAACAATCTTCGATGCGGCCTTCTCCGAGGTTATAGACTTCACGGATGGAGAGGACTTGGGATATTTCTTGGAACGAGTGGGCACGAGAATAAGGGAGGGTTGGAAGATTTTTTTGAATGTCGCCGACATCCAAGCCTACTGATAATCAGAGCCAAAGGCATCCTTGGAAGGCTTGTCTGCAGTGATTGTGCCCTGACCGGAGATGCCTTGAATGGCTGTATCTGTCACACTATCGGCATCTTGCTCGGCTGTTGCACAGCCGGTGAAGCACAAGAGCGGAATCAGAACCACAGCCAGAACTGCGAGAAAAAATATTGGTTTCACCCGACGACCGTAAAAGATCTGCAAAAGAAGGCAATCCGAGAAGGCACCGGGAACAACAGAAGCACTCCCCATTGATGAAAAGGAATACCCTCATCCCGCCCGGTCTTCTACTGGAGGCTTATGCCGCTGGAATCTTCCCGATGGGGATGGCGGACGGGGAAATCCGGTGGTTCTCCCCCGATCCACGCGGAATCCTTCCGCTTGAACAATTCCACACGCCGCATGGCCTGCGTCACACACTTCATAAGATCGAGCAACTTGGCTGGGAGATTCGGATCGATAGCGACTTCGACGGGGTTCTGCGCGGCTGTGCCGAGCGCGACGATACCTGGATCACCCGCACCATTGCCAAAAGCTATCGTGAACTTTTTGAGGAAGGTCATGCCCATTCCGTCGAAGTCTGGGCAGGGGGAGAGCTCGCGGGGGGCCTCTACGGCGTGGCCATTGGCGGCGCTTTCTTTGGGGAATCAATGTTTCACCGGGTCACCGATGCCTCCAAAGTCGCCCTCTGGTATCTGGTGAAAATATTGGAGGAAGGTGGCTTCACCCTGCTCGACACGCAATGGATCACGCCACATCTGGAGCAATTTGGAGCCGTGGAAATTCCCCGCACAGAGTATCTGGCAAGGCTGAAAGAGGCTCTGAGCCGACAGGGAGTTTTTCGGCATCACCACGATCAACAACAACTACCCAAAGATTCGCATTAGCACACCAATTCCCCCTGACAGCAGAATGAGGGACACAATACCAAGGCGTTTTGCCTGAAGTAGCAGAAAACAGAGAAGCGCCACGAGCAGTGGCTCCCAGGCCGGGGAAAATGATGCTCCCGGTTTGAAAAAAACACTCTCCGCAAACCAGAGGGCGAGCGTGGCGATCACTGCTGTCACCACCGCCCCAATGGCACTCAGGGCTCCTGCCATCCGGCGATGCCTGGCGATCCCCTCCATGTGGGGGGCCAGGGTGAAGATCCAGAGGAAGCTAGGGAGAAAGAGTGACCAGAGCGCGGCGATGCTTCCGAGGGTGGCCGCCAGTAGAGGAGACAGGAGACCCGGAGCAGCATAGGCGGCGAGGAAAGCGACAAACTGAAGCGCGATCAGTAACGGCCCCGGCGTCGTCTCCGCAAGTCCGAGTCCATCCATCATCTGTCCGGAAGTCAGCCATCCCCAGTCATTCACGGCATGAAGCGAGACATAGGAGAGGGCGGCATAGGCTCCTCCAAAACTAAAGACCGCAACCTTCGCATAGAAGAGTGCGATTTTTACCGGGAGAGCCTTGGAACCAAGCCAGAGGAAGAGCACCAGCATGGGGAGTGCCCAGATTCCAATGATGATGAAGGCAATACGGAGCGATCTTTCCCAGCCTGAATCAGCACGATTTTCAAGAGCAACAAAACCCACACTTCTCTTTTCCTGCGGCAGGAGAAATCCAACGAGGCCACAGCCAAGCACNNCAGAGGCAATGGCGATAAGAGCCAGTCGAAGTGAAGTGATCGTTCTCCGTCCAATCCGCCAGCAAGCCGAGAAGACAATCGCCACGACGGCGGGCTTGAGTCCCTCGAAGAAGGCATGGAGCAGTGGCCAATGCTCTCCCATCACATAAAGCAGACTGAGGCACCAGAGGAGGAGTGCCGCCGGAAGAAAAAAGAGCAGACCTGCCGCAATCCCCCCACGGATCCCGTGCAACCGCCAGCCGATATAAGTCGCCAACTGCTGCGCTTCCGGCCCCGGCAGCAGCATGCAGAATTGCAAGGCCCGCACGAATTCCTCTTCACTGATCCAACCGCGCCTCTCAACAATCTCAGTATGGAGGATCGCTATCTGTCCCGAGGGGCCCCCAAAGCCGATGAAGCCAATCTTCAACCAAACCTTAACAGCCTCAGAGAAACTCAGGTTCTTCTGAACTTCCCGCGATTCCTCAGTCTGCATCGCAAGGTATTATTTTTATTGAAAGAGCGGCAGCTCCGCCGTCGGATCGGGAGCACCGGGAGATTTACGCCGTGTCCCGGCGAGCGCAGGCCTCCCCTCGGCATTCAGCTCCGCTTTTTCCAGATTCGTCAGAATCTCCCGCGCGCGTTCCACTACTGCCGCAGGAAGTCCTGCGAGCCGCGCCACCTGGATGCCATAGCTTCGATCCGCCGCCCCCTGGACAATCTTCCGTAAAAATACAATCCGGTCATTCTGCTCCCGGACGGCAACACTCAGATTCCGCACGCCGGAACGGGTACGGGCCAGATCGGGCAGCTCGTGATAATGCGTGGCAAAAAAAGTCCGTGCGCCGGTCACATCATGCAGATACTCGGCCACACTCCAGGCAATCGAGAGTCCATCAAAAGTGGCTGTTCCCCGTCCGATCTCATCTAGCAGGACGAGACTGCGAGCCGTGGCATTGTGGAGAATATTCGCCGTCTCATGCATCTCGACCATGAAGGTGGAGTGCCCGCGAGAGAGGTCATCACTCGCCCCGACCCGGGTAAAAATCCGATCAGTCACTCCGATGCGTGCGGAGGTCGCAGGAATCCAGCTTCCCATCTGCGCCATCACCGTAAGCAGGCCGACCTGACGGAGGTAGGTTGATTTTCCCGCCATATTGGGGCCGGTGATGATCCCCATCCGGTGGGCGACGGCATCGAGATCGGTATCATTGGGAACAAACCTCTCTCCACCCGCCCGCTGATCGAGAACCGGATGACGGCCATCCCTGATTTCCAGAACGGTCGAATCATCCACCGTTGGCCGGGTATAGCCATAAAGCCGCGCCGTCTCGGCCAGGGAGGTCAGCGCATCAAGAGCCCCGGCAGCGGCGGCAGTCTCCTGCAAAGGGACGATTTTTCCCAACACGGCGGCACGAAGTTGCTGGAAAAGTGTGATCTCCAAGGCTCTTGCCCGTTCCTCAGCTCCGAGGATTTTCCCCTCCATCAATTTTAGCTCCGGGGTGATGAAGCGTTCCCCGCCTGCCGTGGTCTGCTTGCGAGTGTAATCATCAGGGACGCTCCCGAGATTCGCCGCTGTGATCTCGATGAAATAACCGAAGAGGGCATTGAAACGCACCTTCAGAGACTTGATCCCGGTACGCTGAATCTCTTTTTCCTGAAGAGCTGCGATCCAGGCCTTTCCCTCCGTCGAGGCATTCCGCAGTTCATCAAGGGCAAGNNCTCCGGGAGAGGCTGCAATCCAGCAGCCAGGTTGGCGAGCAGTCCATCATTAAAATCCGTGAGTGTTTTCTGAATCGCCGGGAGGGTGGTCAGAGAAGCAACAAGGACGCCAAGATCCCTAGCGGTGCCTGTATTCTGGCTGAGCCGTGAAACCGCCCGCTCGATGTCACGAATGCCTCCAAGCTGTTCCCGCAGACTGCCCAGGCGCAGAGGATCGGCAAGGAATGTTCCCAGCGCATCCTGACGCCCGGCAATACGCAACGGATCAATCAGCGGATGGAGAATCCAGTCACGCAGCGTCCGCGCCCCCATCGGCGTCACCGTCCGGTCGAGTACTCCGAGGAGAGTCATTCCTCGTCCAGCCCGGGATTGCACAAGCTCCAGATGCCCCTGCGTCGAGGCATCCAGGAGGAGATGCTCCGAGTTTCGGTAGGCGTGAAGCGTCTTCAGATGCGAGGCATCACGGCGGAGTGTGCGGGTGAGATAATGGAGGAGGCCTCCGGCAGCGGAGACTGCAAGGGGAAGATCGCCAGCGCCAAATCCATCGAGTGAGTGAACCTTGAAATGGGCCAGAAGCAGTTCTGCGGCAACCATCGGATCAAAGATGTAAGCCTCCACTTCCTCAACTCCCGGAAAGCCGAGAGGAAGATTCTGGAGAAGGATTGCCCGCCCCTCGGCAATCAGAATCTCGGCTGGAGCTACGCGCACCACTTCATCAATGAGCGCCTCCAGGGAAGGAAGCTCGGTGATTCGGAACTCCCCGGTACTCAGATCGGCAAAGGCGAGACCAAAGCCCCCTCCTTTTTCCGAGGGCAGCACGGCGGCGGTGAAGTTGTGACTCTTCTCCTCCAGTCCGGCATCTTCCAGCGTACCGGGACTCAGGATGCGCGTGATCTCACGGCAGACAAGTTTCCCGGCCTTCACCTCTCCCACCTGCTCGCAGAAGGCAACACGCTTGCCTGCGGCCAGGAGTTTCTCCACATAGCCACGGGCCGCATGATATGGAACTCCGCACATCGGCACCGCCCCTCGCTTCGTCAGGGCGACATTCAAAATCGCCGAGGCCTCCCGGGCATCGTCAAAGAACATCTCGTANNGGGCATGGTACTGCTGCATCATCGGAGTCACCGCGTCGGCCATGATCCTTTAACTCCTTAGAAAGGCGGTGAGCGGACTGGTCGGCACCGCGTGATCGGCACGCATCGGGAGTCCTGAGATGACAGCCTCGGAGGCCCCTTCCACCGCGAGCCTGAATGCCCGCGCCATCCGTACCGGATCTCCCGCCACGGCGATCGCGGTATTCACCAGAACAGCGTCGGCACCGAGCTCCAGAGCTTCGGCAGCATGACTCGGCGCGCCGATTCCCGCATCGACGATGACGGGCACAGTCGCCTGCTCGATGATGATTGAAATTTGGGAACGGGTCTCAATACCACGATTGCTCCCAATGNNTCGGGCAGCAGGTAGCGCGGATCAGGATGGATCTCTAGCTTGATCCATTTAGGCAGTCCGGCAGCAGCAGACAGACGCGCCAGCCGGAGGGCCTCTTCAGCGGTATTCGCCCCGCTGGTATTGGGCAGGAGCAGGTAACGCTCCGGATCGATGAATTCGAGGCTGTTGGCGAAGGGATCGCTTTTGCCTCCCTTTTGTTGAAGATCGGCACGGCGCAACGCCACGGTCACAATCTGCGTCCCGCTCGCTTCCAGGGCAGCACTCATCACTTCGCCAGAAGCAAACTTTCCGGTTCCGAGAAAGAGTCGGGAGGAAAATTCCCGACCGGCAATGACAAGAGGCTCTGCTGCGGACATATGTAGCACGCTAGCGTCTCACAGTACGCTGCGGCAAGAGGATCAGCGGATCAGCCTACGGAANNGGGTAAGCAGTCTGGAACTGGGCAATGTCAAAGATCTGCTTCACAGATGGTTGGAGGGCGCAGACGGCAAGGCCTCCGCCACTCCGCTGGAGTTGCCGCCCCAGAAGGAAGAATTCCCGGAATCCGGCACTGCTGATGTACTCGAGACCACTGAGATCAAAGACAACCCCCTTGGCCCCCTGCGACTCGATCTCCTTACCCACGACATCCCGGACATCCTGATGGTGGGTGGCGTCGAGGCGTCCCTGAAGAATGACGACGAGAAGCGATCCGGCTTTTTCAAAAGTGATGTTCATGGAATTCGCTTAATCAAGAGACACGGCGGGGCCTCTCGTCAAGAAATGTCCTTGGAAAACCCCTCATGGATTCAGCGTTCCCATTGCGGGACTCTCCTGCTGAACTGTTATACAGGATACAACCGATGGCTCTTTCCCTCCGATCTTTCACCGCCCGCTCGATTGGGTGGCGCTTTGCCCTGGCCATCGGAACGGGCGCAGCGGCGATCCTGATCAGTCTCGCGCTGGCCAACTACTTCACCAGCCGGGAGATTCTTCTCGAGCACACCTCCAGTGACGCCCTGGAGAAAGTCCACGATGGCATCCACACCATGGATAACCTCGTCGACCGGATGGCGATGCTCCCGATGGCCATCGGAGCCAACCAGATCGCCAATGAAAAAGAGGGAGGTGTGACCGTCCCCTGGCTCGCTTCCCTGCTGGAACATTGCAAAATTCAGGCGGTCTTCGGACTCTACATGATCCTTGATGATCAGGACTGGCGTAATCCGGACTCCTTCCGTTGGGTAAACCGCAAGAGCTGGCCGGGCGCCACACGGCTCAACTACGATTTTCACGACCCCGCACACGATTGGTATCGCGGTGCCAGGGAAAAGAAGGGGGTCTATGTCACCCAGCCCTATTTCGCCGAGGGTGGCTCAGAGATCGAGATGATCAGCATCACCCAGCCCGTGTACAAAGATGATGGGCACTTCATCGGTGTAGCCGGAGTCGATGTCTCCTTGGAGGAGCTCAGCAAGATCATCGGGACGATCCGCATCCGGGAATTTGGCAAGCCCCGCGAGGCGACTTCTGGAGTGAGAGCCCTCCTCTCCAAGGTGATTCATGGAACCGCATCAGATCTTCATGAATCAGCCTCCTTGATCACCTCGGACGGCACCCTCATCCTCGGCCCCGATTCTGTCTCAGGAAAGCCTATCCCCCGACTCAGCAAGGCCGAATCGAGCACATTGCCCGGAGTCAAAGAAATTCTCGCCAGCGACTCGGGATCGTTCCGTATCCGGGATGGTAGTGACGTAGTCCTCTACTGGGCGAAGGGGGATAAGACCGGCTGGAAGCTCGTGCTGGGAATCCCCTACCGATTGATCGTGGCTCAGGCCCGCGATCTCGCGATTGAGTCGATTCTCATCGGTGGAATCGGACTGATTCTCCTTCTCAGTGTTATCCTGATCGTCGCCAGGAGAGTTTCCGAACCGATCCATGAACTCCAAGTCGTGGCCTCCCATTTTGAAAAAGGGGCGTACCACGAGAATGATATTCTGGAGCGCATCGGAAAGAGACCCGACGAACTGGGACGCTTTGCCAAGAGCTTCTCGGCGATGGCCCAGGAAATCCAGCTCCGCGAGGCTCGTCTGCTGGAAACCAACAGTACGCTCGATCAAACCGTGAAGAACCGTACCATGGATTTGACCAGAACCATGAAGGATCTGGAGCAATCGAATGCCGCAATGGCTGCCGAGATCGCTGAAGCAGCGGCCTACTCCCGGGCCATGCTCCCGCCAAAATTAAAGGGTCTTGTGGCAGCAGATTGGATCTTTGAGACCTCCTCGCAACTGGGTGGAGATTCCTTCGGATATCACTGGCTCGACGACGATCACTTCGCTCTCTATCTGCTCGATGTCTGCGGCCATGGTGTCGGAGCCGCCTTGCTCTCCGTCAGCGTCGTGAATCTCCTCAGAACCACGTCGCTAACCGAAACCGATTTTCTCGATCCCTCAGCCGTCCTCTCCAGTCTGAACACCACCTTTCCGATGGAGCGACACAATGACATGTACTTCACGGCGTGGTATGGCGTCTATACGCGCTCCGCTCGCACACTCTCCTTCGCCTGCGGAGGCCATCCCCCCGCTGTTCTGGTCAGCGCCGAAGGAGAGACCGCCATCTTGCGAACCAGTGGAATGATCGTGGGGGCCTTTCCCTCTGCAGTCTATGAAACCTCCACGGTGCCGGTACCCGATGGAGCGCGCCTCTATCTCTTCAGCGACGGGGCCTATGAAATTGATCGTCCCGCTCAGCCGATGATGAGCTATGATGATTTTGTGGCACTTCTGGCAGGCAAGCAATCTGGAGGAGCCATCGATTCAGTCCTCGCGGAACTCCGCCGTCAGCAGGGATCGGATTCCTTTGTGGATGATGTCTCTCTCGTCGCTTTTGAGTTTGGCGCATTACCCTCCCGGAAAAGTGCAAGACTCACTCTCTGGGCCACTATGGCGGAACTGGATCGGCTTCAGGGGTTCCTCCAAGATTATTGCAAAGAGGAGCACCTGTCCGACGAAATCCTTTTTCATCTCAATGTGATCCTTGAGGAGCTGGCCACCAATGTCATCAAATACGGAGGAGGCAAGGACGAGGAGGAATGCTGCGTCATTGAACTCTCACGAAACGGCCTGCTGCTGACCATCCGCTTCAGCGATTCCGGCATTCCGTTCAATCCGCTGGCTCAGGATGAGGTGGATACCAATAAAACTATTCTGGAACGCCCGATCGGCGGCCTTGGCATTCACTTCGTGAAAAGCCTCACCGACTCCCAAGTCTATCTCCGCGAAAATGACCGCAACNNACCGCAACGTGCTAATTCTGACCAAACGGATTTAACTTTTCTCAAAAGCCTCTTTTTCACCATTTCGATCACGGAGGCCCACGCAGAGTCGATTTAGTTTCCACCACCTTACAATGATCTGATTTCTACACCGAGCAGTGCATTATCTTTTGCATAAAAGTTCCGAGCACAAAACTTAAAGAGCCCCTAGCGACGTCTCACTTCAAAGCTTCTTGCAATCGGTTTGGCAGCATTATAGTTCTGGCTCTCGGTTAGAGAGGCAATGACGGTCACTTTACCGGTGCCCGTGAGAGTCAGAAAATTATCTGAAACTGAGGCTGGGCCGAAAACACTGTAAGAAACCGGCAACCCAGATGAAGAGCGGGCTTTTAGCTCAACAGGAGTCACCGTGAGCTTCCTAGATTGAATTTCAGGAAAATATAGCTTTTGATCCAATTTCTTCACATCAATGATTCCAAATACTTCCGGTGCCGCAGCAAAATTAGAATTGCCACCTTGATCAGCAGCCAATGTGACAGTTCCAGCGCCGGTAAGTGTGACTAAGTCTCCCAAAATGATTGCCGGGCCTGATACCACGGCGAGAGTCACAGGAAGGCCCGAACTTGCAATGGGTGGTTTGACACGAAAGGGGCGATCTCCAAAAGTCTTTTTCGGAATAGCGTCAAATGGCGTGATGTTTTGCGCAAAGCCATCGGTATTGTCACCTTGCTGAATTCCAATATTATCAATGAGGATAGTAGCATCTCCAGGTACCGGAACATTGGTAAAGGTAAGGGTGTGATCGCCCTCATTGAGTAATATCGGAGCCGTCTGGCATGAATACCAATTTGTGTCCGCTGGAGTAAAAGAACCAACATTCGTGCCATCAACCATCACTGTAACAGTTTGATTGGTCGTATTGTCACGTCCTACTTTATCTCGCTGGGATGTCGTGAAAGAGAATGAATAGCTTCCTGAAGGACAGTTGGAGATGACTTGTGACATTGATGCCCCCACTCCTCCTACACCTTGAAGAAATGCATATTGGTTACCATTTGTTGTTCCTACTGACTGATAGGCACTCCACCCACTCCCATTTACTCCAATTCCTGCATTTCCACCGTTAACACCCGTAAATATCCAACCAGCATTTGTTGGAACTCGCAGATAACTAAAGTACCAACCAACAACACCAGCATAGGGAAATTCAAAACTTGGATTTGTAATTACTGGCAGAACAGGCGTATTAGTTGTGTTGTTTTGAACAAAATAACGGAGGTTATCTTCCCTGATGGAGTTGGTACTATCACCAGGTGCGTAAGACACTGCCATTCCGAAATAAACTGGAAGGCCAGCAGACGCTGAATAGCTCAGCGTACCTTGTGCCGCTGGCTGCGTCAGGCCTCCACCCGTCAGTGAGTAGGTAAGCAATGTCGGGTTTGTAGCCTCTCGTGTTATCGTCAAGATGGCCGGACCGTTCGTAATACTGAAACCGTTGGGGATATATGATCCAATGACCTGTCCCAGGCTTCCCAGATGGTATTTACCAGGATTGTCTTGGGTAAGAAGCAGTTCATTCCCGTTTTGATCAGAATTCAATGAGGTGGAAAACCCAAGCCCTGCTGCATCTTGATATCCTCCATTGACGGCTGTTCCCAATGCAAAGATATCAATCGAAACGCTCTGACCTCCTGCAGCACCCAAATACTCTCCTGTATTGCGAAGATAATAGGTAGTCCCGATTCCAGAACTAAAAGGCGCGAATGCTCCATTTGAAATACCATAATTTCCTGAGTAATAAAAAGTGGCAATTATATTGTAGTTCGCACTGCTATTGGTTGAAAAATCATCGAGAATTACACTCTGATTTGTAAAGCTGCTCGGCCCAGCTTGAGGTGCAAAGGCTAGACCGAAGGCACCATTTATATTAGTCGCAAATGTGCTGACCGTTCCATTTGGAGTGATCTTTGAAATAATTCCATTTCCTTGATTCGCCACAAAGAGATTCCCGGAATCGTCAAAAGCCAATTGCTGTGGTTCATATAAACCACTAACAAAGGTGCTAACGGTTCCATTTGGAGTTAATTTTAATACTAATCCATTAGCCCAAATGCATGCATAAAGGTTACCATTGCCATCAAATGCCAAGTAGTTGGGACTATTAACAAGAGATG
This sequence comes from Spartobacteria bacterium, assembly GCA_003136515.1. The sequence continues at coordinate 11,454 of PLEU01000036.1, forward strand.
CTGCAAAAGTATTTGTCGTTCCGTTTGTATTTATTTTTAAAATTGATTTGTTACCAACGTTTGATACAAAAAGATCGCCTAGATTATCAAATGCCAATCCTTCTGGAGTGTTAAGGCCGGAGGCAAATGTAGTCACTGTCCCATTGGTATCTATTTTATGAATGGAATTATCACCCCATACGGAAACATACAGATTTCCAGCTGTATCAAAAGCCAAGGCTGTAGGGCGATCAAAGCCAGAAGCAAATGTAGTCACGGTGCCGTTGGTATCTATTTTTGAAACCGTTCCTCCGTAAAAGTTTGCTACGTAAAGGTTGCCTGAAAAATCAAAGGCCGCCCCCCAAGGCTGACTTATCAAGTTAGAAGATGTAAATGTGCTAACCGAACCATTCGTGCTAATCTGATAAATTGAAAACGCGTGAGCGCTAGGGAAGCGCTGAATAAAGGGACATTTTCAAGATCTGGATGATTTTTGGTGGGATGCCGGGAGAGAAGGGCTAATTATTTGGAGTCTTAGATCTACTAATGAACCTCAGAGCACTACACATGGCTCTCACTCATCCTCAAAGGGGGGGGCTTTTACCCTCCAGAGGTTCAAATGCCCCCTCTTTCATGCCATTTCGGCTCTGCGAAGCATCCGGCCCGCCAAGACCAGATTGGCCAGAGCAAAGAGGGTGTGAAGTTGGGCCAGATTTTTCTTTAGCCCCCGGTATCGAACCTTCCGGTATTTGAAGAGGTTCTTGATGATGTGGAAGGGATGCTCCACCCGTGCCCGTATCTGAGCCTTCCGGCGTTCCCATTCCCTGAGCACTTCTTTCCTCAATCCCTCTGCCATCACCTTCATCTTTCCCGTCTTGGCCGCCACCAGCCAATCAATCTTGCTCCCCTTAAACTCCTCCCTCTTCTCGACTCCAAGGTATCCTGCATCGGCATGAACTCTCTTCTCCTTCCCATGCAGGAGATACTGTGTCTGGCTGATGTCGCTGACATTGGCAGAGGTTGCCACAAGGCTGTGTACCAACCCAGAGTCGGCATCTGCTCCAATATGGGCCTTCATCCCAAAGTACCACTGGTTCCCCTTTCGGGTCTGATGCATCTGTGGATCTCTCTTGCCCTCTGCGTTCTTGGTGGATGAGGGTGCATTGATGATGGTCGCATCCACGATGCTTCCTTCCTTCATCAGGAGCTTCTTGGCCTTCAGATGGGTAGCGATTTCCTCAAAGATGGCTCGGGTCAGATCGTTCTCCTCCAGAAGATGCCGAAACTTGAGCAATGTCGTGGCATCAGGAACACTCTCCCCTCCCAGATCCACCCCAACGAAGTTCCTCATCGCCTGACTGTCGTAGATGGCATCCTCAAGGGCTTCGTCCGCAAGTCCGTACCACTGCGCAAGGAAGTAGATCCTCAGCATCCTCTCTATCCCAATCGGCGGCCTCCCTCTTTCTCCCTTGGGATAATATGGCTCAATCAAGCCTTGAAGCTCCTTCCAGGGTACTACCTTTTCCATCTCAGCAAGGAAGCGCTCCCTGCGGGTCGCCTTCTTCTTCCCGGCATACTCGCTCGCAGAAAAACTCAGTTGCTTATTCATCCTCCTTTTCTATCACCAACTCAGCTCAACGCAAAGTATCACCTAGCAGGACATCCCCATTAAATCAGCGTTTCCTTAGGAAGATCTAGGACAACTTTCCTTCACTAGAAGGGTGTGAAAATAAAGAAAAACGGCGTAGAGATATATTTCTACGCCGTTTTCAGTACAAGTTAATCTTACGTTACTAAAGACGAATCATTTGCATAATAGTTGATCCCGTGCTTGTTTTATTAACTATCACTAGGCGACTGCTTTGCCTGACGCGCCTGCTGAATTTTGGTAAGGATTGGTTGGATAGAAGGGTCGACTTGAAGCAGCAGTGTTTGACGGGTCTGTTCAAGCGACTGCGATGCTTGCTGCACGGCTTGTTTGGCGGCAACAAGCTGCGGATTGTCCTTGATCTGCTCGAAGTCCGCCTTGAGTTGCTGACGTTCCGCAGGTGTCAGGTTAGCAAAGCCTGCTCCGCCATGCCAATGATGGTGCCAACTTTCGGCCGCCGGTTGATTTGTGCCCGTGCTCTGGCTTGCTGAATTGGTTCCTGAATCCGTTTGGGCCTTCAGCCCCGGAAGGGCCAATAGCAACAGTGAGAGTAGTGGAACAGCGATAAGGTGTTTGGGGTTGTGTGATTTCATCAATGAGTAAAACACGCGATTGTCTGGAAAGTTGCAAAAAAATGTTTTGAGCTGGCTGGCAGCAGCATTATTTTTTCTTGGCATACACTAATCATCAAGTCTTCTGGATTCGCCACGATCTTCGAATCAAGCAGGCTGACGAGCATGTCCGATAGGGTTAGTGATGTTTGATGGAACTATAAAAGTTATCGTTGTGGTTAGTTCCTTCGCCGATTCAGAGAATCTTTCCTGCTCTGGAGAAATCTAGAGACCGCCTTGCCAATCTTCATATTATAAATTGAGTTAACCAAATCAAAACCCTCTCTGTGACATTCATCATTTTGAGGGGGGTGGCTGAGTTGTTTAACCTTGTAAGTCGTTTGCAGAGGCACCTCTTCTATAGCTTATGGGGCCGTAAGATAAAGTTGAAGACCATTGATCACCGTGAAGCTCTGCCCGGAAAGCTCCGTGGCATTGATTGTGAGGATTCCATTGTTCAAGGTTCCGTTGTAGGTTTGATAGGCTACACCATTGCCTGCACTGACATGCCTCGATGTAGCGCTAGTGCTAAGGGCGCTTGTGGAATTGCCTCCAGTGGCTCCGCTCATGCTGAGAGAAGCTCCTTGACCAGAGGCATCCCCGGCAGCATACACCACCAAGGTTACATTGGCTCCACGGTAGCTGCTTAACCCGGTCATGCTTATTGTAACATTAGCCGTTCCAGATGTGTACCCATCGGCATAATCTTCCATTAGGGGCGTAGTGTTGCTGTCCATGGAGGTTCCTCCCGTGTCGGTGTAGAGCCCATTGGCACTCAGGCTCAGCGCTACCCCGCTGAGCGTGGTGCCCGCCGAGTTAATGATTCTACTTGTTGTAGCGCTCACTGCATTCCAGTGATCACCGTTGGTTCCCAGCACTGCGGCACCATTCTGAGTGGCTCCAGTACCGAGATCCACATCAATGAGGATAGGACTTCCTGAATAGGGCACATAGGGCACCGCACTGGCCTGTGGAGAATATGTGCTCATCGTAATCCCATTACAAGCTGTAACCACATAGTAGTACGTTTCTCCAACTATAGTGTTTAAATCTGTATAGGAATTATTAGGGGTGGTTGCGATTTTCTTATAGGGGCCTCCTGTCGTGCTCGAACGATAAACTGTATAAAATTGACCGGTTGGAGGATTTGTTGGAGCGCTCCATGATAATGAGATTCGGTGTGGTCCGCTTGTCGCTGTGAGAGTGGCTGGGAAACCTGTAATGGAAACTCCTGTGACTGATTCTCCGCTGCCAGTCCCTGCAGCATTAACAGGCCACACACTGTAACTATTGGTCACATTGCACCCCAGAATATGCTTATCGATGAAGGTAGTGTTGGTGGCTCCGGTAGCAATCCATACGCCATTGCGTTTGATGTTGTAATAGGTGGCCGTCGATGAGGGATTCCACGAAAGGGTGATCCAAGTTGTCCAGTCGTTCAGCGGTGCATTGGTATTGGCCGAGGCTGATAGACCTGTCAACGCTAGGGGAACCGAAGGCATCGATGCATTCACGATCATCTCGCTCAGTTCGGGACTCCCTAGTCCGGGACTCAGTACGCTCAGCGTTACACTATTGTTAGAACTGCTTAGATTGGCATTGATGCCGTTGGTCAAGTACGTGTTCCAGGCTCCGGTAGGTGGGAACAGGGCAGTGCCGACATAAACTCCATTCACTTCAACTGGCATTGCGAGTGTATTGCTCGATCCGTTGGAGTAGACAAATTTGATCGGGTAGCTACCAGCACTTGGAGCGCTGACCGTCGGCCATGTGATGGCTCCATTTACCGAGTGGTTTGCATTGAAATCCACAGATCCCACTGTGTTGCCTCCGTAGTTGGTAGTCCAATCGGCGGTATTATTAGGGCCGCTAACTCCCACCGCCTGCTGTACAAAATACTGGTTGCCCACAAAGGAGGATGCATTGAGATATGGGCCAAGAGCTGCATGTGTCCAGATGTCTCCGAGCACATTCCCAAAGGAAATTACATCCGCCACTGAGACGCTTTGGTTGATCACCGTGGCATAGCCGTCGTTGAACCAGAAACTGGAGCTGAGAATATTGCCTACCCCATCGGTAAAAATACCGGAACCATTATTGGTATCCAGGATGCCGTTATACTTGAATACGCATCCGGTGACATTCAGGTTGGGCGTGATTCCGGTACCTCCTTGACAGAGAATACCGTATTGAGAGCATCCATCCATCTCATCTTGGGTGAATGTGTAGTTAGCCGTTGTGAAATCCAGATGGGCTCCGTCTCCGGTGTAGCACCAGCCGGAAAAACTGTTGCTCATCTGGACATTGTAATCCCCAGTAAAGTAGATGCTGTGGGAGAAGCCGACCCCATTATCGTGGAAGTTGCACCCGTTGACAAAGCAGCCATTAATGCCGAGTAGTTGCATCCCGATATTACCGCCGGTTACCTCCACATTGTTGATGGTCGTGTTAGTGGTGTCGTTGTTGTAGTTACCACCGAAGATCCCATCCCCGGGCACCGCGACTCCCTCTGAGTAGGCTGCTGCGGAGACTTCCAAATCAATTTTCAAATCTTCAACGGTGGAATAGGAAGCCACCGTAACTGTACCCACAATGGTCGTGTTGTTGGATCCATCCCCTTTTAATGTCACATACGGGGCATTGGTGATGTTTTCTGTGTAGGTGCCGGCTCCTAAAATAACCATGCCTCCGCCGGCACTCGAGACAGCGTTGATGGCTGTTTGAATATTCCCTCCGTTGGTCACTGTATTGGTTACTCCTGCATTACCTGTAACGGCAAGGGAGGCTGGTTTGCTTAGATCGGTATTGGTGCCGCTCGTAAGCTTGAGAAGGTAAATATTGGTGGCGTCGGCTGGCACCACATAGCTTATGGTCAGGCTATAGGTGTTGACCCCCGAATAGTGACTGCCATTGGTCAGATTGGTGTAGGGCCCCCCAGATGGGCCGTACTGCCACTGAGGTGCCAGTGGGGTCGGTCCCGTCGCCATAGCGGAGAAGCTCACCACGCCACCCACATCATTGCTTGTCGGCTGCGGCTGCTGCGTGAAGTTAATGGAGGGGAGAAAAGAAACGGCACGAACCACCAGAGCATTGACGACTCCATTAGTGCTAGAGAGATTCTGCTGGATAGTGAAATTGGTCAGCGAACCGGTACTGTTTGTCGGCACGGTGAATGTTCCCAGCATATAGGCATTGGTTCCCGAGGCAAATGTGCTGCTGGTATTTGCTCCGTTGGTGGGATTCTGAAAGCTTACTGTATTGCTGACACTTCCCGTTCGATCATCCACAGAAAAGAGCTGCACAGAATAGGTGGCCCCGGGCACCAGATTTATCAGATTGATTGTCAGCATCTTGTTGTTGCAGACAAAATTATCCAGTACTGAGTCGAAGTTCGTGTTTCCTGTTGTGTAGGCCGTTCCCGCAGGAAAGGTTCCAGTTCCGTATGCAATACCATTGCTACCTGACACGCTGGCAACGGTAGGATCAGTAAAGATGTCAAATAGTACAGGGGCATAGTTCGTTGCAAAGTTTACCAACACAGGCTCTTCAATCCCAAATCCTACTGCTCCAACTATTGTGCCTGGAGTGTTGGTAAATATCTGTCCTGTCGTCAGACCGTTAAATCCTACTGCTCCTGACCAGTTTATCGTAGCTCCTTGTATAGCTAAATCAGATATGAATAGCCCTGTTAAAGAAGTAGAAGTAACTATAAATAAAAGGCGGAAAGTCTTCATTTTAAACGATTTTAAATAGAATATTGAAATTGTAAAACCCTTGGACAACAAATGAACTTCCAGGCTCATCCAGAGATAATTAAAAAAAACTATATTTAATATTTAACAAGTGAAATGGAATTATTTCTTTATCTGAAACTCAGTAATTTCAGAATTATAGATCAAGAAATAGAGCGCCCTCCCCTGCTGTAAAAACGGAATAAATACGACAATGACTTGATGCGATTTAATTAGCAATTCTCCAAAGCAAAACCCTCTCTGTGACTTTTTATCACAGAGAGGGTGTGGTTTGCTTTATCTAGCTTTGGTAAGCCAGCTTTATTGGCCCATTCCTAGGGATGGGTCAGATAGATCTGGATGCCATTGACGACTGTGAAGCTCTGACCTGATAGCACTGAGGCATTAATGGTCAGGGTGCCGTTGTTGAGGGTTCCTGTGTATGTCTGGTAGGCCACCCCATTACCCGCGCTGACTTGGCGTGAGGTGGCCGTTGTGCTCAGAGCACTTCCAGAGTTACCCCCGGTTGCTCCACTCAGGCTTAGAGAAGCTCCCTGACCAGAGTTATCCCCGGCAGCATAAACCACCACGGTGACATTGGCTCCACGGTAACTGGTAAGCCCCGTCAGATTGAGCGTCACGGAAGCACCATTCCCATAGGCATAATCTTCCATCAGCGCTGTGGTGGCACTATCCATGGCGGTTCCGCCGGTGTCGGTATAGACCCCACT
>PLEU01000036.1:18184-19179 GCA_003136515.1 Spartobacteria bacterium
TAGGGCACCGCACTCCCCTGTGTGGTGGGGAAGCTTTGGGTGATTCCATTGGAGGCCGTGGCCACATAATAGTAGGTGGTACCATCGGTCACGGCCGTATCGGTGTAGCTCGTATTCGTGGTGGTCGCTAGCGTGCTATAAGGCCCTCCGCTCGTGGTGGAACGAGAGAAGGTGTATGAGGTGGCCCCGGGGGTAGAAGGGACACTTACAACCACCTCGTTTGCTCCAGCGGTTGCATTGCAGTAAGAAGGTGTAGCCTGCCTAGCCACTCCTGTGACGCTGGCTGAGCTTCCCTCTCCTGCCTGGTTGTATGCACTGACCTCATAGGTCTCACTGGTTCCAGCTCCAAGGACATGGGTGTCGGTGAAGGTTGTGGCCGTGACATTTTTGGCAATGGGCAGGCCATTGCGGTAGATGTTGTAGCAGCTTGCCTGGGAGACCGGATTCCAATTGATCGTGATCCAGCTCATCATGGAACTCTGCGGCGCATTGGTATTGGCCTTGGCGGTGAGTCCTGTCGGTGCTGCTGGAGCTGAAGGAGTTGCCGTTGGCACATAAAGTGCCTGGATGACGGGCGCTCCCAGTCCGGGGCTCAGCACGCTGAGGGTTACCGTATTGTTGGAACTCGTCAGATTGGCATAGAGACCATTGCCGTTTACATAGCTTGTCCAAGAACCGGTAGGCGGGAACTGTACGGTGCCGACATTAACCCCGTTGACAGTCATTGGCATGGCCAGGGTGTTACTTGACCCGTTGGCATACCAGACATGAATCTGGTAGCTGCCATTGGTCGGAGCCCCCACATAGGGCCAGGTGATGCTTCCATTGACAGGGTGGCTGCCATTGAAAAAGCCGACATTGCCCTCCGGATCGCCGCTGCCGTAGCCATTAACTGCAGTTACCCAGTCAGCCGTATTGTTGGGACCGGCAATATTGGGAGCCAAGCAGGCGTCATATTGAAACTGCCCGGAGCCAGTCTGGTCGGCACCGAAGGA
>PLEU01000119.1:0-8540 GCA_003136515.1 Spartobacteria bacterium
GGAGATTAGCAGATTGTTGCTGGAACCGTAGTAGCCGACATAAACGGCACCGGCAGTCGTCGGAGTGGGATCCCCCACATATTGAATCGAGGCGTTATTTGTGATAAGCGATCCTGCCCCAGTCACCACCACCGAATTATTCGAGGAATTGGTGTTGTAGCCAACGATTGTGTAGCCACCAGCCACCGTACCCCCGTTGGAAACCACCAGACTATTTTCCGATCCATTGTAACCGACCGTGTTCGTGCTGCTAAAGTCGGCCAGAACGGAGCTGGAACCGATGACTAGGATGGAGTTATTCGAAGCGGTATTTGAAACGCCGATCTCAGTGCCGAAGCTGCTGACAAAGCCTCCGTTGGAGACGGTTAGGGAATTACTGCTCCCGGCCTGGCCAACATAGAAACTAGAGTTGTTTGTCCAGATAGAGGGAGTCCCGCTCGCGTTAGTGCCCGTTACAAGCACGGAGTCATTGGAGGAAGCGCTGCTGTTGCCGATGGCGCCGTTATTGTCATTGAGAATGGCACCGTTGGTTATGATCATCTGGACATTACTGATACTGGCATTTCCTACGGGCAGTACAGCATAGGTCTCAATGATGGTCGTTCCACCCTCCAGCAGCGTGGTTCCCGTGTAGCTATTGACGCCATAGACATAATTCGTGCCGCTTCCGAGCACAGTCAGACCAAGGACGTTCAACCCTCCATTTGGATTGCTCAAGGAAGCCGTATTGTAAAAGGTTCCGCCGTTCAGTCCGATCCCCAGTGAGGATCCGCTGAGAAATCCATTCGAGGCTGTGCCAAGCCCGTTGAGTTGAACGAGTTGTCCGGAGGTAAATGCGTTGTTGTTGGTCGAATTCACAACAAAGATCGCCGTTGCCCCATTTGAGACAGTCAGATTTGCCGCTGTCCACAGGCTAGTGTTTCCATCATAGAGGGCGTATTTCGAGTTAAATTCCAAAGTTCCCGAACTCACCGCCGTCGGTCCTATGTAAGTGTTGGTTCCGGTAAGGATCGTGGTGCCGGTGCCAATAGATGTGAGGCCGTTGCTTCCGGAAAGGGCTCCGTTGAGGATGAGATTGCCTCCTCCGCCGGTTGTGGCGAACGTTTGGCTGATACCGGTGTTGCTGCCGAGTGTGATAGGATTGTTGAAAATCTGGCCAGCCGTGCTGTTGTTGGTGATGCCGGTACCGTCGCTGAGAGTAAAGGCGTTGCCATTGATGGTGAAAGCACTGGCACCTGGGGTGAAGGTGATGCCGGCGAAGACATCACCAGAGAAGTCATTCGTCAGCGCGGTGATGCTGGAATTGGTGAAAACCAAGGAGCTACCATTGGTGGGAGTTACTCCACCAATCCAGTCGTTGGGATTGTTCCAATTACTGGTGGCAGGGTTGGGGCTGAAAGTGGTTTGTGCCTGAGTCTGATGACAGATGAAGGCTCCTAGAAAACACAGGGCAGCAAATTTTTTGTAGTTCATCCCAAACTTTGCGTTATCTGATTGCGGTCTTTTCTACAAGAGCGATTATTTTTTTTAGGATTGTATGCCAAGAGTGCCAAATCATGGGCTTTAACATTCATGGTGCCAGAGGCGAAGGGACATGCCATAAAGGGAATGGCTGGTACTACCCGCTCAATAATGATGCCCGATCAACTCCTCATTGAACCTGCAACCCTCGACGATCTGCCGCAACTGGCCGATCTGCTGTACGATCTCTTCTCGCAGGAGGACGATTTTATTCCCAACCGTGACAAGCAAATAAGGGGTTTGCGCCTGATTTTGGAGCAGCCGAGCCGGGGTCGGATTTTTGTCCTCCGACATGGGGATAGAATTATCGGAATGATCAATCTGCTGATTACGATTAGCACGGCTGAAGGAGGATTCGTGCTGATTCTGGAGGATCTTGTAATCCACAGGGATCATCGCGGACAGGGTTATGGCGGACGCCTGATCACCCATGCCATAGGCTATGGAAAGGAGAAGGGTTTTCTTCGCGTCACCCTACTCACTGACAAGCTGGAAAACAAGGCGCGGGCGTTCTATGAACACCACGGATTCCGCCAGAGCGGGATGGTGCCAATGCGTTATTACTTCACGACGCATGAGTAAGGATGCCGGGGCGAGGCTGGGAAGTTCTCCAGCAGCCTTTGTCCTTGCGGCTGGGCTTGGAAAGNNGCCTGCGGCCCCTGACAGATAAGTTGCCGAAGCCACTGGTGCCGATATTTCATAAACCCCTGGTAACCTTTGCTCTCGACAGCCTGATTGCCGCCGGTGCCGGGACGCTGGCGCTCAATACACACTATCACCCAGAGTCTTTCGCGGAGACATTCGGGACTAACCCAACTTATCGGGGGCGTTCTCTGCAGATATTTCACGAACCGCTCTTGCTCGATACGGGAGGGGGAATGCGCAATGCCCGTGTTGCACTCGGAGAAAAGACTTTTTTTCTCTACAATGGTGACATTCNNTGACCTGCCGCTGATTGATCTACTGGAGAGGCACCGCAACTCAGGTGCGATGGCAACTCTTCTGCTGAGAGAGCAGGGAGGAGTGGCGAATGTCCTCTTTGATCCGGATTCTGGGAGGGTGGTGGATGTGAGGAATGAGCTCGGGGGGCAAAACGGTGGACTTGCTGTCTATTCAGGTATCGCCGTGCTTGAGCCATCCATTTTTGACTGGATGCCGCAGGAAGGCCCCTGCTCGCTCATCGACTCCTTGATTGCAGCCCTTCGTGCCGGTGAGAAAATCGGAGGAATGCTTCTAAAAGAGGGACTCTGGATGGATCTTGGAACTCCCTCAGCGTATCTGAAGGCCCACCATCTTCTGGCCGATCCTGCAAATCGTCCCGGTTATCTTGCAGATCCAGAATGGCCCACACCGATTCATCCAGAGGCCAGGATTGATCCAACTGCTGTTCTGAATGGTATGGTAGCTGCTGGGCCGGGCAGCAGTATCGGGGCTGGGGCACTCGTCCGTGATTCGATCCTCCTCCCCGGTGCCATCGTAGAATCGGGTGCGCATGTCGAGGGGTACATCGTCACGGAAAGCTATCCCGTCTGTGGAATCCACCGGGGTGATGTTTTATGATGCTGACTACGGATGATCTGCTTCGGCACACGAGTGCTGCGCTGCCGGATTTTCAGCCGAATGGGGTTCAACCCATCGAGAAAGGGGGGTCGAGCAGGCGATTTTTTCGGATGACCCAAAGCAACGGTGATTCAGTGATCCTGGTGGAGGACCTTGGTGAAAAGGAGGAAAACAGTCACTATGCCACGGTTGCCAGATTCTTGAACACTCAGGGGGTGCCTGTTCCGCGTGTGCTCGCGGAGAAACACTCCCTGCGTTTGCTCTGGCTGGAAGACATGGGCGAACAGGATCTGTGGGCATCACGTAATGAGCCCTGGGATATCAGACGTCCCCTCTATGAGTCCGTACTGCGAGGAGCGGCTCTACTGCACCGGATCCGGCCAGAGAGCGCTGCTGAAAACGGGTTGAAGCTTCAACCTGGATTTGACGAGCGGCTCTACCGTTGGGAGCAGGAATATTTTGCCAAATATTGCCTCGGAGAATTGTTTGGAATTTCCGATTCAAAAAGAACCGCTCTCCTAAGGGGAGAAGGGTTGAGTCATCTGGCCTCCAATTTGGCTGCCCATCCGCCGCAGCTTGTGCATCGGGATTTTCAATCCCAGAACATCATGATTCGTGACGGGAGTGCCTGGTTTATCGATTTTCAGGGAATGCGTCCTGGTCTTATGCATTACGATCTGGCTTCGTTGCTTTGCGATCCCTACGTCACGATCCCCACCGGAGAGCGTTCGTCCCTCCTGTCTTTCTACCACCAGTTGCTTGCCGAGGATAGTGCACGGGACAGAGAAAATTTCGAACGACTTTTCTGGCAAGCTGCGGTTCAGCGTCTCATGCAGGCTCTGGGAGCTTATGGCTTTCTAAGCATTCATAAGGGAAAACATGCCTTTCGTGCCCATGTGGCACCAGCCCTCGAACGCCTGCGCGAAGCCATGGGGCAACTTCCTTCAGACGATCGGCTCGACGAACTGGCCGCTTTGCTGGAAAATCTTAAGGCATCATCTACCGTCGAAGTCTGATTTTTCTCCCATGAGTACATCCTTCCCAACTGTTGTCATCAAAAATCTTGCACCGCAAATCGAAGGTGGACGTTATCCCATCAAGAAAATTTCCGGGGAAGAAGTCACGATTTACGCCGATATTTTCAAAGAAGGGCATGATGTGGTGCTAGCCGTCTTGAAGTGGCGACCTGTTGGTGAAAAAAAATGGAAAGAGACGCCGATGAGTTTGCTGGAAAACGACCGTTGGAAGGGGAGTTTCTCTGCTGGGGCCAATGGATTTATCGGATTCATTGAGTATACGATCGAGGCGTGGGGTGACGCCTTCGGTTCCTGGATTGAGGAGGTGATCAAGAAAACCAGGGGGGGGGCGGAAAGCCTTCCATCCGAAACAATGGAGGGAGCTGCTCTTGTAAGGGAAGCCGCCAAGCGTGCTGGGAAGGATCCCGCCGGCATGAAACTGGCGGAGTACGCTGCAACATTGGCATTAGAAGCCGAACCTGAAGGACTGGTCGCGGTGGCGACAAAGGCTGAGTTGATTGCCCTGATGGAGCAATGGCCGGACCGCTCGCTCTCCACAACCTACCGACCATATCAGAAAGTCCGGGTGGATCGACCCGGCGCGGGATTTGCGTCGTGGTATGAATTTTTTCCACGCTCTGCGGAGGGAAAAACAGGGAGTGGCTCTACCTTTCGGGAATGCCTTGAGCGAGTCGATGACGCAAAGGCCATGGGATTTGACGTCATCTATTTTCCACCCATCCATCCGATTGGCATTACGGCGCGTAAAGGGGCTAATAATTCACTCATCTGCACGCCGGGCGAGCCTGGAGTTCCCTATGCCATCGGCGGCCCTGCTGGAGGCCATCGCGAAGTGGAACCGGAACTTGGCAGTCTTGCGGACTTTGAATGGCTGCTCGGTGAAATCAAGAACCGTGGAATGGAGGTGGCTCTCGACTTTGCCCTGAACTGTTCTCCAGATCATCCGTATGTGAAGGAACACCCGGAGTGGTTTTTTCACCGTCCTGACGGATCGATCAAGTACGCAGAAAATCCTCCCAAGAAATATGAGGATGTCTATCCGCTGAATTTTCATAATCCGGAGTGGAAAGCCCTCTGGAATGAACTCCGCGATCTCCTGCTCTGCTGGGCGGAGAGGGGGGTCAGGATTTTCCGGGTTGATAATCCGCATACCAAACCCGTCGCATTCTGGGAATGGGTGATCTCTGAAGTGCAGGCGAAGTATTCCGATGTCATCTTCCTGAGTGAAGCCTTTACCCGTCCGAAAATGATGCGGGTGCTGGCGAAGGTCGGCTTTACCCAGAGTTACACTTATTTCACCTGGCGCAACAATCGTTCCGAGTTGGAGGAATATTTCACGGAACTCACCCATGGCGAGATGCGCGAGTATTTCCGGCCACATCTTTTCCCGAATACCCCTGATATTCTCCCCTTCTATCTCCAAGAGGGGGGGCGTCCTGCGTTCATGATCCGGGCTGTTCTGGCCGCAACACTGAGCGGTATCTACGGGATCTATAGTGGCTTTGAGCTCTGCGAGAGTGCTGCGCTGCCTGGTCGGGAGGAGTATCTCGACTCGGAAAAATACCAGTACAAGGGGCGTGAGTGGCATGCCCCCGGCAACATTAAGCCGCTCATCACCCGCCTTAATGAGATCCGCAGTGAGAACCGTGCACTTCAACAAACCAATATGCTCGCGTTCGCCGGAAGCGAAAACCCCGCGATCCTCTTTTATCGAAAGACCTCCTCGGATCGCTCCAACCAAGTGCTCGTCGTTGTCACGACCGACTTCCGCAATTCCCAGAGCGGCTGGATCGATGTTCCGACAGGAGATCTGGGGATTCCTCCGAATACCTGGTATCAAGTTGAAGATCTCCTTACGGGAGAAGTATTCTTGTGGCACGGAGCAAGGAACTTCGTTTCGCTCGATCCGGCAAAAAGGGTGGCCCACATCCTCCGCATCAAGTAGCAGGAGACTTGCGCTTTTCGCGCAGTACGGTGTTGTTGCCCGATCGCAGTATACAAGACACACCTATGGGAAGGTAATACTTATCACCACAGCAGCTTAAGCCGGTGACCCAAGTATGCCTTGACCTCAGGATCTTTGGAGAGAAGCGTCGAGTCTGAGCAGATCGCCTGCCATACGAGCATCCGCTCGAAGGGATACTTGTGGGCGAGTTTCGGAAGTCGGGGGTATTCTGTGGCCTGCTGGAGATCCAGTGAAAGCAGGGCGGATCCCGCTTCTTCTGCGGCTTTTGGGAGTTCCTCGGAGGAGATCCCCTTCTAGGATGAGTTTTTCCTAGGACTGCTTCAGGAGAGCTCCCGGAAGGGGACGACACTGATGGAGGGCTCTTTGCCTGAGTGTTGCTTTCCAGCTATTATGGCTGTGCAAGTTACATTTTTTCAAAAAGGAACGGGGGTGAGTCATATTAAGACCCACCCCCGCCATGTGTGACGGCTATAAGCCGGATTCTGTCTCGCCGGATTGCTCCGGCGTGGACGGCCATTTCTCTCAGGAGACATCAGTGAACTGTGACTCCCGTCCGTCTTGCGACGGATGCGACGTTACCCGGGGTATTGCCCGACCAGTGGTCGGATAGCGAAGCCGGCGGCCTCTTCCCCTGTTCTGTCTTGCACCGCATAGGGTTTTTCGTGCCCCTGCGATCACTCGCAGGGCGGTGGGCTCTTACCCCGCCTTTTCACCCTTACCTGTTCTCAACCCTCCTTGCGGAGTTTTGAACCCAGGTGGTCTGTTTTCTGTGACACTTTCCGTCGAACGAGACTTTCGTCCCATCCTCCCGTGTATTCTACGCGGTATGCTGCCGTGTGGTGTCCGGACTTTCCTCCAGAATGAATGGTTGTTTCATTCCAGCGGTCGTCCACCGCCACCCGAAGAATATAAGAATTAGACGGACTGAAAGCAAGAGCTGCTGAAAAACATGAATCTCGAAAATTGATACCGAAAGGAAGGATCCAGAATCCGGACTTCTGCGCATCCTCCTATACCGTAATAGCCTCTTTGACTTTCGGTTTTCGTCCCAAAACTTCTTTTAGGAAGGGTGCTGTGCGGCTTGATTTGCTCTTTGCCACCTCTTCAGGAGTTCCAACAGCCACGATGTTTCCGCCGCGATGACCCGCCTCGGGGCCGACATCGATGAGGTAATCGGCTTCGGCAATCAGGTCAAGGTGATGCTCGACGACAATGACCGTGTGGCCTTCATCCACGAGGCGGTGGAGGACGCTTTGAAGCAGTTCCACATCAGCGGCATGAAGTCCAATCGTCGGTTCTTCCAGAATGTAAAGAGTACCCCCGTTCTTTGTCATCCGGGGGCGGTCGGAGGAGCCTCCTCGCGCTAATTGGGTGACGAGTTTGATGCGCTGTGCCTCGCCGCCACTGAGCGTCGGGCTCGGTTGTCCAAGACGCAGATAGCCAAGGCCGGTTTCCACCAGTAGTCGCAGCGGACGGCGGATCTTGGGGTGTGCGGAGAAGAATTCAACCGCCTGCTCGACTGTCATGGCAAGGACCTCGCCGATCGATTTTCCGTCATATCTGACCTCCAGGGTCTGGCGGTTAAATCGGGTTCCCCCGCAGTCCTCGCAGGGCATGTAAGAGACGGGTAGGAAGTTCATCTCCAGCTTGATGACGCCCTGCCCTTCGCAGGTTTCACAGCGGCCGCCATGGTTGTTGAAGGAGAAACGGCTGCTGGTGTAGCCACGAAGCCGCGCCTCGGGAAGTCCCGCATAGAGCGTCCGGATGGCATCGAAGATTTTCAGGTAGGTGGCGGGTGTGGATCGGGAGGTCTTGCCGATTGGCGATTGATCGACCTCGATCACCTGCGAGAGGTATTGGGAGCCGTTGAGCGATTTCCAATACTGAGGGCCAGTCTTTTTCCGGCGGCCGCTGCGAATGAGTGATTCCTCCACTGCGGGGAGTAGAACGCCGCGAAGGAGTGTGCTCTTGCCGGATCCACTGATCCCGCTGATGGCGGTAAGACGTTGAAGAGGAAAGGAGACATCGACTCCGTTAAGATTGTGGCGTTTAGCGCCTTTGAGTTCTAACCAGTGGCTGACCTCCTTGATGGGCCGACGGGAGCCGCGCAACGGATGAACAGGCGGCTCTCGCAAGAATTTGCCGGTCAGGGACTGAGGGGTGTCCATCACCTCTTCCATGGTTCCCATGGCGATGATTTCTCCTCCGTGCGTGCCGGCCTTCGGACCGAGATCGATAATCCGCGTTGCGCGGCGCATGGTCTCCTCATCATGTTCGACGACGAGCAGGGAGTTGCCTTGGGATGCTAGTTCCTCCAGGGCGTCCAGGAGTCGTGTATTATCACGGGGATGAAGACCGATTGTGGGTTCATCGAGTACGTAAAGAACGCCTCGGAGATTTGAGCCGAGCTGGGCCGCAAGACGGATGCGCTGGGATTCTCCTCCGCTGAGGGTCTT
>PLEU01000119.1:8563-19686 GCA_003136515.1 Spartobacteria bacterium
GCAAACTTCCATCCCGTGATGAGCGAGAGGGCATCCGAGGCGGAACGTGCTGAAAAGGAGGCGATGCTCTCATTCTCGATCCTCACTCCACAGGCAACGGGGTTAAGCCGATCTCCCTGACAGACAGGGCATGGGCGTGTTTCACCTTCCTCTCGGTTTTCGAATGATTTCTCAGCGGCAAGATCNNCCCCGGCAATGTTCGCACCACCCGTGGGGGGAGTTAAATGAAAAGAGCCTCGGATCAAGCTCCTCGAAGGAACGTCCGCAATCCGGGCAGTTCATCTCGGAACTGAGGATGCGAAATTCCTGCTGCAGAGCACTGATAGCCTTCGCTTTCCCTTTTGTGGATCTCGCACTCTTGGCAAGCTTCTCCTTGGGTGACTTGTCGTCCTTGTCGACAATGGGAGATGGCCTTGCCTTGGCGGTACCTTTTCCGATTTCGAGCGCCCGTCTGGCGAGATCCAGAATGCCTTTGGCTGCATCCTTCTCAATTGTTCCTACGAGGACGTCGATACTATGTTCTTTGAAGTTGANNCGTTCTTTGAAGCGCTCCAGCGGCTGGAAGTCGGCAACCTCGACAGGAAACCCATCCACAATGAGGGTGGTGAATCCGTGATCGCCGGCCCATCGGGCGACATCGCTGTGATATCCCTTGCGGCCCCGTATGAGGGGTGCAAAGAGTTGCACCGGAGTCTCTCTGGACATGGTTTCGAGCTCCGCAGCAACTGCGGTGAGGGAGCTTTTCTGGACAGGAACATGACAGTCGGGACAATGCTGTGTGCCGAGTTTTGCAAAGAGGAGGCGGAGGAACTGGTGGATTTCGGTCACCGTGGCGACGGTCGATTTTCCGCCACCGCGGGTGATGCGCTGTTCGATGGCCACACTGGGTGGAAGTCCGTCGATTCGATCGACATCCGGCTTCTCCAGCTGTTCCACAAATTGCCGCGCGTACGGCGACATGCTGTCTAGAAAACGTCGTTGTCCTTCGGCGAAGAGTATATCGAAAGCTAGCGTCGATTTGCCACTGCCGCTCAATCCGGTGACCACCACCATTTCGTTACGGGGGATGTCGAGGGAGACATTCTTAAGATTGTGCTCGCGGGCTCCCCTGATCTCGATGGAGCGGGAGGCTGGAATGCCCATTGGAGGGAGGGCTGCTTCGAGGCGGAGAGGTGGACGCCCAGCAAGGACTTCCCTGAGATAACGGCCTGTGTGGGAGCCTTCATGGGCAGCCACTTCCTCCGGAGTTCCGGCAACGACAAGTTTTCCTCCCTCCTCGCCTCCTTCCGGCCCAATATCGATGACCCAATCGGCAGTTTTGATTACATCCAAGTTATGCTCGATTACCACGATGCTGTTCCCGTCCGCAACAAGACGTTCAAAGGCCTTCAGCAGGATGGCTATATCGTCGATGTGCAGTCCTGTAGTCGGCTCGTCAAAGATGAGGAGCGCCCCTCCAGGTTCATGTCCAGCAAGCCGTGCAGCCAGCTTGAGGCGTTGCGATTCACCACCGCTGAGGACATTGAGGGGCTGGCCGAGTTTCAAGTAGTCAAGACCGACGTCGGAAAGCAATTGGAGTGGGGCGCAGATGGAGGCGGATTTCGGACCGTCTTTAAAAAAGGCAATAGCCTCTTTCGCCGTCATCTCCAAAATTTCGTGAATCGATTTGCCCCGATGATGGATTGCAAGCACACGCTCCTGATAACGGCGGCCTTCGCATTCGGGACAACGGAGGAAGAGATCGCTGAGAAACTGCATCTCGACCTTTTCAAATCCGAGTCCGGAGCAGCGGTCACAACGGCCCTGGCCGGAGTTGAACGAAAAGGCGGAGGGACTCATCCCGGCGGCGATGGCTGCATCCTCCATTCCGAAGAGATCGCGGATCGCGTCGAATACACCGAGATAGACCGCTGGGGTGGAGCGAGGGGTACGTGCGATGGGGGACTGATCAACCATGACCACATCGGTGATGTCATCCCCTCCCTTGATGGATCGGCAGCGGCCCGCGGCTTCCCCCTCCTCGGCAGTGGCCGATGTGAGATTGCGATAGAGCACGTCGCGTACAAGGGAGCTTTTGCCAGAACCTGACACGCCTGTTACACAGCAGAAAACACCAAGCGGGATTTTGACATCCAGACGGTCGAGATTGTGATGACGGATGCCCTTGATTTCGATCCAGTGCAATGGCTTCGCTCTCTTTTTGGGAACGTCGATGGACTTGTCACCACGGAGGTAGGCGGCGGTCAGGGAATCCTTGGACGAGGCAAGTTCAGAGAGCGGCCCCGAGAACATTAGGCTGCCACCATCCTGACCCCGTCCTGGGCCTAGGTCGACGACATGATCAGCGGAGCGGATGACGGCCTCTTCATGCTCGACCACAAGTAGGGTGTTACCCTTGTCACGGAGGGCCCGCATGATTTCAAGCAATTTGCCCACATCACGCGGATGGAGACCAACGCTTGGCTCATCCATCACGAAGAGCGTATTGACCAAGGAGGCACCGAGGCAGGTGGTCAGGTTGACACGCTCGATCTCCCCACCGCTCAGCGTTTTGGTAGCGCGATCAAGGGTGAGGTAGCCGAGTCCGACGGATTCCAGATAGCCAAGACGCGAAACGACCTGGTCACGGAGCATGATGGCGCCGCCGTTTTCGGGAGGCAGCGGAAGTTCCCGTAGCAAAGGGGCGAGGCGCGCCACGGGAGTGGAGGCGAGTTCGGGGAGAGTCAGCGGCTCGGCGAGCGGCAGACGGTAGTTAAGCGTATCAGGCTGAAAACGTCCTCCGCTGCAAGTTTCGCATGGCTTATAGGCACGGTAGCGGCTGAGGAAAACGCGGATGTGCATCTTGTAGGTGCGCTTTTCCATCCACTGAAAGAAGCCGTTAATGCCATACCAGCGGTTGTTGGCCCAGAGTTCCTCGCTGGAAAGGTCGGCACCGTGTTCACCCTCAATGATAAATTTCTGATCTGCTTCAGGCAGTTCCTCAAATGGGAGATGAACATCTATATCTTTAACTGCGCAGGCGCGAAGCAGGTCTCGTTGGCATTCCCGCGATTGGCCGCTTTGAAAGGGTTTGACCACTCCCGAGGCAATGCTGAGAGAGCGATCCGGCATGATGCGGTCAAAATCGAGACCGATCACACGGCCAAAGCCACGGCAGTCGGGACACGCGCCGAGCGGATTATTGAAGCTGAAGAGACCGGGCGAAGGTGGGCGGATGTCGATATCACAGTGGGCGCAATGCCAGCGCGAGGAGTGTGGTATGCGCTCACCGGTCTCCGGATCAATAAGAGTGACCCTTTCTTTGCCAAGGCGCAGGGCTGTTTCAACGGCTTCAGTGAGCCGCCCTCGTTCGGCGGCATTGATCTCTAGGCGATCCTGAACGACATCAACCACGTCGGGAAGGCGGGTCAGCGCCGTCAACTCATCGGTACGATGGACACTGCCGTCGATCCAGACTCGGAGATATCCCTGTTCCTGCAGAAAGGTGAAAAAATCTGCCGGTGAACGGGGTGGGGGAACGACCCCTTCCTCGTTCGGTTCGGAACGCGTTATGACCGGAAAAGTTACAATTAATCGCCTACCTGAGAACGATGAAAGGAGAGTGCTGGTGATCGATTCGGAAGATTCGGGTGAGACCGGGCGGCGACAGACTGGGCAGGAGGCCGTGGCAATCCGCGCCATGAGCAGTTTCAGGTAGTCATTGATCTCGGTGATCGTACCCACTGTGGAGCGGGTGGTCTTGACACTATTGCTCTGCTCGATGGCGATCGCAGGCGGAATTCCCTCAATGGAGAGTGCCTGAGGTTTGTCCATCCGATCCAGGAACTGGCGGGTGTAGGGGCTGAAAGTCTCGACATAACGCCTCTGTCCCTCGGCGTAGATGGTGTCAAAAGCCAGGCTTGATTTACCCGAACCGCTCGGTCCGGTTACGACAATCAGCGATCCCGTGGGAAGGTCGAGGTCGATTCCCTTGAGATTGTTCTGCGTGACGCCTTGGAGGCGTATCCTGGGAGATTCTGACACTTTAGGAATCGAATATTTAATAGTAACGAAGCGCCTAGGGCAAGAAAAGGCTACGAATAAGGTGGCTTTCACCCATACGCTGCCGCTTGTTGCCTGCCGCGGGTTTGCCTTCGGTCAATGGAGACAGGGCATCCCCAGCCACGTATTGACGAGTCATTCTCAGAGCGGGCTGTGATACCAAGGCGGGTACCGGCCTGCGACGAAACCCCCGGGGTTCATCGCAGATCGCTACGTCAACATCAGTCGTCATGGATTCAATCTACGGTTCCCTGATGGGATTAATACTTAGGGAGGACTGTCTCTAGTCTCGGAGAGTTACTCCGAATCGTTATCATCGGAATCCGACAGTGTTTTCAACTCGTCAGTTCGCAACAGTACCCGCTGCCTCATGATTTTTCCGGCTTTGAACTTTACTGTGGCCCTTGATGGAATCGTCACATCAATATCAGGTTGGTTGGGATTGCGTCCTACTCTGGAACGGGTCAGACGCACCTCAAAGACACCGAAATTACGCAACTCAACGTTTTCTCCCTTGGCTAGGGCGTCGGTGATGTGATCGAGGGTCCTTTGGATGACATTGAAGACATCACTCTGTATGAGTCCGGTTTCATTGCTGATGGCGACCACTAGGTCGCGTTTCGTGAGGTTGGCCATAGTTGGAAAATTAAAAATTGGTTGGTTTTTCTCTGTCGAGAGGGGGGCCGGAAACAACGGATGTCCTACACCTCGCTTGGCATCAATGCAAGCTCTCTCCGTGAAAAAGGCTGCTTTGTTGGAAACATCATTCCAGTAGCCAACAAAAACCGTCAGATTCTGCCAAGTCGGGCGACGGTATCACGCCACCACTGTAGCAAGGGTTTGTGGCGGGCATTCCATTCCGAGACAGGGGCCTCAATGCGGGCTGTCCAGTTTTCAGACCCCACTGCACCTGGAACATTGAACCTTTGATTAGTTCCGAACAGGTCGGTGATGATCGGAATAGCTATCCAAGAATTGCAGGCAAGCAGTCCCTCCAACAGTGCCCGGTGAACTTCTCCCTCAAAGGGCGTCATCACATCGAGATCACGACGGCCGGAGAAATGAAGCATCTCAGAGAGGATTTTCCTGCAGCCGATTTCTTCCTGGCCACCGCGACTTACCCCTTCCTGCCACTCCTCCCACTGTGCGGCAAGCGGCGCATGGTCATGGGTGGCATAGGTGGCCACCGAGATTCTGGCGTACTCAGAACCGGGATACATGATGCCTTCGGGATTGCGTTCCCACATCGGGATCTTGAAACCCGGTAGTTCCATCCGCGCCAGAACTGGCCTGACATAGGGAGCCACTTCTCCTAAATCCTCGGCAATCGTGCGATGAGCACCGATTTCCTGATCAAGAACCCCAAGCAGCACCTCGCCATGGCGCTCATTGTGGGCGCGGTGTTCCGGAGTGTCATCGTCATAGTCGACGAATCCGGGCAACGGTCCCCCCGTTTTGGCCACTGCTGCCTCCACCGAGAGGCCTGTAAATTCCGCATTCTGCTGCGGCGGCCAGGGAAAGCTATAGATCCTGAAAAATCCAAGGGCATGGTCGACACGCAGCATGTGGAAAATGGAACGTTGCACCCTGATTCGTTTACGCCACCATGCGAAATTATTCCGTGCCATGACCTGCCAGCGGTAGAGCGGAAAACCCCAGTTCTGCCCCCATTGCACGGTGAAGGGGTCGGATTTAAAAACCTTTTCCGGTGGGGCTCCCGAGGAGAGGTCGCCCTCGAATTCCTCGGGTGCCGCAAAAATATCGGCTCCTCCTGCAGCTACCCCGACAGGAACATCACCGACTAGGGCGACTCCCAGCACTTCGGCGTGATCGGCGATCGAGGCCCACTGGGAAAAGGCGATCCATTGAACGTAGGCAAAGAAAAGACGACGCTCTTCCAGGCTCGAGCGCTCTTTTGCAGAAAGGGTTTTCATCCACTCTCTTGCCACAGACGCAGAACGTTGTGAGGCCGGCCAGGAAGATAGATTCTCCTGCCCGTCATGCCGTTCCAGCAGCACTCGGTAAAGTGTGTAGTCGGAGAGCCATGCATGGTCTTCCAGAAAATGGGTGAAGAGTTTAGAACGACCGCTGCGACCATCCCCTTTTCGAAAGCGCATCCATGCGGCTTCCAGAAGTTCCCTCTTGAGACTCTTTACCGTGCCATAGCTGACAGGTCCCTGACGCAGGGCTGAGAGATCATAACGCTCTGTGATCAGGCGGTAATCACCGTGGGTCAATTCCGGCAGCCAAAAGGGGTGTGTGGTGATCGTGGAGGGGTCGAGCGCGAAGGCACTCAGCACGTTATAGGGACTGTGATCCCCACCGGTCTCATTGATTGGAAGGATCTGGACAGCCCGGAAACCGTTTACCGAAGCCCATTCGACGACCTCAGATAAAGCTTCTGTATCCCCGACCCCGAGATCATGGCGTCCGCGCAAAGCAAAGAGAGGGACAAGGATTCCAGCGATTTTTTTGTGAGGGTCGAGATGCATCGCGTGAGAAGTCGTCGGTGGTTTCTCGGTTCAGAGTGAATATGGGAATGCAAAGGAGCAAGGGAACAGTCGATAAATGTGAAGGGAGCAGGTCGATATAGATCCTGAACTTTCCCCCTTGGCGAGGCGCCAGGATCCGAATGATACTCACCGCTGTGAAAATCACGTTCTATGGCCATGCCTGCTTTTCCGTCGAAACCGGGGGGAAGACCCTCTTGTTCGACCCCTTCATCACTCCCAATCCCCTTGCTGCTGGGGTTGATGTCTCAGCGATTCGCCCCGATTACATTCTGCTTTCTCACGGACATGCCGATCATGTTGCCGACGTGGAGTTGATTGCACGACAGGGCGATTCCACGCTGATAGGAAATTTTGAGGTTCTCAATTGGTTTGAGGCCAGAGGACTTTCAAAGGGGCATCCGATGAATTCCGGAGGATCATGGGAATTCGATTTCGGACGCGTCACCTACACATCGGCCATTCACTCCAGTAGTATGCCCGATGGCACCTATGGGGGACAGCCGGGCGGATTTCTGGTGGAGACGAAGGAGGGAGCCTTCTATTTTAGCGGCGATACGGCTCTGACCTATGACATGAAACTGATTGCAGAGTCCGTCAAGCCCTCCTCGCTCCTTTTTGCAGCCCTTTGCATTGGAGGAAACTTCACGATGGGAGTGAGCGAGGCCGTGACTGCCTCGGAATGGTTCGGATGCACCGAATTGCTCGGCGTGCATTATGACACTTTCCCCTTGATTGTGATCGATCATGAAAGTGCAAAGGAGGCCTTCCGGAGAGCCGGAAAAAATCTTCATTTGCTTGCTCCGGGGGGCATCTGGGAGCTGGAGGGCATGGCTGACGCGAGTCTGGTTAAAAAATAATTCGTTGACATCAGGCGGACATGTGATTTGCTTCTCTCCAAGTTTTGGCCTTCTAGGATCTCTCCCATTTTGGTTGCTGGAGAGCTGATTTCATCGGCAGCCCGGTTTTCGAGATCCTTACAACCATCACCAAGAGCAATCATTTAGCAGAGCATCTATTTTATCTGAACTTGACTGTTCAATCAGGATTCGACCGTTGTCGATCAGGGAAGCCGGTACCGTTCACGGAATCGGAAAATCCACCAACCGGCGACACATCGGCCCTTGAGTCCCTATCACAGGGAAAGCACATCTGAACTCATAACTCTAACAGGGAGAACTCTCCCGGATTTTTTACAAACCCCTTACCCGGAATAACCAGATTCATTCCATCACTTTTTCACCCATGAGCGACGAGTTGCAGCCCCATTCCCCACAAGCCCCACAACCATTACCCGCCGTGACGATTCCCTCGCCGGCAACTGCGCAGAATGCTCCTCAGAATTCCGGAGAGAGTGCTCCCCAAGAGGGTGCGCCGCGAGAACAGCGTCATTTTGACCGACCCCGTCGAGGTGGTCGGCGCCCACGTGGGCGCCGACCATTCCGTAATGATCATCCTGACAACAGAAATGGCGATCGCGGCCCCAATGATCAGAATGAGCAGGGGCAGGGCCGTCAGTTTGACCAGGGACACGGTCCGGGACCTGACGAATTTGCTGATCCCGTTGCCGTTCAGACTCCGCAGGATGGCCCTCCGCCCGAACCGACCTACGCCGAGGGAATAGTTGAGGTTTCCGGCAAGGGATTTGGATTCCTGCGCGAGGCCAAGCGCGCCTATGCCGCCACGCAGAACGACATTTTTGTGACGCCGGAAGTCATCCGTCAGTACCATCTCCGCGATGGTGTTCAGATAAAGGGGGAGACTCGTCGCGGGCCGCGGGGGATCCAGCTGTTTCGCGCCACCGAAATTGAGGGTGCACCCCCCGAGAAATTTGTGAACATCCCGCTTTTTGAGGAGCTAACCACCATCAGTCCCAACAAGAGGATCAAACTTGAAACAGTGCCCGAGCGCTTTACCACACGAGTCATGGACCTCATGACTCCGGTTGGCAAAGGGCAGCGCGGACTTATCGTTGCCCCTCCCCGCACCGGCAAGACNNCTCATCGACGAGCGCCCTGAGGAAGTCACCGAAATCAGGCGCACAGTGCCGAAGGCGGAACTTTACGCCAGTTCCAATGACAGCGATCTCCGCAGTCACACACGCATCGCGCAGATAGCTGTGGATCGAGCCAAGAGATTGGTCGAGCAGGGGAAGGATGTCTTTGTCCTCATGGATTCACTCACACGGATCGGGCGTGCCTTCAACAATGCTACGGGAGGCGGGGGACGCACCATGAGCGGCGGTATGGATGCCAGGGCGATGGAGATTCCACGGAAACTATTCGCCGCAGCCCGCAACACCGAGGAGGCTGGTTCGCTCACGATCATGGCAACGGCCTTGATCGAGACTAACAGTCGCATGGACGACCTTATCTTTCAGGAATTCAAAGGCACAGGGAACATGGAACTTGTCCTTGACCGCAAGATCAGTGAGCAACGCATTTATCCCGCTGTGGATATCTTCCTTTCCGGCACGCGACGTGAAGAACTACTCCTTTCGGATGAGGATCTCCACAAGATCAATGTCATTCGCCGCGGACTTGCAGGTCACAAGCCTATCGAGGCCATTGAACGGCTCCTTTTCTTCATCCGCCGCTATCCTACCAATGCGGAGCTCCTGAAAAATATTCCGGGCTAGAGACTGTCCGAAAATACCGCCTAGTCACGCCGAGGGGATTGGGGGAAGTGAGAGGGTAGAAAGGCAGGAGTATAAGCCCCAGAGATTCGTCAAGAGGGAACGACCATGGGGTTGGCGCCATGAGCTTCCGCCTATCAGGGTTGTGGCCTTTCTGGTATGATGCGCCTTAAACTCCACCCCTTTCGATACTTGCCCAGAGTCTGCAAGGAGCAGCGTGGCCAAACCCGTGGGTACGGTTACCACAAATCCCGTGTAACTCCGTGAATGTGGAAGAGATTGCACTGCCTAACGCGCATTTTTCCTGTGGTTAGAAAATGTCATATTTGGTTAAATGGACTGACGTTTGCATTTAGAATTTTGATTTGGTGCACTTCTGATTTTCGATCTGAAGCGCCGGATTTTTAAGCTCAGAAATTTCGCTAATTATCTCTTTTCCCGTTGACCATTTTCTTAAAAAGTGGGTAAAAGTGGGGCGTAGTGGAGAAAAGTGGATAATTTTCCCAACCCCAGCATGTCCAAATCCAACCAAAAACCGATCAGCTATGCCGGGACTTTTGAAAGGTCCATGGACGCAAAGAATCGTGTAACGATTCCAGCGGGATGGTTGAACGGCGATCCGGAGGAATTTCACGCCATACCAGCCCCGTCGGGGGATTGCCTCATTGTGATGCCTGCGGAGGAGTTCGATTCTATCGAGGCGAGCATCAAGCAGAGCGACATTCCCGCCGCGCTTCAGCGTAAGGCGATTCGCCAATTTTACGGTCAAGCCCGAGCTGTTTCGGCAGACTCCCAGGGTCGCATTCTACTTCCCGAGGAGCACTGTGAAGCGCTCAGACTCAAGGGAGAGATCGTTCTGGTCGGCGGGAGGAGCCGCTTTGAGATTTGGAACGTGAAGCGCTGGGCCACTGTCAGCGCCGAAGAAACCAGTGCCTACCATCAGGTGGCCGAAATAATCGGACTCTAATCGATGCTTCGCCTCCGCCACAAATTCCGACTAAACCGATTTTTTAGAGCTCATCACGATCTCGATACAGCAGCATTTTCAATCACATCACCAGCGATGAAATCTTCATTCCGCCACGAACCAGTCCTTGCTAGGGAGGTTCTTGATTTTCTTCGTCCGGCTTCGGGTATGATGTTTTTGGATGGCACTCTTGGTGGAGGAGGACACAGCAAGCTGCTACTTGACGCCGGAGCCAAGGTGATCGGCACCGATCGGGATCCGNNCTGATTCTTTCGTCGCCGTGGAAGGAAATTTCGCCGGGGCTGCTGGTTTTCTGGCTGAGTTGGGTGTCTATCAACTCGACGGAATCCTCCTTGATCTCGGTGTCTCGTCGCATCAGCTTGATACGCCGGATCGGGGGTTTTCATTCCAACGGGAAGGTCCCCTAGACATGCGGATGGGATCCGAGGGGCGGACGGCGGCGGATCTGGTGAACANNGGCCTCTGCCAGCGAACTGGCCCATCTATTCCGCCTGTATGGGGACGAACCGCGGGCGATCCAGTTTGCCGCGCGAATTGTGCGCGCCCGTGAAAGGAATGCCATTACAAGCACAAGCGAATTGGCCGAATTGATCGCCGCAGGACGACAAGGCCCGCGTCATCCGGCCACCCGGGTGTTTCAGGCGCTTCGAATTGCAGTGAATGACGAGATCGGTTCGCTCGAGCGTGCCCTTCCTGCGCTAGCTCGGATTCTAAAGCCCGGAGGAAGGATGGCCGTCATAACTTTCCACTCCCTGGAGGACCGAGTTGTGAAGCATTTTTTTCGCCGCCATTCCGCTGCTGAAATTGATGATCCATCCTGGCCCGCGGCACGTCCCAATCCAGAGAAGATATTCGATCTCGTAACACCGCGTTCCGTGACCGCCTCACCGGAGGAGCTTGCCTCCAATCCCCGTGCACGTAGCGCACGCCTCCGTGTGGTGGAGCGAAG
>PLEU01000065.1:0-33346 GCA_003136515.1 Spartobacteria bacterium
AGGATTTTCTGCGGCATGAATCAGAAATCGAGAGGGCACGTTGGCCACGATGATGATCGGAATCGCCCAACTAAAGATCAGCTTGAAGAGCCCCCTGTAGATCGTGTCTGGGTAACGGCCGATATTGAAAAGGCTGTAGTAGCCGTAAATCAATCCCTGAGAACGAACCATCCAAAAACTGGCCGTCGAAAAGACAAGCATGATGGAATAATGAATAAGTATCCCGCAGAATACTGCGACACTGTACAGGAGAAGTTGTGCTGCTGTGGGGAAAACAGCCAGCTTCCAGAGAGCGAAGGCGACGAAGCCTACCCCGACCAAGGCATTAACCACATTGTCCATGCCAAACTGTTTTAGAGAGATGACAAACTGCGAGTCCACCGGCAGGAGCAGCATGAAATCCATTCGGCCGCTGCGGACGAGTTCGGGAAGATTGGCCAGATTCATATAAAAGAACGCCTGAAAAAGCTGGCCGATCAACTGATGGGTGCCAATCAGCACCACTACCTGCCACTTTGTCCATCCCCCGATGTCTCCGACATAGGAAAAGACCACTTGGATAAAAACCAGTTGTCCCAGAAACCAGAGCACTTCCACGAGCATCCAGAGGAGAAANNTTGAGCTTGAAGCTCATCTCTCGGATCAGCGAGTTGCGGAACATGATGCCGTAAATCTCCATCAAGTGAGAAAGCCCACTCGTTGCTGATCGGGGGCAGTTCATGATGCCGGCGCCGCATTGCGCTGCGGAGAAATCAGAGCGGCGGTTGACTCGCGGCGGCCTTGGAAACTACTTCGGCCACGGTGGTTGCTACCGCTGCCGCGGCGGCGCTGCGTTCCAAAACCACACCGGGAAGCACAAGTCCAGGGAGCAAGTCACGCTCTTCGCTTAGATCGGCATGAATGCGCCGTTTTTTCAAACGCTCCGGAGCAATGCGCACGATATTCTTGAATAAGCCGATTTTTTCGAATCCTGCAATGACGTATGCGGANNGCGTGGTGGTTGTTATGCCATCCCTCGCCCATGGCAAGCAGACCGATGAGAAAGTTATTACGGCTGGCATCTGTGGTGACAAACTCACGCCCCCCATAGGTATGACAGACAGAATTCACTGCCCATGTAACATGATGATTAAGGAAGATTCGGACGGCACCACCCCAGAGAAGACCACACAAGCCACCCATTAGACCAGAATAGCAGTAGCCGATCAGAAACGGGATCAGCAGACTGAGGAGTACCCAGATGAGGAAAGTATTGCTGATGAAGACCACCAACTTGTCCTTCAGAAGGGGGCCCGCGTAGCGCTCCAGATCGGGGCGGAAATCATCGAGTATCCAGCCGACATGGCCGTGAAAAAAGCTCTTCACTGGGCTGTGCGGATCTTCATCCTCGTCGGAATTGGCGTGGTGCTGAATGTGGGTGGCCGCCCAATTCAGGGCTGGCCCCTGAAGTGCCATTGAGCCCAAAATCAGAAAAATCGCACGGATCCAATCTGGTGCCTCAAACCCCTTGTGTGTCAGCATCCGATGGTAACCGATGGTGATTCCAAAGGCACAAAGTATATATCCCACTAGAAGCAGGGCGAGATCAATACCGGTAATCATGCGACCCCAGAGGCTGATAATCGCATAAACGGTGGACAAAAGAGGGATCCAAACCAACAGCTGCAAGACAACTTTGGCTTTTAGGGAGACGGGTCTTGTCGACATAGGCCGTAGAGACTACTCTTACTATGGCTTCATGCAAGAAGAGTTCCTTCGCCAACAATTTTCTGGATTGCGGAGCTGACCGAGGGAAAGTGGTAGCGAAACCCCAATTCCCCGAACTTTTTAGGAATGACCCGCTGGCTGTCCAGCAGCAAATGAGATAGATCGCCAAGCACAAGACGGAGGGCAAACGCAGGGGCCGGAATAATCGCCGGTCGTCGGACTGCCCGTGCAACCGCCAGTGTAAACTCTCCATTGCTAACAGGCGCGGGCATCACCGCATTGACGGCTCCATTAATTGAGGGGTTTTTAAGGGATTCCATCACCATGGAGGCGAGATCATGGATTTCGATGCATGACATCCATTGGCGGCCCGACCCAATCTTACCTCCCAAGCCTGCACGAAAAACGGGTTCCAGCATCTTCATGGCACCTCCTTGCTGCCCAAGTACAAATCCGATGCGCAAGAGAACAACTCGCACGCCACACCGTTCCGCCTTGAGGGCTTCCGCCTCCCAGTGGCGAGTGACATCGGCAAGAAACCCCTCTCCAGGAGGAGAATCTTCATCTGCAATATGGTCACCTGTATTTCCGTAGAATCCTATTGCAGAGGCACTTACCAAAACTTTAGGCCTTGATGATGAAGCTGCGATCCCCTCAACAAGCCTCCGTGTCCCCTCGACACGGCTTTCCAGAATCCGCTTTCTCTTGGCCAGGGTCCAGAATCCAACAATCGATTCTCCAGCAAGATGAACCAGCCCTTCACAATCGGATACATCCAGGGGTTCCGTGAAGGAAAACCTTCTTCGCCCCTCTCTGTCACGACGGCTGAAGAGAATGACCTGATCTCCCTCCTCTTCGGCAGCCCTTTGCACGGCTTGACCGATGAATCCAGAGCCCCCAGTGATGCCGATGATCATGCCGTAAGTGTCTCCATGCTAATGTGCCGCTGTTTTGGAAAAGAGATTTAGGACAATGGTTCCTGCAATGATCAGTGCAATTCCAAGTATGCCTGGAAGATCGAGCTGCTGCTTGTAATGAAGCCAGCCCACGAACGCGACAAGGGCGGTTCCCACTCCGGACCAGATGGCGTAGGCCACTCCCAGAGGAATCGTCCTAAGGGTCATTGAGAGGCATGTAAAGGCCACTCCGTAACCAATCACGACGATGAGGGAGGGAAGCGGGCGAGTGAAACCCTCCGATGCCTTGAGGGCGGAAGTGGCGATCACTTCTGCGGTTATCGCGATAAACAGAATGAGAAAAGTTTTCATCGATTTAATCCGGTTTGCCGAATGTGGCATGAAGCCAGGCGTAAGGGAAACGGTCACCTGGGCAGTCGGTAGGCCTGGGATTGATCTCCTTGTGGGCATAAACGATGGACTGTCTCCCCTGAACCTTGCCTACACGAACGCGCAGATAGCGAATCAGTTCCTCCAACGCACCGATCTGAGACTTTGTCGGGAGATCGCGGTTAAAATCACCGACGAGGCAGATCCCGAGTGAAATATCATTAAGATAGTCGCTGGCAACGTGTCCCCCGTTCAACTGCGCTGTCCAGCGATGCCCGATCTCGATCTCTCCATCACCAGAACCATGCCCGTCGCCGATAACAAAATGATAGGCGAGTCCGTTTTTCATGTGGCGCACCCTCCGATGATAGATGTCAAAGACACGGGCGTTTCCTTCACGTGTGCCACTGTTGTGGACAATGATGTACTTCCATCGCCCTCTTTTCACAGGAGCACGGTCGATGGCTGCACGCACGGAGGCACTCAGGTAGTTGTAGTTCTGACGAGAACCAAAGATCCAGCCTAGGGGATTCCAGCTAGATGAAGGAGGGGCCGGGAGCGGCTCCATCCCCTGATCGGCCTCGGCACCTGATTTTGAAATGGTGATCGGGGCGGAAGGATTCTCTCCGTGGGGCAGCGATGAATCGGGCAGCAGTGTTGCAGAGGAAACTGATGGGAGTGTCGTCGCCGGTGCTGGCTCTGCATGAACTGTCATTTCCGCGACTGCAGGAGACCCGGGTATCGAATGCCCTCCTTGTGATGAAGCGAGATGGGATGCTTGTAGAGCGGGTAATTGTACCGGAACTGCCGCCGTTTCCTGCGGTGACTCCGATGCAGGAGAGGGTGATGAGACCTGAAGGACAGCCTTGTGTGAAACAGCCGAGGCCCCTTCATGAGAAGCGGAATGCTTCAAATAATGTTTTTTCCGGTGAATGGTATGAGGTGTTGGCGACGGGTGAGCAGCGTGATGCTTATGACTGCCAGATTTGGGCGCGCCTTTCATTTCCTCCGTTCTGGATGCCTCCTCAGGGGACAAGGTCGCGGTTGCCTGACTATTAAGAAACAACTCCCTCTTTTGTGCGTCACTCATTTCTGCATGGAGCAGGGACATCGTCCAACCAGCAAATACTGGCAGAAGAAGAAAACGCAGGGATGCTGGTGAGCAGATCACCCCTTAAGGCTACCAGCAGCAGATTGGCGTTCAAGAGGATGCGGCTTCGTAAACGACCTCATTTTTCGAAGTTTTCCGATAAAGTGCCCTGACCATGGTAAGTCCCTCGGCAGGAGCCATCCAGGGCGTCGGCCAGGGCTTCCCGTCGGCAAGGCGTCGCCGGAAGGCCTCTACGGTATCCCTCTCCTGCGCAACGCGCACCATTCCGCCGACAATCATCCTCACCATGCGGTAGAGAAATCCATCTCCCTCCAGCGTTACCCTCAGCGCGGGGCCACGTTCCTGAAAAATCACGCTGAAAAGAGAGCGTACCGTCTCCTCAGGAAGCGATCCGGAATTAGCACAGAAACCCCTGAAATCATGCCTTCCCTGAATCATCCCGGCCAATTCCCTGATAGCTGAGCGGTTGAGAGGACCATAGAGATGCCAGACTCTTTTGTAGAGATGAGGTGGCAGTACCGGAGCATGCCAAAGGTCGTAGCGATAAATTTTCCCCGATGAGGAAAAGCGGGCATGGAAATTCGCGGAGGTACGAGTTACCCGCAGCACCCGTAACCGGGGGGGGATTTCAGCGTTTAACGCTCCCACCCAGCGTCCGGGCTGCCGCATTCTGCCAAGCTGCTCAAAGCGTTCCGCCGGAATCTCAATATGAGCTGTCTGTGC
Organism: Spartobacteria bacterium; assembly: GCA_003136515.1. The sequence continues at coordinate 4,828 of PLEU01000065.1, forward strand.
CAGTGCATGAACTCCCGCGTCGGTGCGGCCGGAACCGTGAACGGTGACCCGCTTCCCGACAATTTCAGCTACCGCCGCCTCCAGGACGTCCTGCACCGTGCCTCCTCCGGGTTGACTTTGCCATCCCCGGAAAGCCGTGCCGTCATAGGCAACTACCAACCGGAGTTTGATGGGGTTTTGCTTCAATCTGATTTTGCTCACAACCATTATCCATTCGCATCAAGCCAATCCTGCAGTATTTGAACGGCTGCAACTTGATCTATCACCCTGCGCTGTTCCCTGCTATTGCGCCCGGCTTCCTGAAGCCGCTTGGTGGCGGCGGCTGTAGTGAGGCGTTCATCCCATAGGACAACCCGGGCGAGGGTCAACGGGGCGAGGGCTGCAGCAAGGGCGCGACTTTTTTCGGCCGAAATCCCGTATGTCCCGTTCATGTTGCGTGGCAATCCGATCACGATGACTTGAGACTCCTTTTCCGCGGCGACTGCGGCGATTTCCTCCAGACTCTTCGGGCCAGCTTTAAGTGTCTGCAGGGGATGGGCCATAAAGCCAATATCATCGCTCAGGGCGAGACCGATCCTAACCGAGCCGGGGTCAATCCCTAATGCTCTGATGCGAAAATCGGGTTTCATCCCTTTCATACCACCTCAGCCGTTCACGGGAGGCAAGGCGAGTTCGTGAAAGGATGTATGATTTTTAGCGGTTTCCATGTTGCGTGAAGGCGTGCAGACGGGTAGTGGTGCGTTGTATGTCACAACTTTCCCTCAATAAATTTTCAGAAAATCTTCCCGTGAGCGGTACGATAGGTCTAACGCAGGCTGCGACCGGTCTAGGTCTCGGACTCCTAGTGGCCGACAGGCTCTCCAGCACCGCTCGAAGACGTACAGGAAGCGTGCTGCTCATCGCGGGAGCTCTGGCCTTGGCACCGGTGATCGCCAGCGTGATTACCCGAGTACGGAACCGCCCCAATTCTTCCAGCAGAGCCCGCCGTCACTTGGAATCAATCCGGGATGACGTCGGATTCCACGACTCCGAACATTCTTTCTAGTAACGCTGAAAAAGGGCCTCGCTCCACGCCGACTTGTTCTGGCCTCCTCCTCCCCTCGTCGCAGGGATCTGCTGGAGGCATCAGGGTTTGATGTTGTGATCCGTCCTGCGGGTGTGGCAGAAATCGCAGGGGGGCTTTCGCCCCGCGAGCTGGTGATGGCCAATGCGGAACTCAAGGCCAGATCAGTGGCCTCCACCCTACGCGGGGAACTGGTGCTCGGTGCCGATACGATCGTAGTGCTCGACGGCGAGATTCTCGGGAAGCCGCGCGATCTTCCCCACGCGAGAGAGATGCTTGGGCGCCTTGGAGGGCGTGTCCATGAGGTCCTAACCGGCGTATGTCTGTTGCGGGGTGGGACGATGGCACGATGCCGCTTTGTGGAATCGACTCGCGTGGCCTTCCGTCCACTGGATAATGAGCAGATCGTCAGTTATCTCGCCGAAATCGATCCTCTTGACAAGGCAGGCTCTTATGCAGCCCAGGAAGACAGGGGGCGGCTGATCGAACAGATCGAGGGCTCGTTGGAAAATGTCATTGGTTTGCCTGTGGCCAGGGTCATTGCAGCCATTGAAACGCACTTCCCAGAACCTCCGGCCGGCTGAGTGCAAGTCGCGGGTCTCTGTAACTCCTCGCAATCCGACTCGAGGTAACTCATTAGTCAGCCTCTTAGAAAACAGTTCTGTTTGGCGGGACGTGCACATGGTGCTACTAACTTGGAATGATTCGTATTTTCTCCCGGATTCAGCACGCCTGTGAGTCCTGAGCACGAAAAGACTGTTTTTGCCGATCCACGCGGTATCCGTCGCCGAGCCCTGCAGATCAGTGTCGTCACAGGCACTGTTCTTCTGCTGAGTGCCATGGGTTATTTTATCTGGTGCCTGCTGATCGTACCTCAGCTGCGGCTTCCCGCGATCGTCCGCGATTATCACGCGAAGATCCGGGCGCTGCCCCCGGCAAAAATTCCCCCGCCGGACGCCAAGGAAAACTGGCAGAGGATTCTCTCCAGTAATGGCAAGGAATTACCATCACATCCACCGCGTTCGGAATCAACCAATGTGGTGCTCGGCTACGCCTCCGCAGATGACGCATCCTCACTCAACTCGCTGGAACGACACTCGGATCAGCTCACGCATGTGGCCTCCGACTGGTTCAACATCACTGGAGTGGAGGGAACACTGCTGGAAGAACCGGATGATAAGACCCGCCTGTTATGCGTCCGCAAAGGTTTGGGCTTCCTACCCATTCTCCGCAATCTTGACGGCAATACATGGCAGCCCGAAGCCGTGGAGGAACTGGCCCGATCCTCACCGCAGGAACGTTCCCTCTTTCTGGACAAATTGATGAGTCGCATGCCCCCCGGCTCGACGGGATTGCTGGTTGAATGGAGCGAACTCGACCCTACCTACAAGCACGAAACCACGGAACTGATCAAGGAGCTGGGGGATCATCTTCATGCCATCAACAAGGAGCTTTGGTTCACCGTTCCGACCGGCAACGATTTCGACTCATTCGATCTGGATGCCGTTACAGATTCGGCGGACAGGCTCGTGGCGGTGCTCTACGATCAGAATTCCGATCCTGATGATCCCGGACCACTAGCTGATAGCTCCTGGTTCCAAGGCTGGCTCAAGACGCTGATGTCTTATGGTGACCCTGATCAATGGGTCATCGGACTAGGAACCTATGGGTATGACTGGCGCAAAGACAACCACACTGTGCAGACACTCAGTTACGCCGATGTCATGGCGCGGGCCGCTCAGGCCGAGGTTGATCCCACACTGGTGGATTCTTCACATGATTCCCCCCATTTTGATTATCAAGAAGGGGAAGATCAAAATGAGGACCACGAGGTTTGGTTTCTCGACGCAGTTAGTTTCTTCAATGAAAGGCAAGAAGCGACAGCCTTTCATCCTGGGGGAATCGCCCTTTACAAGCTGGGTATCGAGGATCCTGCCATCTGGGATCTGCTTAAATCTGATGCCACTAATGCACTTGACAGTAGTGGGCTGGCGGCCCTTTCCACAATCTCATTGGACGAACAAATCGCCTCCACGGGCAGTGGCGATTTTATCACCGTGGGGGAAGATCCCCGCCCTGGAGGACGGGCGATGACCAATACCCCCCAAGGGCAACTCTTCGAACGCTACACCAATTTCCCGATTCCACCAAATATCACTAGGCAAGGCGATGCGGGAGCACACAAGGTGGCTCTGACTTTCGATGACGGCCCAGATCCGACATGGACACCAAAAATTCTGAAAATTCTTAAGGAAAAGAATGTCCCCGCGACGTTCTTTGTCCTTGGTTCCCAGGTTCAGCAGTATCCCGACTTGCTTGAGCGAATTGCCCGGGAGGGCTTCGAGGTCGGCAACCACACCTATACTCACCAGAACATCGCAGAAGAGAGCGATGAGCAGATCGAACTCGAACTTAATGCCACAACCCGACTGATCGAAGCCGTGACAGGGCACTCCACCGCCTATTTCCGCCCACCGTTCGGCATCGATGGAACGCCGACGGATCCTACGGAAATCAGGGCCCTACGCGTTGTTCGCGATCTAGGCTACCTAACCGTGGCTGAGTCAATTGATACCAGCGACTGGGAACGTCCCGATCCATCCGTCATCCTCCAGCGGGTTAAGACTCAACGCGCCGCGGGGGGCTCCGTGATCCTGATGCATGACAGCGGCGGTGTTCGTTCCTCAACGGTAAAGGCACTCCCGGAAATCATCGACTATTTACAACGGCGTGGTGACACCATTGTCCCCCTCTCGGAGCTCATTGATTTGCCCCGCGACACGGTAATGCCTCCGCTTCGGGAACAGGATCAGCCACTCACGGCACGCTATGTCTACGGAGGATTTGCCGTGATGCGTTTCCTTGAAAACACTGCCTGGACACTTCTAATGGTGGTAACTTTGCTAGCGTTGCTAAGAGTCACGTTTCTCGGAATCTGCGCTTTCCGTCATCGCGGAAGAGAAAAACCGCATGCGGCTTCGGAGGCTCACCCCTTCCCTGCGATCAGCATCCTTATAGCGGCCTACAATGAGGAAAGGGTCATCGCTTCCACCATCCAGCATCTCTTGGAATCAGACTATTCGGCACCGCTAGAAATCGTGGTTGTAGATGACGGATCGGGGGATCAGACGGCCACGGTGGTTGAGGCCATAGCAACCAAGGATCATCGCGTTAAATTCATACGCCAGGCCAATGGAGGAAAATCCTCGGCACTTAACCGAGCAATCAAGGAAGCTCGAAATGACACCTTTGTCATGATTGACGCAGACACCATGGTGGCCCCGGATGGGCTCAGACAACTTGTTGCACCTTTGTGCGATCCATTGGTGGGGGCTGTCTCTGGTGCCATTCGTGTCGGCAACACCCGTCGCTGGCTTGGTAAATTTCAGGATCTGGAATATGTCGCCGCCTTTGAAATCGACCGCAGGGCTCAGGATTTTCTTGGTTGCATCATAGTGGCTCCAGGTGCGCTCAGCGCCTTTCGCAGGGAGGCCGTGGAACAGGCCGGGGCCCTCACCAACGATACCCTGGCCGAGGATACCGATCTGACCTTGCAACTCCATCGCCTTGGCTGGAAAGTGGTCTTTGCTTCCAAGGCTTTCGCTGATACCGAAGCCCCAGAGCACATCAGGGCACTTCTCTCCCAGCGTTTCCGCTGGGCTTATGGAACTCTCCAATGCCTCTGGAAGCACGGTGAAATGGTTTTTGCCCCAGGGTATGGGTGGCTCGGCTGGTTTGCCCTCCCGTCGGTCTGGATCTTTCAAATCGCCGTGGTCGCCGTTACGCCCGTGCTAGATGCGATGGTAATCTGGTCTCTATGGCAGGGAAGGGGATCGGCGATCTGGCCATATTTCGTAGCCTCACTGCTGCTGGATGTCGCGCTCTCCATCATTGCACTTCTTCTGGCGGGACGGGCCGTCCGAAGTGCATGGAAAGCCATACCGATGCGAATTCTTTACAGACCTTTGCTCGGCTACGTTGTCTGGAAATGCCTCTGGAAAGCGCTCGCCGGAAGCTGGGTGCGATGGGCCAAGCTCGAACGCACCGCTGGAGCTATTACTCAGAAAGCCACAACCACTCTGAAATCACCTTGATCCACCGCTATGTTCTCCCATAAAAGCCTTCTTGCATTCCCTCTGCTGCTCGGCTTAGCGCTGAGGCCATTTGCACTTTCAGCATCGCCATCGAGTTCTTACCAACAACTCGAGATCCCAACCCAAGGTGCTTACACGGGAGCCTACGTTGATTTCGGTGATGGCGAGGATGCGGTGACCATTGAGGCACTAGAAAATTTTGAAGCCCTTACCGGCAAACCGCTCGCCATCGTTGCGTTTGGTTCCTTTTGGGGACGCAAGGTTTTCCCGACTGAACAGGTGGCACTAGTGCGTTCTTATGGAGCGGTGCCGCTCCTTTTCTGGTCGCCATGGGATGAGCCTTTCGACGAAAAGCGCGGCCCTGACAAATACGCACTCACCGAGATTCTTGCAGGAAAATGGGACGCCTATATAGACCAGTGGGCGGATGCCGCTGCGAAGGTACCTTCACAGTTTTTTGTCTCCTTTGCCTGTGAAATGAATGGCACATGGTTCCCTTGGTCAGGCTCGTACTATGGCAAGGATAACCCTGTTAAACCCTCGCCGGGCCCCTCAGCCAGCCCTGCACTCTGGCAGGGCCCTGAAACCTATAAAAAGGCATGGCGCTATGTCGTAAACCGAGTACGGGCGCGCGGCGCAACCAACATTCTTTGGGTCTTTCAGCCCAACAACTATTCCGATCCTCCGGGCTATATAGCCTGGAATCAGCCTGCGGCCTATTATCCAGGATCTCATTACGTGGACTGGCTCGCCCTCAGCGTTTATGGAAAGCAGACTGCAAACGAGGAGGACGACAAATGGTGCGACTTCGACAAGCTGCTGGAGTGGCCCTATATGGAAATGTGCAAGCTCGACCCGACCAAGCCCATTATGCTGGCTGAATGGGGAGTTGCTGAGTCTCATGCTCCCGGCGAGGACAAAGCATACTGGATTTCATCGGCCTTCGACCAGATGAGCAAATACTATCCCCGGCTGAAAGCTGCAGTATTCTGGCACGAGCGTTGGGAAAACGACGACGGCTCCTACAGCAACCTGCGTGCGAACTCATCCCGCACCTCACTCAAAGCATACCGGGATGGCGTGGCCAATCCATTCTGGCTGGGGCGTCCTGAATGGAATAATCCCTAGTATCTGGAAGGCTTCCTGTGTCTCAGACAAAGGAGTGCTCCTCCGAGCGAAAGTACGAGCATTGCCCAGCTGGCAGGTTCGGGTACCGGATCGATGATGACGACGCCGTCCGACAAATCAAAAGTAACGATATTGCTCTGGAAAAAATAACCGCCAGAATTCAGGCGCTCCCCGCCAGCCAGATTGGTAATAACACTCACGTTGCCTTCCCAGGGGGTCTGATTATCCGTCACGGTGTAAAGCTGTTGTCCATTGGTGCTCGAGACAGACAAGTTGGTGGCATCTCCGAATCCCGCAAGGTTTGTAGAATAAAGAACGGCATTGGGCCCCCCTCCTGTGTCCAGAACGAACGGAATCTGTGAGTTCGTGGTTACTCCCTGCTTGGAGAGACTTATGTTCACATCCGCAACCTGAGTTTTGGCGTATCCGGGAATGTCATTGGTCGCAGTTGGAATATTGGTTCCCGTAGGCAGGAGTGACATAACAATCGCACCAGGCGCATTGGAAAGTGCATCCAGTGAAGATTCGGTTAGGCCAAGTGTCAGTGAACCCTGCAGGGAATTGGTCGTGACATTCAGCGTATAGCCTTGCTTCAGTGACGCAGCCAGCGGAAGCTGGGCTAGGATAGTTGCAAACGTGCTGCTGCCATAGAATCCTGCGCCAAAATCGCCGTAGGTCCCGTCAGCTTGTGGGCTGGTGGGATTGGCCACCTGATTAGTAGTGCTGGCGGGATCAAAAATATCCGCATCGGTGTAATTGACCTGACCCAGATTAACAGGCGATGCCGTCGTCACATTCGTCTGACCGGCACTTGTCCCGAGAGATACTGACTGGTCAATCTCGTTGTAAAAATAGGTCAGTCCCGTGGAGAAGGTGAAGGCGCCATTCGTGCTGAGGTTGGTCGTGTTGTTGTAAAACGACATCAGATAGGGGGCCCCAGTATCGAATAAATAGGGAAGGAGCGGCCCGTTACCAAAAGAAGCGTAGATTGTGTAATGAGAGGGAGTGAGACTTGAGGGATTTTGATAGATCGGAATCGTGTAGCTTCCATCTGCGTTGGTCTGGGCAGAACTTGCGGGCGCACAAATCAGAGACAGATACACCGCCGTGTAAAGTGCGCGCCATATCATTTTCATGGATCCGCTATTTCACATCGGCCTGATTCGGTCAAGCAACGAACTGCGACAATCCCGTGACGAAATCACCTTTGACAGGGATTTTAGACTGGAATTATCGTGCTCTGAATCCTTTCTCAAGCACTGGTTTTGACCGAAGCGTCAACAGCATGTATTATGCCGCGATGCGTTTGCTGAAATTTACTGATCGCGGATTTACTCGCGCCATCGCCTCCTTCAACCGCAAGGCAGAGCCAAGTTACGAGGTCCGCGAAACGGTTTCGAAGATCATCGCGGAAGTGCACCAACGCGGCGATGCAGCTCTACTAGAGTATACTGTGAAATTCGGCGGCCCAGAGTTGAAGCCCGCTAGCATCCGGATACCGGCAAAAGAAATGGCAGAAGCACGTGCTTCACTCTCTCCTGCGATCAAGAAAGCCCTCGCGGCCTCACAGAAAAATGTCACTGCGTTTGCAAAAAAGAGTTTGCGTCAAAACTGGTCGATGAAGAACACCCAAGGGGCACTTGTTGGTGAACGCTTCGATGCTCTCCCCCGTGTCGGCCTCTATATTCCCGGCGGCACGGCACCCCTCGTCTCCAGTGCAATCATGACCTGCGCATTTGCCAAGGCTGCAGGTGTCCCCGAAATTGTGGCCGTCACACCCGCTGGCCGAGATGGCCGTGTGTCTCCCGCTCTGCTTGCTGCATTGGATCTCTGTGGCGCAACGGAAGTTTACCGGGTTGGTGGTGCGCAGGCGATCGCCGCCTTGGCCTATGGAACGAAGAGCATCCCCCCTGTCACCAAGATATTCGGCCCCGGTAATGCATATGTTGTCGAAGCGAAGAGACAAGTCTTCGGCCGAGTGGGGATCGATCTGCTTCCGGGCCCGAGCGAGGTGTTGGTAATCGCCGACTCCAAAGCCAATCCCTCTTGGGTCGCCGCCGATCTCTTGGCCCAGTCTGAACATGGGGTTGGAAGTGTTGTCATGCTCTTGAGTGATTCGAAAAGATTGATCGCCGCTGTTCGCTCAGAAATCGACCGTCAGTTTTCCCTTTCCTCGCGTCCCGAACATCTGGCCAAGGCTATGGCCAATGCCGTACTGATTCTCGTACGCGATCTCCCGCAGGCGGTGGAAATCGCCAACGGATTCTCCGCAGAGCATGTCGCTCTGGCAGTCCGCAAGCCGGAGTTGCTTGCTCCCAAATTGAATTCTGCTGGTGCGGTCTTCCTTGGAGATATTTCTCCGGTTGCTGCTGGAGATTTCCTTGCTGGCCCAAGTCATGAATTACCAACCGGAGGCGCTGGAAAGGCCTTTTCCGGACTCACCGCAGAGCAGTTTCAACGGCGCACCAGCATCGTACGATATGATGCCGCATCCCTCAAAAAATCCCGGACCATCATCGAAGCTTTCTGCAAAATCGAGGGGCTCGACGCCCACGGTCGTTCCGTATCGCTGCGTCTTCATCCTTAAGGAATTCAACTCGTGATCTGGCGCTTTGGAGAGCACTTCTTCGATCTCTCCTCCAAGGGAATTGTTTTAGGCATTCTCAATGTGACCCCTGATTCCTTTTCAGACGGGGGAAGCTTTGGCGATACCGAAGCGGCCTGCGCACAAGGGCTGAAACTCCTCGGTGAAGGCGCCGATGTGCTGGACGTCGGCGGTGAATCGACTCGCCCTGGTGCCTCACCCGTTGATGAAGCAGAGGAGTTGCGTCGCATCCTCCCGGTGATCAACGCCCTGCGGTCGAAAACTTCCGCACCGCTCTCTATCGATACTTCCAAGGCCTCCGTCGCAGCGGCAGCCCTCGCGGCCGGTGCCGACATAATCAACGATGTGACTGCCCTGAGGGGTGATCCAAAAATGGGCCCTTTGATAGCCTCTCGAAAAGCCGGGCTTATCCTAATGCATATGCAGGGGGTTCCGGCGACCATGCAGGAGAATCCCAGCTACCCGAACGACGATGTGCTCGGGGCAGTTTTAAAATTTCTTTCAGAACGCCGAGCGACCGCAATAGGCTTGGGCGTGGATCCCGCCTCGATCATTCTCGACCCCGGCATCGGCTTCGGCAAAACCGCGATTCACAACCTAGCGCTGCTGCGTGGAATCCCTTCCCTCGCCTCCCTAGGAGCACCTCTCATGATCGGCCATTCCCGAAAAGCATTTCTGGGGTCGATTGCTCAAAGCCTCAATCCTGCAGATCGGTTCTGGCCTGGAATAGCCATCACCAGTCTTGCCCGGGAACTGGGCGCTCGTCTCTTTCGGGTCCATGAAGTGCAGCCGCACCGTGAAGCCCTTCGTATGACGGAAGCCATCATCACGTCATGAGCCAGATCCTAAGCCAACTTTGGGGATTCTTCCGGTCCAATTGGAGTTCGGGACTCGAGATCCTGATCCTCTCATCAATCCTTTATAATCTCTACCTCTACCTGCGCGGCACACATGTCGCCCGTATTCTGATCGGGCTGGCGCTCGTATTCCTGACACTCACATTCATTTCGGAAATTCTCGATCTAGCAGTGCTTGGTTGGCTTTTGCGGAGCTTTTCGGTATTCCTTGCAATCGCGCTTGTAGTCATCTTTCAGCCCGAGTTGCGCCGTGCCCTGAATGATCTTGGCAGTCATCATTTCTTCACTACGGTGCTCCAGAGACGGGAGGCTATTGAAGAACTCACCGATGTAGTCTTCGATCTTTCCAGCAAAGGATTCGGAGCGCTAATTGCCGTTGAACGCGATGTCAGCCTCAAATCGGTTGCGGAGAGCGGGGTCTCTCTGGATGCCGAATTCTCGAAGGAAATCCTCCTTACCATATTTCACCCAAAAACAGTACTCCATGATGGAGGGGTCGTTCTGTCCGGCGACCGCATCGTCGCGGCGGGCTGCATTTTTCCCCTGACCCAGCGCGATGATCTAGACCGGACTCTCGGACTTCGCCACAGGGCTGGACTTGGGCTATCCGAAGAATCGGACACCATTGCATTGGTGGTTTCTGAAGAGAGCGGGCAAGTTTCCATTTGTCACTCGGGTATGATCGAGCGCAACCTCAGTTTTGAGCGGTTCAGGAAGCGCCTCTCTCAGCTCCTGCTCCGCGAAGAAAATTATGCAACGGATTCTACTGCACAACTGGAAGGAAAAACTGGTCTCGCTGCTGTTGGGCGCGGCCCTTTGGTACCTGATTCATCAAAATCTGGTTTCGACCTCACGCATCCGCGGGGAAAGGACTGAGATTATCAGCATTACCACGACTCACAAAATTCCCCAGAAATAGCGGTATAGGAACCACAAGATGGCTGAACGAAAACTCTTTGGAACCGATGGGATTAGAGGGCGGGCGAATTGCCACCCGGTGACACCTGAAATCGCATTCCGCCTCGGGCGGGCGGTGGGTTTTTTGCTTCGTCAACCGGAGACTGCGAAGGAGCCCACCCGCTTTGTAATTGGGCGCGATACCAGACGCTCAGGACCTATGTTGGAATCCGCCCTAGTGGCGGGCCTCAGCTCCATCGGCGTCGATGCACAGCTGGCTGGGGTTATCCCGACTCCCGCGGTCGCCTGCCTTGTCCGTGAGCTAGAAGCTGCAGGAGGAATCGTTCTCTCCGCCTCTCATAATCCTGCGGAAGATAACGGATTGAAGGTTTTTGGCAGCGATGGTTACAAGCTTGATGATCTGCTGGAAGAACATCTTGAAGAGCTTATTATAAGTGGAGAGATCGACACTGTGCGTCCTGTCGGTGCATACATTGGGACTGCCTCTGAAATTACCGATCCGTTGCGGCGGTATGCAGCCATCGCCAAGGCAAGTGTTCCCGGAATGTCTCTTCACGGACTACGAATTGCCCTAGATACGGCCAACGGAGCCTCGGTTTGGACGACGCCGCATGTCCTCCGGGATCTGGGTGCAGCTGTTGATCTCTTCCATTCTTCACCTGATGGAATGAATATCAATGCGGGCTGCGGCAGCACCCATCCCGAGGTGATTAGCCGTCTAGTGCTGGAGACCGGAGCACAGATCGGCATCTCCCATGATGGTGATGCCGATAGAGTTGTGCTGTGCGATGAGCTGGGGGATATCGTAGACGGGGATGAAATCCTCGCAATGACCGCAGTTGACGCACTGAAACGCGGCACTCTTGCCGGCAGGACTCTGGTCGCAACTGTCATGAGTAATTTCGGCCTAGATGAATGCATCGCGAAGGCTGGGGGTCGAGTTTTACGCACTGGAGTTGGTGACCGATACGTGGTCGAAGCAATGCGAGCGGGAGATTTCTCCATCGGTGGGGAACAGAGCGGGCATCTCATTTTCCGTGAACATGGGACCACGGGCGACGGACTTCTAGCTGCTCTGCAGGTGCTGCGCATCATGACGGAAAGCGGACGCCCTCTAAGCCATCTGCGCCGGATTTTGAAAAAATATCCGCAGGCACAAAGGAATATCCATGTCCGAGAAAAGCCACCTTTGGGATCGCTGCCCGAAGTTGCTGCATTGATTTCCTCTGCAGAAACAGAGCTTGGCGGTAAGGGGCGAATTTTGCTCCGCTACTCCGGCACCGAGCCCAAAGTGCGCCTGCTGATTGAAGGGCTAGAAGAGAAGGTGATTAACACTGCGGCAGACCGCATTGCAGCTGCCTTGAAAAGTTCCATCGGCTCTTAAATTCTCAATGGCCAAAATCGGCGGTCATATTCTGAATCCAAGTGGCAATCCATCCTGTTAGGGCGATACAGAAGTCAATGAATCCAAGGCAATTCTTGATAAATAGCCCTCCGAAGGTTTCAAGCGTCGCAAGCCAGCTGACCTCATACAGCTTGTGATGTTTTGCAGCATCCTCAGTGAGCGCGATGTCAAAGACCAGCAGTAGGCAGGTCAGTATGAACAGATTTAGAAGATAGATCACCATGAGGGAGAAAAAGGTTCCTCCGTAATGAAGGTCCGGCTGTCCCCTGACAATGAGGAGGAAGGTGAATGTGAGATGAAAGGCCATGGTGGCGCCCAGCAGAAGAAAAAGAACCGGCCTGCATGGACTCATATTCGTGACAAGAGAGGCAGCTCCATAAAGCGTGACCACCAGCACGCTGTAAATCGGAAAAAAATAGGGGGCTAGGGCGATCCAGGTATTCACGCGATCACTCAGCACATGTCCGCCCTCGAGACTCACATGAAAATGGTCGGCAACCTTGCCACCGAAGAGCTTGACCCAAATGGCATGAGTCACTTCATGACCCAAAACGTAGGGAAACATGAGCACCCTCTGCGGAACCACGAGGCAGAGGAAACCAAAGAGAACCACCCCTCCTGCAAAGTATCCTGCAGAAGCATTGGCTAGCAGACCCTGATGAAAGGATGAGGTGAAGGTCTGAAGAAAGGTAAGTGTAAGCACCCAAGCTAAGGGCGTCAGAAAAAGTCCGATAATGAATTTCAACCACGATTTTGGAACGGTCAGGGCTGATTGGATCTCACCGGCTCCCCCTACTCCTTCCAAGGCATCATCGGACCCCCAGCCATGATTTTCAGGACTTTCTGATCCGAATCGAGTGACGGGCTTCGGAAATGGCTCAGGTGCAGCCGATTCTATCATCTCGGCACGCATGCGCCTACTCATGCGTGAGTTCTTAGTTGATTCAGCCCCGTTGGCTCCACTCTTACCGCGGTCGCTTCCCTTGGATGATGGGGGGCGCGCCATGCGATCTCCGAATGGTCAATCCGTCAGGCCCGACCCATATAGGCACCGGTACGAGTATCGACTTTTATAACCTCCCCCTCCTTGATGAACAGTGGCACCTGAATGGATTTACCCGTCTCCAGCACTGCGGGTTTCATCACGTTGCCTGAAGAGTCTCCCTTGAGACCCTCCGGGGATTCCGTCACCTTGAGATTCGCGGAAGAGGGCAACTCAACCGAAACAGCGCGTCCTTCGACGTAGAGAATTTCGACCTGCATGTTCTCGGTCAGAAAATCCTTCGCATCACCCAAGAGATCAGCCTGAAGTGTGATCGTTTCAAAGGTCTCAGGATCCATAAAATTGTAGCCCTCTAGGTCCGCATAGCTGAAATCCAGCTTGCTGCGCTGCACATCTACGAGATCGATTTTCTCCGTGGATGAGAATCGGATGTCAGCTGATTTTCCCGTGCCGATATAGCGAACGATGAGCTGGACGAAGGCACGGAGATTGCCTGGAGTGCGGTGGGTGACTTCCAGAACGATGGCTGCGTTCCCATTGTACTTGATAGCCATTCCTTTGCGAAGGTCGTTTGCTAGTGCCATGAATGTGGTGTTAAATGGAGGGGTTAGAGAATTTTAAGCCGTGAGAGATCCTGAGAGTCAACTATGCCGAGCGGTTTTCCGCTGGCATCGGTAACTACGAGATCGTCGATACGATGCTGTTCTAGCACCATAAGAACCTCGGCGGCAAGTTTGTCGGCGTGGATGGTTACGGGATTGAGCGTCATCACCTCACCCACGGGTCGCATACCGATGTGCGGATCGGCGGGGAATCGACGTGCAAAATCTCCATGAGTAAAAATTCCCTCCAGCTGTCCGGCCTCATCGACCACCAGTGCGGCTCCAGCACGCCGGGCGGTGAGTTCCGTGAGCACTTCGATTACAGGCATCGTCGAAGCTACAAAGGCGGCCTGCTCGCCACTGCGCATAATATCGCGCACCCTCAGGAGCAGGGAGCGGCCAATCTGTCCGGCTGGATGGAAGCGTGCAAAATCCTCCCTGGTGAACCCGCGTTCCTCCAAGAGGACCATCGCAAGCGCATCTCCCAGTGCTAACATCGTAGTCGTGCTGGAAGTCGGAGCGAGGTTATGTGGACAGGCCTCCTGTGTGACTGATACGTCGAGCACCACATCGCTCGCCTTAGCTAGGGTGGAAGCCGTGTTGCCCGTAATGGCGATCTTGCAGACGCCAAAGCGCGCAAGGGCTGGAAGTATACGGATCAACTCTTCCGTCTCTCCACTGTAACTCAGTGTCAGGATAGCATCCTCCTCCGACACCATGCCGAGGTCGCCATGGAGCGCATTGAGCGAGTTAAGCACAACGGCAGGGGCCCCTGTGCTGGTGAGAGTGGCGGCGATTTTCTCCCCGATATGCCCCGATTTGCCGACGCCGAGCACAACTATCTTACCGCGTCGTTCGATGGTTTCCCTCAGGNNCAGCTTCACCGCTGCCGTGAAGCTCCCATCGAGACGGAGGGAAAGCCGTTCTATCTCGCTGATTTCAATTGAAAGAACGCGCCGCGCACGCTCGAGGGAATCCATGGCTCCATTCTGAGGGGAGAGGCAGGGATTTATCAACGCTGAAGGCGCTTTCCTAAGGATTCTCACAGCAACGCACCGGAGATCAGCTCCTAGTTTTTGCCTAGTCGATTCTTCCGATACAATCCAGTATTCCCGTAGGTTTCTGCCAAATAAGCCCTCCCATGCTCATAATCTACATAGACCTTGGCAGGGGTTGGGCTCCCATCACCCACATGGCCAACCTGGCTGCGGAGCTTTTTGAAGCCGATCTGCAGGTTGTCAGTTACTGCAGACCTTCTGCACTAAAGCACCTTTCCTCGGTGCTGTTGCGACGTGATCGTGATGCATCCGAAGAGTGTCTGGTAATCGCCCCCAGTGCAACTTTCCTGCCCGCTCCCCTACTTGTTGAAGACTGGCGCAAGCGATTCCGGACTATTTGCGGCTGGGTGATCGATTCCTTTTGGGAGGATCATATTCCCCGCTTCCTTCGGCATTCCAATCTCTATGATCATTTCTTCGTTACGACACATCAGGATATCGGCATCTGGTCCGGCAGAGTCAATGCGTCTGTGCAGGCTCTGCCATGGGGAAGCGATGTGCTACGTTTGGGCGGGGGTGACTCAGATCGACCATGGGATCTTCTCCGCGTGGGAAGGCAGCCGGCTGATTGGGACGATGACGGGTTGACCGGGCTTGACGCCAAGAGCCAAAACGTAATCTTTCACGGACGTCCTGTTTTTATTGATGATGCGATGGAAGGACAAAAGATGCTCATGCGTCTCTATCGCCAGTCCAAGTATCTGCTGGCATTCTCTAATCGAGCCAATCCGACCAATTACACGCATCCGACGAGGGAGTATCTCACTGCTCGGTGGGTCGATGCCCTAGCCTGTGGTACTGCTGTGGCAGGGATTCCTCCTAGAGAACAGGGAGAGGCGGATCTTCTCTGGGAAGGAGCGCTGCTCGATCTTGGAACAACCAGTCGAAGGGCTGGACTTTCCATCATTGCTGAGGCAGCAAGAGCTTGGACAGACTCAATGGCAAAGAGGAATCATCTCCAAGCGTTGAAGAGGCTCGACTGGCGGCTGCGGTTTAAAAAAATTGCTGGGGTTATGCACATTTACCCACCTCTGTTAGTTCGGGAGCTTGCGGGGCTTGAGAACAGGATCGAATCGCTGGAGAGTTAGTGGCGTAAGAATTAAGGAGCCGCAGCCCCAGGGCTTTGGAACTCTTTCCATTTTCGGCAAAGATAAGATTATCTGCGTCGTTTGCTCGTTGTTTATCACAGGGGATATTCTACCCGCTCTCTTCGTGTTCCCTCCCCTAACGCCCCTCTGCCCGTGAGGCGCGTTTTATTAGGCCAATCTCTGCCAGAAAGTAAGTAGTTGCCCCGCAAGAATTAATCTCAGATCGATATGTCTTTGCTTATCCTCTTGGCAACTCGCTCGATCACATTTCTAAGGCGATCAAGAGTGATCGGCTTGACCAGATAGCCATCCATCCCTGCGGCAAGGCAAGCCTCACGATCTTCTTTGAAAGCATTTGCCGTGAGCGCAATGATCTCAGGTCTGCGACCTTCACCAAAAAACTCACGCATCTGCCGAGATGCTTGGAGCCCATCCATGACAGGCATCTGAATATCGATGAGCGCTAGATCAAAATCCTTTTTCTTAACCGCTTCGAGAGCCTCCAGACCGTTTTCCACGATCACGAGCTCTACTTCAAGCTGGGTAAGCATCAACTGAATCACTTTCTGGTTTGTCATGTTATCCTCGGCAACAAGAACATGAATGCTCGCTGCTTTTGGCGAGGAGGCTCCCCTCGGTTTAGCTCGGGTTTCCGGGGTCCCAAGCGCTCCGGAAATCACCTCCAGCAACTGTGCGACCCTAAGCGGCTTGGTAAGCGCAGCTGAAAAAAGGGCCGCATCCTTTTTCGGAACATGCTCAATCACAGAGCTCAGCAGAATCAGTGGAAGTTTTTTCCGATGCGGCATTGCCTTAATCGTCCGCGCAAGCTCCACTCCGTCAAGTTCGGGCATCTGATAATCGAGCAGAGCCAGCGCTATGTCTTCATCCGATTTAATAAGCTCTAACGCTTCGATACTGCCTCCCGCCTCGCTCGTTTTCATGCCCCACATTTGGAGTTGATCCCTCAGAAACTGCCTGTTGACCCTGTTGTCATCGACGATGAGCACTTTCCTGCCGACAAGGGCGGCATCCTGTACAGGGCCTTGCTTCCAAGGAGACTGGCCTGGGGGCAGCGGAATCTCAAAAGTGAATGTGGAGCCTTCCCCAAGTTTGCTTTTGACCTCAATGCTCCCGCCCATCAGATCCGTGAGTCGTTTGCTGATCGCAAGACCGAGACCGGTCCCCCCGTATTTCCGTGTCACGGAAGAATCAGCCTGCATGAATGGCTCGAAGAGGCGTTCCTTCACCTCTTCGTTCATGCCGATGCCCGTGTCCTGAATGGTGAAGCGGATCAAAGTATCATCTGCCGCTTCGCACATCACGGAAATTGACCCGCTCTCGGTGAACTTCACGGCGTTGGACAGGAGGTTCAGTAGGATCTGCCTCAGCCGAGTTGCATCACCGACGACTACAGGAGGCAGTTTGTTGTCAACGGAATAGGAAAGGTCGATCTTTTTTTCCGCCACGGGACGGGCAAGGATTTCGAGTGCTTCTACAACCACATCGACGAGGGTGAAGGGAATGTGTTCCAGTTCAATGCGCCCTGCTTCTATTTTGGAATAATCGAGAATGTCATTGATCAATTCCAACAGAATCTCGCCGGAGGCAGCCACCGTGCTGGCATAATCCCGCTGTTGTGGCTCAAGCTTGGTCTCCAGTAGAAGCGAGGAGATCCCTATGACTGCGTTGAGGGGTGTCCGAATCTCATGGCTCATCGTGGCCAGAAAGGTGCTCTTTGCACGACTCGCCTGATCCGCTGCATTTTTAGCCGCGACCAGTGCTTTTTCCGACTGCTGAAGTTCAAGCCTGGAACTGATTAGGCTCGCGGCGGTTTCCATCAGGGTGATCTCATCATCATACCAGTGGTACATCTTGCGGATACAGTGCAGTCCGATGGTTCCCCAGAGTCGCCCCTCTACAGAGAGAGGGATGCAGAGAAATGACTTCGTGCCCATTTCTTTTAAGAACGGCACCCCCATTTCACCGCTCTCATATACACTTTGCCCGTTTATGAATGCAGTCCGCCAATATTCGGGAAATTCCGAGGTGTTGTAGCTGATAGTCGTCTCCTTTGGATAATATGTGGCGTCCCCTGTGCTGCGATTCCAGTCGGCGATGACACGTGCGCTATCAAAAGCCCCCTCTGTAAACCCGATGCGTGCCACCCTCACCCGATCCAAGCCGATCTTTTTGCCGAGCAGGGTGACGAGTGCCATCCAGGCATTAGGTGAGTCCAGTGGCGTGTTGAGAAGGAGTTGACCCGCGTCTGCGATCGTCTCAAGAAACAACTGCTGGCGCTTCAGTCGTGTAATATCCCGGTAGTACCACATATAACCGTAATGAACCCCGTGACTAAGGATTGAAGTAATATCACATGCAAAGTACCGCCCGTCTACCGTTTCAAAAACATGGCTAAGTGAGGCGTTTCTGCTATCGCGATCTTCTTCTGCTGAGACAAGGAATCTCTCGGGGTCGATGAAGATCGGTGCTATTTTTTCCAGAAGGGCTCCACATGAAATCCCGCGGATCATCGGCAACGCGACCCCGAATATTCTCTGAAATGCGGGATTGGCATAAGTGACAACCCTTTTAGGATCCTCTACCAATACCGCTTCTTCCATATTCCTGAGCAAGGTTGAGAATCGGTTTCGTTCTGTGGCCTCGAGGGTCGCCAGTGTATCAATCCTTCGGCGATTTTCTTGCAAGAGTTCCTCACGGCTCACAGCCTGTGCAATGATAACGAGGCAATCGTGCAGATCGTTTGAGAGTTCGAACGGCCTTCTGAAGAGGACATTCAGGGAGCCAATCATCTCTCCTGCAAGCCGTACACCCTCTCCCAGATAGGTGTGAAATTCATTAATGTATGGATCTTTTGTTCCCCTAAATTCAGGATTTTGAATACAGAGATGATACTCCGTTCCGAGAATTACCTCCGCAAACAGGCTCCCGGCAGCTGAGATGCTGCCCGGGAAATCATCAGGAACCCCGTATTTTGCAACCATCTTGAGAAGGCCGTTTTCAAGACGATCGTAGAATACCCTGTCGGCATCGAATACATGCGCGGCAAGGATGGTCAGCTTCATCACATTTTCGTCATAGTCGCTGCCCAACGAGAGCAATGTTTCGTTGATCTGCTGGAGCCGGTGTCTCTGGTTCTGTAATGCCCGTTCGGCGTTAACCTGACGGCTGACATCCGCTTCAATGGCCATGAACCCGCTAAGATTTCCCTCACCGTTCAACAGGGGCTGACACTCGATCGCCACCCAGTAGGGATGTCCATCCTTGGCATAGTTTAGTATGGTCTCCACGAAGCCTAGACCATTTGAGAGTGCGACCTTCATCCTCTGGATCACCTCGGGGTCACTCTCCCTACCCTGAAGCAACTCTCCTGGTTTTTTACCCAAAACATCCTCCATGGAATAACCGGTAATCCGCGTGAACCCCGCATTGACCCACTCGACGTGTCCACTCGCTGTCGTGATAATCACGGCGCTCGTAGTATTCTCAGCCACGAGTGCCAGTCTGGTTGCCTCCTCTCGGCTACGAACCAGATCGATTTCGTTGCTCTTGCGCTCGGAGATATCAATAATGAGCCCCCCGGCTCGGAGCCCTACCCCTTTCGAACTTCTTTGAAGAACCCTCCCTCGACAAAGAACCCAGAGATACTCTCCCTTTGCTTGCCTCAGTCGGAATTCCGACTCCACCATCCCTTCCATCCCCTGAAGTAAATCGGAAAGGCCGGTCTTGGCGCTTTCCAGGTCGTCTGGATGCACAAGCGAGAGGAACTCGTGTGCGGAGAGACGTGGCGGAAGCTCCACTGAGAGGGATTTAGTGTCCCCACCCTGATTAAAGCTTATGGTCTGGGAAAGAATATCCAATTCCCAGGAGACGAGATTAGCACCATGAAGCGAGAGGCGGAGGCGGTCCTCAGAGCCGGCCTGACGAATCCTACCCTCAGCCGTGAGATAATTGCTCACGAAGAGACCCACGATGAAAAAACCCAAAATCATAATGACCAGCATATGCTCCTGCCTAAGTCGGGCCAGTCTCCCTCCCCAATCCCAGGCGTTGTGATCCAGACCGAGATAGACCGGCAACCCAAACATGTTGATCCCAGGCACCTGTGCAAACCCGCTGACCCACACGCCCCACTCGTCTGGCAACGGTCCCTCAGTGAAGGATACGGGGTGATGGAAGACGGATCGCAGTGCCTCCGACGCTTCTTTATAAACATCCCCCGCAACGGATTCATCCTTCGACTCCGGCGGCTCATTATCGACCAGAAAGATAACTTGCCCATCCTTCATCGCCATTAAGTAGGAGAAACGATACCCATCTCCCGTCTTGATGATTTGCGCCAAGCGTTTTTTGAGGGACGAATATGCTGGGAGCTTCGTATCTTCGGGGGTTCCGCTAAGCTGTTTGATCAAGTCGGCATCTAGGGCAGAAGCAACCAACTCCGCGTGGTGTGAAAAGTCAGCCCTCCATTGATTATCGGCCCTCCTGGTGCTGTAGTCCGTCCAGAACCAACCCCCTCCCATCAGGAGTATAAGGAGAAAACAAAGAGCGAAAGAGCGTCTTCGTGCAGCAGCATCCATCTCAACCAAGGCTATTCGCTGATGACGAAGACAACTCCATGAACCTGCTAGGACGCAAATGCAACCGGCCGTATTCAGCAGCACCCAGAAAATATGATGCGGTGCGATTGCAAAATCATCCAACCCCCTTACTGAACCGGCATTCACTTCCTGAACTCCCTGCATGGGATCTAGAGAAGCTCGGAGCAAGAACCCGAAGCCCAATATAAGAAACCCCATACCGCCATCCTCCCGGGTTTTTTTGGCTCGCAAAAATAGTGCGGCGGCAAGAACGCAGAGCGAGGCAGACCAGCCAAATCTTGCAGTTTGTCCCAAGCCGACTAGCAGCCATAGTACAAGTAGGCCAACAGCCAACATCACTTTGCCTTCAAGCGAAAGCTCTCTAGAGGAAAATTTCCACGCCGCAAGTAGTGCGAACAGGATGGAAAAACCTATCGCTATTAGCGTAACAGTGGTAATCGGAGTCGTTTCGGCATTGCCGCACCAGATCAATGGAGAGATCCGCAGAAAAGCTCCGGTAAAGAGCACTCCTCCAAGCGGAAGCCAACCCGTGGGTGTGCCACGCGCACCACGTTGCAGAAAGCAGATCAGGCCTGAGAGAAACAGAAGAAAAGCACAGATGGCGGCCTGATAATCCATGACCCTAATCCCCTTCCTTCATTTCAAGTAAGGAAATGCCTCTTCGATCGCAGCGAGTGATCGCCTCGCGATCACGAGTGCTCCTGGAAGATAGCGCGGATTTTCCACCTTGGGATCGACCGATCGGACTTCCCAGGCACACAAATAAATTTCCAGTAGGAAAAGTCCAAACTGGGCACTCATTCCCCGCACAGCGTGGAGTTCTGCCTTGAGGTGGGTGGGGTCTTTAATCGTCCTCAGCGATTCCAATCGGGGGATAAGTTCAGAGTGAAAATCCCTCCAGATAGTTTGGTACATCCCATCGGTCTGGGGATCTCTCCCTGTAGAAAATAAATCGTGCGCGGGAGATCCCGGGGCTGTCTCCACCAAGGGGATTTCATCTGCCTCTGTTTCTGGGGAATTCATTGATGAGTATTAGCATTTAACCTAAGTCCAAGAGGTTGCCAACCACGGACACCGTTAATATCTCCCGTTGGACTGGCTATTCTATTATATTCTGGAAAGGTGGGCTTGCATGGATTTGTATCGTCGTGTCGGCACCCAGACTCCCTAAACCGTTGAAAACTTCCGAGCAGGTACCAGAACCCCAGACCATTGTTTTGCTGGGGATTCCCTTTCATGACCTGACCATGTCAGAAACCTTGGACTGGATCGGTAATTTGATCGAGGCAGGAGAGCCTTCTTATATTGTCACGGCCAATCTCGATTTTGCGGCTCAAGCGAGCGAGGATGAGCAGCTTCACAGAATTTTTGTCGAGGCTGAACTCGTCCTTTGTGATGGCACCCCTCTTTTCTGGGCATCCAAACTCACAAGCCACCCTCTCAGGGAACGAGTTGCTGGCTCGGATCTTATCCCGAAACTTGCGGCTCGCGCCGCCAACTCGGGATGGCGGCTCTTTCTGCTTGGCGGGGATCCCGTCTCTCTGACGAACGCGGGGGAGAACCTCCTGCGAGAAAACCCCGGCCTGATCATTGCTGACTCCTATTCCCCCCCATTTGCGCCTTTGCATGAACTCGACAATGCCGGAATCACCGAGCGTATCAAAGCGGCTGCACCTGATATACTTCTGGTTGCTTTTGGATGCCCCAAACAGGAAAAATGGATCTACCATCACTACCGCGATCTGGGCGTTCCCTGCTGCATCGGAGTGGGGGCCACCATTGACTTCCTTGCGGGCAAGGTTCGCCGGGCTCCTCCTTGGATCTCACACCTTGGGCTGGAATGGGTTTTCCGCATGGTTCAGGAACCGCAGCGACTAGCAGGCCGATATTACAAGGATATCATCTTTCTGTTCACCCAGCTGCTGAAAGAAAGAAAGGGTGCCCTAAAATCGGTGCTTCAGGGCAAGTCTGACCCCATTAAGTTTACGATTTATGCCGACGAAGTAGAGGTCCTTCACTGGGCAGGGCCGTTAATCGTAGGAACTGTCGGTCGGCTTAAGCTTCCCTCCTTTGACAATCCCTTTATCGTAGATCTATCCAAAGTCACCCTGCTCGATAGTCGCGGACTGGGCCATCTCCTGCAAACACTTCGCAGGGCTTGGAAAAACGGCCAGGTTGGGTGCTATGTTTCCCCCTCCAATAAAGTTCGCTCCATCCTTGAGATGACACGTCTTGATCGGGTCATACCCACTGCTCAAAGCATGGATGGTGCGCTGAAAGTCCTAAACAGGGAACTACAAGGTAACACGCACCCCCCGGTAGTAGATGAAGATCGCAGATCAATGCTTCTCCTAATGCCTCAGTATATCACGGGAGAAAGTACCGCAGAGTGCCAGTCGGAGTTGCTAAAAGAATGGCATCACCATCCTGGACTGAAAACCCTCCAGCTCGATTTTGGAAACGCGTTGCGTATTGACAGTGCCGGCCTTGGATTCGTGGTACGATGCCACCATCTCGTCCAAAAAAGAGAGGATGGGACTCTTCAACTTCTCCGGGTGCCTCATAATGTTCTCGATGCCATCAAGACCGCCCGCCTTGAAACTCTTCTTGGCATCGTGACAAGACACACGCCGCAATGAACTCATCAATCCCCAAGCAATCGGTGCATGTTCTCATCCTTGAGAGCAACCCTCTTGCTGCTTCGGCCGCGGTCAACCTGCTGCCCAGAGAATTCACTCATCGAATCGTTCTCTCTGTAGATGAGGCAGAGTCGCAGCTCGACCGGCAAACACCCGACCTGCTTCTTTGCGCCGATGACCTGCCCGAGGAATCGGGCCTCATGTTTCTGGCTCGCACCCGTCACAAGTGGGAGAACATGAAGCGCATTCTTATGGTTCCCGATCCGGACGGAGAGCTTTTCTTCGACGCGCTACGGGAAGTTCCTTGTCTTTCCTTTATGAGCAAACCGCTGGAAAAGCGGGGGTTTCTTAGGGTCATTCACCACGCCCTCTGGGAATCGGCACCTGATTCAGGTGATGAAGAAGTGTTCCCTTCGGGTCCTGACTCGATTGAGTCACGCTCCGAGGATCTTCCGACCGTCATTAAGTCTACCGATATTCTCATTCTCGAGGCCGACCAGTCGGCAGCGGCCCGTCTCGTTACACTCTTACCGTGGGGTTTCCGACATCTAACTGTTACTTCCATCGAGGCTGCAGAGTCGCAGCTCGACCGGCAAACACCCGACCTGCTTCTTTGTGCCGATGACCTGCCTGAGGAATCGGGCCTCATGTTTCTGGCTCGCACCCGTCACAAGTGGGAGAACNNATGGTTCCCGATCCGGACGGAGATTTTTTCTTCCAGGTTTCGCACGAGGTTCCCCAGCTTCTCTACCTCCGCAAGCCGGTCAGTAAGCCCGAACTTTTGCATCTCCTGCGAAGGGGGCTGCATGATTCCTCGTTCGACGAAGAGGGAGAACCTCTCTTGGAGGAAGTGACACCGCTTAGCTCCAGGGGCGTCCTGAGTCTGATGACAGGCACTTTTGCACTCCTTATAGCGGGAGCATTTGTCTTCGGTGTTCTTGCTTTGATCTATGAGTTGAAATGCAGGCTTGGGGATTTTTTACCCGAATGGCCCATGACGAATTTCCTGCAGCGCTGATGACAAAAGGAAGCCGCTGATGGACACCGCCCATAAGGTCTCTGCGACACNNCTGCCTGACTGGAACCGGGAAAGCGTCCAACCAGGCGAATGGCAGCCGGGACGACGTTTACTGCGCTCCATCAGAAAGTATCAGGCTGCACGGGCGCGTGGTGGACTTTCAGCCCTCATCGTCAGCCGCCGATGGGTTCTCTCCCATCGATTCTGGAGTGCAGTCTCCGGATCCGACATACCGATCAATACCCGGATTGAAGGGGGTCTAGCCATCCCCCATCCCAACGGAATCGTCATTCATGCGAATACCAAAATCGGCCCCAACTGTCTTATTATGCAACAGGTCACCCTGGCTGGTGATCAAGAGGGGGCTCCGACACTGATGGGGCATGTTGATGTGGGTGCGGGTGCCAAAATACTGGGCCGTCTCGTCATCGGTGAGCATGCGAAGATCGGTGCCAACGCCGTCGTGCTCACTGATGTTCCCCCAGGAGCTACGGCTGTCGGAATCCCTGCCAGAATTATTCCTAATAAAGATCTTGTGACCTAAGAAGTCTGCTTAGGGTTTTCTGCGTCGATAGGCTGCAACCAGTCCGAGGGTGCCAATGGCAAGAAAAACATAGGCTTCCGGCTCTGGAGCCGGCTTTCCGGAAAGAGGTGCTTTGTCATGGTTGTCAGCATGAACAATTGTGATGCTCAGGATGAGCATCACTGCAACTACCCCCGGAATTTTCTTCATCTTGGTCATTGCTTACTGCCCGCTGCGTTTAGGGGGGTATATCACCGGACAGTATGATGCTAACAGCGGGGCAACAGTGCGGCAAGACTGATGGCGGATTCTTTCGGAACAGAAGCGCCTAAGCGTTCGCAGTTATCGCAGGGCAAAGAGTGAGGAGCATAGCCTCCGAGAACTCTACCCCAACCCACAAAAACCCCCACTCCCAGGTGTAGTGACCTTTCCGGTTTGAGGCTTTGCTGTTAGCTCGGTTATGGATCACGTTCATCCACTCACTCCGTCACTCCGCTTGCCTCATTTTCGGACACTTCCATACCGCGCTAGGTGGGGGCTTTTCGGTCAGCCGCTATGAAAACCTCCTTTTTACTACTCCCGGCCGCGCCAATCATGTGCTCGCGATCATATCGTTATCACCGTAACGGAGAATGATGGGGCCGTGGTTCAGGCGAATGAAGCTTGGGATAGGGTGAGGAAAAAGCTGTGTAGATCTCAGCAAGGCCTGCCGTAGGCNNATTGTGGGTAAGCATCTTCTCCCCATCAAAGTGAAAATATCCCCTGAAGCCTTTTCCTTCGAGGACTCCCGGCAGCCAGTGAATGTCATCCGCCCACATCTCATGATACGGAATCGCAGAAGGTTCCATCCAGTAGGGTATGGCCTCTTCGCTCTCAATTGGTTCTCCGATACACCCCTGTGCAAGAAAAACCATACAGTGGAGAGCCAAGCCATCGGAAAACTGGAAATTGAGCTCTCCACACTCCCTTAGATCCAAGGGCGTGACGCCCACCTCTTCCTCAGTCTCCCGGATGGCCGCCTCAAGCGGTGTTTCACCCAATTCGATTCTTCCTCCGGGACCGTTTATCTTCCCTGCGCCAAGCCCCCGTTTTTTTCGGATCATGAGAACTTTGCCGCGATGCCGAATAAAGCAAAGCGCAGCTCTCATCGTTGGCTGCCACTGGCGCCAGAAGTTTTGGTCAAACTGAGCTGTCACTCGAAACGGTGGAGTAAGGCAACGATCGTCGGGAAACAACCAAGCACCATAAGTGCATAAGTTGAGGGCTTTAGGACCATGGAAAGATAGGAATATAGACCGGTGATGCCACCGTCATTCGTAAAATCGTATATTCCCATCACGGTGGGATCAGAGACCGTGTCACCTATTGTCAAAAGGGAATCAGTCTCGAGATTTTTTGAAATGGCTATCCAGCTTGTCCAACCAACTGAACCGTCGCTGTTCGTCGGGATGACTTGCATGAGGATAGATTGGTTGGTGAGAATCTCAATCCATGTACAAGCAGTTCAAATGCCAATTTTAACCGAAAATCGTCACGGCCTTGTCACAAATGCTCCCTTGACCGGATAAAAATACATCGCAGCATACACTGTTAATGGAACTTGATGACCCCTCGCTCTTTATCAATCGCGGCCTGAGTTGGCTGGAGTTTAACCAGCGTGTCCTCAACGAGGCTCTCAACAGGGATAACCCGCTCTTGGAACGACTTAAGTTCCTCTGCATCGTCAGTTCCAATCTGGATGAATTTTTTGAAGTTCGTGTCGCCGGACTCAAACAACAGGTCCAGACACAGCATGTGGCTCTGGCCCCCGACGGAATGTCGCCTAAGTCCGAATTGGCGGCACTTGCCAAGCGGGCGCGTCAACAGGTTGATGACCAGTACGCATGCTGGAATTCTGAGATTCGCCCTTGGTTGGCCGCGCAAAATATCCGCTTCCACGACTATCCCGACGTGCCCGAAATTGAGCGTGCTCATTTCGAGAAATTCTTCCTCGAAAGGATCTTTCCCGTCCTAACACCGCTGGCGATTGATCCGTCCCATCCGTTTCCGCAGCTTCTCAACAAAAGTCTCAATGTAATCGTTCATCTTGGGGGCGAAGGTCTAAATACCGATCTTGCCGTCGTGCAGGTACCCCGCATTCTTCCGCGTGTCGTTCCTTTCTCCCAGCAGACCGAGGAACAGGGTCACGATTTTGTGTTTCTCGGGAGCATCATCAAGCATCACGTCGGCGCCCTTTTCCACGGCGTCAAGGTGCTGGGGGCACATCTTTTCCGCGTTACCCGCAACAGCAACCTCTACGTTGACGAGGAGGAGGCCGAGAATCTTCTCCATGCCATTGAGGAGGAGCTCCGCCATGTGAACCGAGGCGCTGCAGTCCGCCTTGAGGTTCAGCAGGATTGTCCCGATACGGTGGCGGATCGTCTATTGGAAATCTTCAACCTCACCCAAGGTGATCTTTACCGGCACGATGGCCCGATCAATCTGACCCGTCTCATGCCGCTGGCCCTTTCGATTGACCGACCGGATCTGCGCGACAAGCGCTTTACTCCCGCCACGGTGGTATCCCTCAACGAGGAGGCTGATATCTTCTGGCATATCCGCAAGGGGGATATCCTGCTGCATCATCCCTACGACAGTTTTCAGAATGTCCTCGATTTTCTCGGTCAAGCTGCTGAAGACCCGCACACCCTCGCAATCAAGCAGACGCTTTACCGCACCAGCTCTGATTCCCCGCTGGTTGCTTCACTCATTCAGGCCGCCCAGAATGGAAAGCAAGTGACCGTTATCATTGAGCTGAAAGCCCGTTTCGATGAAGCCGCCAATATCAAATGGGCACGCCTGATGCGCGAGGCGGGAGTCAACGTCATTTATGGTATTGCTGGGCTGAAAACCCATGCCAAGGCGATGCTTGTGGTCCGTCAGGAGGGTGATGTGATCCGCCGCTATGCCCATCTTGGCACCGGCAACTATCACCCCTCCACGGCTCGGCTTTACACCGACCTCGGTCTGCTCACAGCCCGCGAAGAGCTTACCTCCGATGTCGCCGCGATGTTTAACATCCTGACCGGTGTTTCAAGGTTCCCCGGCCTGAAGGAGCTGTTCATGGCACCTTACGACCTGCGCGAGGGGATGCTATCCCTGATCGATCGTGAGATTGATCATGCCCGGCAGGGTCGACCTGCTGGCATCTTTCTCAAAATGAATGCCCTCGTCGAGGAAGGCATGATCGAGGCCCTCTACCGCGCCTCGCAAGCGGGAATCGAAGTCCGCCTGATGATACGCGGCATATGCTGCTTGCGTCCGGGCATTCCAGGTGTGAGCGAGAACATCGAGGTGCGCAGTATCGTGGGTCGCTTTCTGGAGCACAGCCGAATCATACGATTCGAGAACGGCGGATCTCCTGAGATCTATCTCGGCAGCGCCGACTGGATGCCACGCAATCTCTTTCGCCGCGTGGAAACCACCTTCCCGTTGCGAAGCTCCCGCGTGCAAGGCCATGTGCAGGAGATCATCGACTGGTTCTGGCGCGACAACGTGAAGGCCCGCGTCCTCAACGCCGACGGTCATTATCTTCCCCGTCCCATGGAGGGAGAATTTTTCAATGCCCAGGCAGAATTTCTCGCCGAAGCTCAACGGCGCCGAAAGGCAAAGCCATCGATTGCCCAGCCATAGGGTCTAGCCAGATTAGGGCCCTGCTTACACCGGATCAGCAAACTAAATGGGATGCTCTGGTACAACAGTGCGAACAGGAAATGGCTGCACGCCGCACCTAACGGCAGCAGGGCGGTGGGTTCGGTGGGCAGAGTGCACCTCAGTAATATTAGCGAACCACTGAACAAATTGTACTGAGGTCGTGAACCGTGAAAAGAACGGCACCCAGGGGTGTCCGGTTGAGAGGG
>PLEU01000065.1:33364-33578 GCA_003136515.1 Spartobacteria bacterium
AGACGCTTTCCCGTCTCGTCCAACGCTACGATGCGGAGAGTCGAGTTCGCCATTTTGGCTGTCGCCAACAGTTCATCTGTATGGCCTTTGCGCAGCTGACATGGAGGGAAGGACTGCGCGACATCACCACCTGCCTCAACGCCCGACCCGAAGCGCTCTACCATCTGGGCTTCCGCGAGAAGGTTGCCAAGTCCACCTTGGCAGATGCCAACGA
>PLEU01000011.1 GCA_003136515.1 Spartobacteria bacterium
TGACCTGCGTCCTACCAAAGGAGACGAGAAGGGAACCTGAAGCCTGAGGGGCGATTCCGGGCCGGAAGGTGATTTCACGGAGCTGATCGGCGGCTCTGCCCGAGTGTCTTTGTGGTGTTGTCATGGAGCGGGAGCCTTTCCGTTGCGGGCAAAGAGAGCAAGCCAAACCCTTCCCGATCTGACCCGGAAATCTCAGTTTCCGGAACTCTTGACTGGATCGTCACGAAGCTCCTGATGACGCTGCAGGGCGGGAATGATCGTCTGCTCCACAAATTCGGCAGTCCGGGCATCACCGGAACGCCGGTAGGACTCGGCGGCCCGAGAAGCGAGCGTCACGGCCTGATCAAAGTCCCCCGTTTCGGCCAGAGCGGCACTCCATGTCAGCAGAAACTGAGGAACCTGGCCATTGGTTGCCTGGACGATCTGTTCGGCAAGACCGGCCGCCTCCTTGCCGTTTCGGACACGAGCGTCGGGGTGCGTGGCCAGCACCCAGGCCAGCGCCCTCTGATTCTGCAGATCCCCGGGATCAATCTGCATGGCCATGCGGTAAACTCTCACGGCGTCCAATGGATCCCCGGACATCAATAGCAGCGAGGCAAGATTCCGGGCGGCCCCGGCTGTCGGGCGAATCCGAAGGGATTGCTGGAAGGAATTCACGGCATCCTGCCTGCGACCAAGCTTCATGAGGGTCAGGGCCATGTCATTGTAGGCTTCCGCATTGGAAGGCCTGAGCCGCACCGCCTCTTGGAACTCACGAAGGGCGCCGTTGAGATCCCCCTGAGTATCAAGCGTGCAGGCGTAGTTGTGGCACGATTTCCAGCTGGTAGGATTACGCGCTAATACGGCCTGGAAGAATACATTGCCATCGGCCCATTGCGGAAGTTGGAGGAGTGTCAGGGTGGTCCAGAAACAGAGTAGGATGCCCGAAAGAATCAAAGATGTCCGAAACGCTATGGTGCAAAAGAGCATCCCCACCGCCAGCGCGGGCCCCAACATGGCCAGATAAAGATATCGGTCACTGACGGTGGAAACGATCTGGAAATTAAAAGGTATCAGACCAAGGGTTGGCAGCACTCCGATCACAAAGATACCGAACGGCAGAAGATAAGGGCGCAACTTTCTGAAACGGATCAACACTGCAAGGAGGGATGC
This sequence comes from Spartobacteria bacterium, assembly GCA_003136515.1. Next base: position 1,153 of record PLEU01000011.1, read on the forward strand.
GGGTACCAGCCACGTCAGGAAAAGAGCTCTAGAATCAAGGATGGAGTTCGGTGAGCGCCCATAATCGGCACAAAGCCCCCAAGGCCATACGGGCCACACGAGCTTCCCCATATAGAAGGCTGTCGCATCTGTGGCTACCAGAGGCCGTGCCCACAGAGGCACCAGTGACGCGGCCAGCTCAGCGGCAGGCTGGGAGCGTGATGTCAGCAGCACTTCCAGCCCGGCTAGGAGAAACCACGGAATCAGCCAAAGCAGCCGGCGGCATGAGTGTTGGCGCGCATGAAGCAACAACCAACCAGCCAGCAAGGCAATCGCAGGAGTCACCACACTGCCCGGCTTGGAGCCGAAGGCCAGGAGCAGAAAGAGGGTGGCTGTCGCATAAGACAACCACCGACGAACCACCCGGTGTTCCTCATCCAAAAAGGCGAGAAAACTTGCGATCGCGACGAGCGAAAAGGCTCCTCCTAGTAGATCCCTGAGTCCGGATACCCAGGCCACCGCCTCCACTTGGATCTAGTGCAAGGCAAAGACGAGCGCTCCAACGGCAGCGGCACCGGTCACACGGGCATCAGATGCCTCCTCGAGGAACTGACCTGCAAGCAGTCTCCGCAGGATTAAAAAGACCATGGTTGCCGCAAGAAGATGTACCAGGAGATTGGCTCCATGAAACAATACAGGATTGATCGGACCAACACTGATTCCTGTCCCGGCCAGAATGCGAGACAGCGCAACCAACCCTCCCCAAGCCGAGTAGGTAACGGGAATATAGAGTTGCTGAAACGGCCCCTTCCAGAACACCGAGATGCTCTCCCAGGAGAGCGGGGAGTAGAGTGGATTGCGGTGGATGTTGGTGTCGTCATCCCAGAAGGGAAGAAAATGAAACGAACAAACCTCCCCGTAAACAGCAGCGACAATGATCAGAAGGAATGTACCGGCCACCAATGGCGACAGGGGCGACCGACGCTTGGAGGAGATCGCCTTTTTCGATTTCGAACTCATAGGCGACCGGATATCCAGACCTTGGGAGGAAACCTATTCATGACCACCTGCTCAGCGAGATTCCCATGCCCTCCCTCATCAGGAATCGTAAGAAAATCGGCCAGCGCACCGGGGGAAAGTTCCCCCAACCGCCCCTTCCGCCGTAGCGCCGTAGCGGGAAGCAGGGTCGCCATCGCCACAATCTCGCGGGGATCAAGTTCTGGAAACTCCCCAGCCATCGCCCTCATTTCCGCAAACATGTTCAGATCATGATTGCTGGCGAGGCTGTCGGTACCCAGCAGAACAGGAATCCCGCTGCTGCGGAAAAACTCCATATCAAAGGGTTTGCGCTCAAAAAAAGCGTGCGTGCGGGGACAATGAACAACGGGGTGCCTCCCGGCACTCTGACGCAGGAGGGCTCGGTCATCTTCATCCAGGTGATTCATATGCACAAGAATGGCCCCTTCAGGAAGCAGTCCTTCTCCAATCACAATCTGGACAGGGGTCATCTTGCCGCAATCATCCATGGATCTTCCTATGGAACGGAGAAAATCATGCAGCGCACCCTCCCCTTTAGAAAACATGGCCATCTCCTCTTCCGACTCGGCTAGGTGCGTGCAAACCGGAAGGTGATATTTCTCACCATAAAGTTTCACCAACCTGAAAAGATCGCTCGAGACCGTATAGGGAGCATGAGGAGATATCCCGAATCCTCCCATCGACTCGCCGGCTTTTTCAAAAAATTGGATCGCTCCCGAAAGCGCCTCAGCGGTCTCAAGCCGGCTACGCACATCCATTACTTCTAGGAACCACCATGTCCTGATCGGGGATTCGGGAAGGAAGGGGACGAGTTCTGGGAAGGATTCGATGTTAAGCACTGTGGTGCAGCCCCAGTGGTGCAACTCGGACAGCCCCTGTGAGATCGCTTCCAGATAATCACTCTGGTCGAGTGATCGCCGCATTGCGTTGAGTCGCTGAATCCAGGAGGCAAAGGAATCCCCTCCAAACAGGGCCCCCCTCATCATCGTGTAATCGAGATGGCAGTGCGCATTGATGAGGCCAGGCAGGAGAATGACCTCTCCCAGATCTTCCCTGCTAGCACCCGGGTGTTCCTTAATCAGATCCTCCCACCGCTCAACGGCGAGAATATCGCTTCCTCGGACTGCTATGCCGCCATCCTCAATCGGAGGCCTGCTCATAGGCATGATCCTACGCGCGCGGTAGAGATTGGTTTTGGCTGGTTTTGGCATCTCGGAGTATAAGAGTTCGCCTAACCCATTTTGGGAAGATTCCCTTTCGCGATGGGTCGTGCCGCAGCGACAACTAAGTTGCATACTTCCCGGCAAATCAGCGGCATGTGATCCGAAGGAAGCCCAGCCAGGCTGAGCTTGGATGCAGGTAGTGATCGAAGCGGTTCGCCTGGCCTGATTTCCCAAAGTATCGTCCTTAGACATCCCCCATCACTGCTGCAGCAGTGTGCGATTAGATCCTCGGATTGCTTCTCTGTGATGAGTTGGGTGACCCGATACATACCGCTCTGACGCCCCAGAGTCTCCCGGAATGAAGTCGGCCTAAGAGTACCCTGCAGCCAGGAAAACCAGAGGCCGAGCGCGGCTGGATAGAAAAATTCAAGAGCCATCTCTAGCCCCTCAAGCGATCCGGTCTCTATAATCCATCCCCGCTTCAGATTCGGAGCAGTCTTGAGGGGACGGTAATTTCCCACTGCATCATAGCGGGCGATTTCCCTGGCCGCTCGGGGGTCTTTGTAAACCTTGAGATTTTCGGTATTCCCATCGGCTGCATGGCGAAGAGCATACCCGTCCATGACAAAGATTTCCCCGATATGGAGGCGACCCTCCGAGATCGCAGTGGCGAGCAGGCCACGTGGCGATAAAGGGGGCATGTCTGGGGCATTGCGATCCCCGTTCACAAGAGTCTAGCGATGTGTCCGGCGCTTCACATGAAGCTGAGCCAGAGATCGGAGCAGGGTGGATTGAACCACGGCTAATTCTTCCCCGGAGAGTGCACCTTCCTTGAGTTGGCGTTCGGCTCTCTCCACAGCTTCGGAAACAACCTTCTCATCGATGTCATCCTCCTTCACCGCCATGTCGGTCAGTACGGAAATACGATCAGGACGGATCTCAACAAACCCCTCGCCGATGGCGAGACTAATCTCCCCCTCCTCAGTAGTGACGAGTAGTTCTCCCGGTTGGATCTGAGTTAAGAGCGGTATGTGCTCCTGAAGAACACCAAGCCCCCCCTCGACACCTGGTATAACCACGAAACTCGCTTTTCCCGAGAAAATGCGGGCTTCAGGGGTGACGATTTCCAGAAGGAGAGAACTCATGCTGATCAGGATTGCTCGGACGCGGCGATAACCTGCTCTATTCCGCCCTTCATATAGAAATCACCCTCGGGAACATGGTCGAATTTGCCCTCTAGGATCTCCTTGAAGCCACGGATCGTCTCCCCGATTGGAACATACTGCCCCTTGCTGCCGGTGAAGATTTCTGCAACGTGGAAGGGTTGGCTGAGGAAGCGCTGGATCTTACGCGCGCGATACACGGTAAGTTTATCCTCCGGCGAGAGTTCGTCCATGCCGAGAATCGCGATGATATCCTGCAGATCCTTGTAACGCTGCAACACCTTCTGAACCCCGCGGGCCACCGCGTAATGCTCCTCGCCGACGATCTCGGGGGTGAGCGCCTTCGAGGTGGAGGC
>PLEU01000153.1:0-1613 GCA_003136515.1 Spartobacteria bacterium
TGCTGGCTGAACATGGAGTCCACAATGCGAATGAAGGCTTCGTAACTATTGAACAAGCCGTGCCGTCCTGTGAGCAAATATCCTTCCAGCCAGCCTTCGCACTGATGTTCGCTGAGCATGGAGTCCAGCACGCGCCCGACTGGGGCCAGAAATTCATCATTCGCCACTTCGCGAGCATCCCACTGGCGGTCGGTTACCTCAAAGACAGCACCGAGGAGATTGGAAAGTGTCTCGTCGGGACCAAAGATTCTGAAGTTTCTTTCTTTCTTATTAAGAGTCGTCACATCCCGAAGAAATTTTCCCAGAATGAGCGTGTCCTGCCCCTGCACGGCCCCTGGTGAGGAGACGTTCACTGCATGTACCCTGAAATCAGGCATAATTAGATTTTGTAGGAGAATCCCCCCGTTGGCATGTGGGTTGGAACCCATACGCCGATCACCTTTGGGTGCAAGCTCGGCCAACTCTGGGATCAGGGTTCCATTCTCATCGAACAATTCCTCAGCCTTATAGCTTTTCATCCAGCTTTCCAGCAAGGGGAGGTGTTCGGGGTGCTCTGTGTCCACGAGAAGCGGAACCTGATGGGCACGGAAAGTACCCTCGATTTGCAAGCCATCAACCACTTTAGGGCCTGTCCAGCCCTTGGGAGATCTGAGAACGATCATCGGCCAGCGCGGCCGGGTTGCGTCCTTCTTGTCTCGTGCATTGTATTGGATTATTCGGATGTCTTCGATTGCATCCTCCAGTGTGGAGGCCATGAGTTCGCGCATCTTCTCTGGGTCGTCACCTTCCACAAAATAAGGAGTCCATCCACATCCCCGGAAGAATTGCTCCAACTCCTCATGCTCTATGCGTGCAAGGATGGTGGGGTTGCTGATCTTATACCCGTTGAGGTGCAGGATCGGCAGCACGGCTCCGTCGGTGATCGGATCTAGGAACTTGTTGGATTGCCAGGATGTAGCTAATGGGCCCGTTTCTGCTTCACCATCACCGACGACGCACGCAACGATAAGGCTAGGATTATCAAATGCTGCGCCAAAGGCGTGACTGAGTGAGTAACCGAGTTCACCACCTTCATGAATCGAGCCTGGGGTGCTGGGTGCTACATGGCTGGAAATTCCCCCGGGAAAGGAAAACTGTTTGAATAGCTTTTTTAAGCCAGCTTCGTCCTGGGTGACATTGGGATAAATATCACTCCATGTACCTTCGAGGTAAACATTGCCAACGATCGCAGGACCTCCGTGGCCAGGGCCAGCAACGTAAAACATATCAAGATCATATTTTTTTATGACCCTATTCAAATGCACATAGATGAAGTTCTGGCCCGGGGTCGTACCCCAGTGTCCAACTACCAGGGGCTTCACATGCGAGAGTTTTAAAGGCTCCTTTAGCAGCGGGTTGTCAAAGAGATAAATCTGTCCAACCGAGAGATAGTTGGCGGCCCGNNTGAGTAACTCCGGAGAGAGAGCATTCGGTTCGCAGGCATTCCTCTCTGGGAGGAATTTCGGCGCGAGAGTCTTAGTGTTCATGGTTTTGTTGAGACCGATTTAATAACGAACGAGAGCCAGTTGCAGTATGACGAGCTGGCTACAACTCTTCTATGGGGACAAACCCTA
>PLEU01000153.1:1633-4022 GCA_003136515.1 Spartobacteria bacterium
ATCATGAGTTCTTCATCCGTGCGGATGACCCGTACTGTGACTCGGCTGGCGTCCTTAGAAATGACTTTGGAATCAATCGTCACATCACTCAAATTGCGCGTCTCGTCCAATTCTATCCCAAGGAATTCCAGGTCTTCACTAATGCGTTTGCGAATAGTTGGCGCTTTTTCACCGATGCCTCCGGCGAAGACAAGTGTGTCCAAGCCGCCAAGAGCAGCAGCATAAGCGCCGATCCATTTTTTCGCCTGATAACAAAAAAGCGCCACCGCTTCCGCCGCACGAACATCGCTTGACTCCCTAGCGAGTAAATCTCTCATATCGGAACTGGTCCCCGAAACTCCGAGTAATCCGGACTTGTGACTTACCATTTCATAAAAAGCCCCACTGCTCATCTTTTCGGTTCGCGCGAGATATGGTGCAATGCCAGGATCCAAATCACCGGAGCGCGTGCTCATAACCAATCCTGCCGTCGGTGTGAAGCACATGCTCGTATCAATGCCCTTGCCGTTTTGCACCGCTGCCATGCTGGCTCCGTTACCGAGATGGGCAAGAATGATTCGACCCTTTGTTGCTGCCTGATCACCAAGGTGTTCGAGTTCCTCCATCAAAAAAGCGTAGGACAAACCATGGAAGCCGTACCGTTGAATTCCCCGATCTTCGTAGCACCTAGGAATCGGCAACAACTTGGCCACACGCGGCATGCTGCGGTGAAATGCGGTATCAAAGCATGCTACTTGGGGTAGATTTGGATGTCGTTCACGGAAGATTTCGATCAACTGAATCTCGCCAAGCAGATGATCTGGGTCAAAAGGACTGAAGCTATGTAGTTCCTCCAGTAACTCCGGAGTGACCATTTCAGGATCGGTGTGTTGCATTCCCTGAACCACTCGGTGTCCCACGGCAACGATTGAGTAGAAACCATCGAGCTTTTCAAGCCAATCGATCAGGTAATTGGCTGCAGATTTATAATCGGTCGTGTCAAGTTTACGACTTTCAAGTGGTTTTCCATCCACGTCATGAAACGTCAGATTCGTCCCAGTCAAACCAATACGATCTACCGTTCCGTAGCCCGTGCGTAGTAAGGGTTTTAACACTCTATATAAAGCAAACTTAATACTCGAAGAGCCGCCGTTGATCGCAAGTATGTTAAATTTTGGATTTTGCACTCCTACCCTCCTTTCCGTCTTTCAAACCGAGTGAAGCCAGTGCAGCGCGGGTTGTTTCGTAGTCTGTGTGAAGCATGCTGAGGATTCCCAGCCCCTAGGAGATTTCAACAAACATCGGCGTGTTCTCAAGATAAATAACATGCCCGGGTTGGACTTGGGCGAGATCCAGAGCAAAACGTAATATTTTGGTGTCTGGTTTACTAAGACCCACAAAACAGGAAGAAACAAAGAAATCGACAAAAGCACCGAGCTTAAACTCCTTAATACGATAGGAGTTGATCTCGCGTGATTCGTTGCTGACGACAACAACCTTAAGTCCGTTCTGTCTCTTAATCATTTTCACAAGTTCGATCATTGCCGGAAACGGCCGGGACTGGTCACACACAAAGCTCCGAAAATGAGAACGTGTGAAGTTACGCTTCTCGTAGAAGGTTACAAGGTCACGATAATTCTCAAACATCAATTTGCCTTCCTCGTGTAGTTCAAATGTCAGGTTGTGTCGCATCTCCATTTCGGTCCATTTGATGGCGAAGTGCTTCGCTGCCCGATTACTCGCAAGATGATCCCATCCATTGTTGAGTAGGACCCCACCGACATCAACAAAGTGTGTGGTGATCGGGAGAATATTTTTCATGCCATCTCGATGGTCTCATCTCATAAGAGATGAAGGACGACATCTATGCTGCCAATGAATTCGCCAGGGATCACGCACCTCTTTTCGAGTTTATTGAACATGTCCACCTGTCTACAGAAACCGCGACCATGCGGAAATGGGGTGTTCGACCCATTAATGTAAATTATTAAAGGGATACGATCTATAATACAAAGTTTGTTAATTTTCTGACAAACGCTTGAAAGTCAAAGACCCCAGAATTACATCTGGGGTCTTACGAAGTGTTTTTGATACTTAGGTCTTAGAAAGCGAACCGGACGCCGGCGCGACTGAGCGTTTCACTAAGTGAGCGGCTGCCGTAGAGGTAACGGGAATCAACGAAGATGCCAATGTTCTTTGTGAAACGGTATTCGAGCCCGACGCCGACATCACCATTCCCCGCCGTGGCGTGGTTGCCCCATGTGGCACCGCCTCCAGCGAAACCGTACGGGGCTAGGTGCCAACTTTCGATAGGCAGTCGGGCGATCAGATTGCCACTGAAGTTATCGTATGCATGTCCGTTCCCGTTCAAACTGCCAAGTGTGTCATCAATTCCGATACCGAAGTAACG
>PLEU01000092.1 GCA_003136515.1 Spartobacteria bacterium
CAGAAACATTTTTACACTCCCTTCAATTCCTACCCCCGCCTCCACTTTTTAAGTAGTTTACTTCGAGAGCCTTACGTAAGGCCGGAAGTTCTCCGAAAAAGGAGATTTTTCCTAGGATTTGGTGCATGTGCCTAAATGTGTTCCCTGCAAAGCCCCTCAGCGCTCATGCCTCTATCTACTTCTCTCCAAAGTGGGATGATTTCTTTTTTCCCGTGTTTCCACTATCTCCTCGAAAGTTATTTATCCTTTCAGGTTTTAACCTCTCACTCTTTTTGGACTAGTTAAGTGGGTTCCGATTACTGGGATTTGACCAAGAAACAATAAATTAAAAAAGAGAAAAAAAGGCGCGACTTGTTCACAAGCCAAGAACAATCGTGGTCATGTTGCTGTGATTGCGTTCTGGATTGTGATTTGCAAAACATACCCTCATGGAACCGCACCCTTCAGTCTCACCTTCTAAGGTGGATCGTCTGAGGGTTTTTATCCGAGAGAGGCGTCGACTGCTTATTCCGACTGCGGTTTTCATTCTGATCCTCGTCGGGTTACGCCTCTTGCTTCCTACACTGATCGAGCGAGGGACTGCCTATGTATCCCGCTATTACCTCGGTCTCCCAGCACGAATCGACAAGGTCGATCTGTCGCTCTTCAAGGGTAAAATCGTGCTTGAGGGGGTCAGCGTTGCGAGTGTGCCGGATAAAGTGACCCCCATCGATGCAGCCCTCAACCCTCCGGTCATCGATCTCTCCACCGCACTGATGCATTGCCAACGTGTTTCAGTGCGCCTTTCCTGGTCATCTCTCCTAAAGAAAACCGTTCGTTTCACCGAGCTATCCATTGACTCTCCCTCGATCCACTTGCTGCGCGAGGAAGAGGGAAAGATTGATCCTCTTAGCCATGCAAAGCCTCTTAACCCTCTAGCAAAGACGGTTAAAGCTCCCGTAAAAGCTTCATCGAAGCCATGGGCAATCGTGATCAACCAATTCGCGCTAAGGTCGCCGAATTTGGTGATCGTCGATCCCTCTCTTGGCAGGAACTTGCTGGAGTTTTCTCTACAGCAATTCACCCTCGAAGATCTCTCAGCTCGTGGAAGTGATCTCGCACTCGGAGCTATCGGCATTCAAGGAACTGTGTTGCGGGTGCAAAAGGATCTCGTGCTTGCAAGCCCATCTGCCGGTGGGACTGCTTCGAAAGCCTCTACGGGAACAACAACTTCGCAAAATCCCAAAGCATCATCCGATGCTTCGGGGCTCGGGTATCGCATCAAAAAAATCGATATCGCTCATGCGAAATTCACATGGATCACCAAGGAGGGGCCTCTTGATGTGACGCTAACTCTTAAGGCATCCAGTGTTACAGCCGATCAGGGAAAGCGTTTCCCGATATCCGTTGCCCTTCAAATTGCAAGCGGAACCATTGGAATGGATGGTGATGTGGGAATTCTGCCTCCCTCGTATTCCGGAAAATTCACCTGGAGCAACCTCCCGTTCCCTCCGATCTTGCTCGCCTCCCTGCCGGNNTCTCGGCTGATTCGAGCGGCGACCTGAGGATCGAAACTGATATCCCCGGAGTTCACGGCGCACCTTCCATAAGACTCTCCGGCCATAGCACCATCGAATCCCTTTCCATCACCGATCCGGGCAATAAGGAATTTTCGATCGGCTGGAAACAGCTTGAGATTATGATGAACGAGGCTGTCATCCCGATTCCGAACGGTGCAAAATCTCTGCCATCCACAAAGCTAAATTTTGAACTGATTCGGCTGGTCGATCCGAAGATCTTCTACACGCACCCGGCACCTGCGCTGAATGCGCTGCTCGGAATTTCCGCAACTTCGAATGCCCCGATCGCGACCATTCCTAACCCCGCCCCCCCTACTTCGGCGGGATCCTCACCAGTGGAGGCCAAGATCGCTCTGCTGGAACTCACCGGCGGTAGCATCGAAGTTCATAACACCACCGTGAAGCCAACTGCTGTTTCCACGATCAGCGGACTTTCCATCTCTCTCCACGGAGTTAATTATCCCGATCCCTCGGCCGATACGATCAGCATCCACGCAATTCTGCCAACGAACTCGATGCTTGCCATTGACGGGAACCTAAAGGCTGGAAATGTCGGATGCTATACTGTTTCACTGAAAAGCCTAGATTTGCCTCCCTTCACACCTTATGCAGCAGCTGCGGGAGCCACACTCGACGCGGGTCAGATTTCAGCGACGACAAAGCTCAACTCCCACGGGGCCCGCATGCAAATCGACAACGACCTAGTGTTGCATAAATTCGGCATTTCGCTGCGCGATCCGAACTCTTTTACCAGGAGTTTCGGAGTGCCGATCGATCTCATTATCGCCCTGCTGAGCGACCCCTCCGGGGATATCAAACTCACCGTGCCGTTACGCGTTGATGAAAAGGGATCAACAGTCTCAATGGGTGCGGTCATTGCGTCTGCGCTGAAGTCTGCCATCCTTGGTGCAGCCTCCACGCCACTGAAACTGCTCGGAGGGTCATTCGGTGGCAAATCAGGAAACGGGCCTGGAACTTTCACGATCACCCCGATCAAGAGCCCCGCCGGCAGCCCAGATCTCGATTCCAGCTCGTCGGGGCGCATTGACGGACTTGTGAAACTGTTGGCGCAACGGCCTACAATCGGACTCATTCTTAGTGGTCGCACCAGCACGGACGACCGTCCCTCGGTTGCGGAACAATTGCTTGTCGAGAGAGTGGAGCAGGGAAAGGGATTGCCAGAACTCGATGGAGCGGGATTCCTCGCCCGGCTTCGGATCAAACAAATCCTCTCCTTGCGCAGCAAGGGCAAATCAGCCTCCGTATCGGTAAAGGATCAGCCGCTTTTCAACCGCTATCTCGCCGCCGTGGAGATTCCCGAGGATCGCCTCGACACACTTGCAAAGCTTCGTGCAGAGAAGGTCAGGAAGATGCTCGTTGCCAAGGGAGTCAATGCGGGACGGCTGAGTATTGGAAATCGCGAGGCCATTGGGGAAGCAGGAGTGGTCATTTCGTTCTAACCTCAGCAGGGTGCATCTGCGGCATCAAAATGAATCGCATTCAGGAGCAGACACAATTTGCTCCATCCTGAAGCGCGCTTCAATGATTCAGGTTTTCATTGAGACAGATCCACTCTCAGCATAAAAGAGGAGAAACTATCTGTTAAGAAATATCGACGGGAAAGCCGCCCACATGGTTCGCCAACCCAACCAATTGCTGAACCAATTTGCGGACTGGATCCCGGTTGAATTAAAAGCCGGAGAGAATGATATACGGCTCAAGGTAGGACTATTTAGAAAAATCGCCCACTATTACGATGGATGGGGAGTCAAAAATTCAGCGCGCGAAAAACAATCAGTAATTAGCGGCACCCAATCGAGCGGGCCTGACTTATTAGCTCAGATTCCTTACCTCTCAAAAGCCTCTTAAAAACTTACCCCATCTGACGCCAACAAAGTCAGATCACCCTATTCCTTAAATTTGGAACGTTGCTGCAGGGCCAAGTCTCTACATCTGCCAGAGATTAGGAAATCTGTTCCAAAGCGATCCTGGTCACTTCTTGATACTTGTCGGTCAGTTGACGGGTCTCGGAAAGTTGGACCACGTTGCGTCAGTCCTTATAACGATATAATTAGGTAATTCGTTTAGTCCCCTCCCCTGAGAATACCGCCAAACTCGAGAAGCGTCTCTGGGATATCTAGTAATTTCTTGGCAAGACAACCCGGAATGTCGTACCCGTTTCGACCGAACTCACTATTTCCAAGCTCGCGTCTAGCAGTTCACAAAGTCGTTTTACTATCGACAGTCCGATGCCTTCACCGGTTTTTTGATGAGAAGAAATCGTAGTCGTATGGGTGCCTGGAGTCGGAGTTAATACATGGGATATTTCACCCTCGATTGCGGCACCCTTCTCGTCTGACTCCCTCGCGCTGGCGGTGGCCTCCTTTAGTCCGACAACCATCGGAGCGCCGGGGCCCGACAACATTCCAAGGCCACTGTCCTTTACCATCAACCACCAATTCTTTTTTTCCTCACCCCAGCTCAGAGTGACCCCGCCGTGCTCGGTGTATTTAAGAGCATTCATCAAAAGATTTTGCAGCAACCGCCGCACTTTGCTTGGGTCTCCGTAGACGGAAAGGCTTGGCGGTCCGTTCACTCTCAAGAAGAGGCCGCGTTCTTTGGCGATTCCTTGGCTGACTCTGCCCAGATCGGTGACCAGTGCGCTGGCGTCGAACTTGATGATTTCCCTGTCTTCCTTGCCAGCCTCCAGGCGCGCCAGCTCCATGAGTTCTCCAAGCATTGCTTGGACGCTTTGGACCCCTTGACCTAGTATCGTCACAAATCCTATTTGATTGGTTTCAGTAGTAATGCTTCGGCTGAGCGCGTTTGCCGCCATGCTTACGCCGAGGACGTCGTTGTGCAGATCATGAACCGCTTGGTGGATAAGAGCGCTTCTGTGGCGCTCGATCTCATTGATGCTGTTTAGTGCTTTTTTGAGATCCTCTATACGCCCCGACGCCTCAGCTTGCTGCATGCGCTCGTATTGGGTGGTACTTTCGCTGATCGCCTCATTGATTAGAGTGATCATCTGGCGGTTAACTTGCGCCAACATTTCGCGATCAAACTCGGGATGAATCGCGGCGAAGGCGTCAATCTCATCAAAGAGGCAGAGATGAAGGTGTCCCCACTCGTGCATGAGCTCCTGCAACCGGTAGCCCTGTTGCCAACGGTGAAGACCGTGTTTGACCTCCTCTTTTTTCTTCTGGATGTCCGCTTCCCGGTCTTCCGAGCCGCCCGGGCGTGAGTGTAGTTTGCGTTCGAACGCATCAAGCACCTCGGGAATATGATCGTTGAATTGTCTACGGGTGAGTGAGTGGGCAGTCGTTTGACCTGGATCCGTACCGGAAGCCTTCCGCCAAGCCAGTAAAATCGCCTTTCGCCTCGTCGTTAAATAATCGCAAAAGGCGTTGAACTGATCGCTCGTGAGGTGGTTCATACTCAGAACGGTGTCCTACAAGACGTGAATAGACAACTCACTGGTATAATTTCGCTGCGCTTAGCTTATTTGTAAAGATGCGCAAAAGTTCTTTTCGCTTAATCGTTTCTGTCCTCCAACATTCGGGGTAGGGCATTCTCTCCCTGTCTTACGAATGGGTCGATGATGGAGTTAAAGAGGTTGCGGCTGACTATTAAGAGGGCGAAAGCGGCGATCCTCCCTTAGAAGTTCAAGACTTGGTTTTAGTCGAGTATTTTTCATCTTTTTTCGTGTCTTTGTGGGCGATTGGAATCCGAGCGGTGATGCTTGTGCCATGCCCTGGCGAGGATTTGATGGAGAAATTGCCACCGACCATCTCCAAACGTTCCCTCATGCCGAGTAATCCCAATCGTCCGTTTTCTTTCGTGCGGAGGACACGTTTCACATCAAAGGTTTTTCCATCGTCTTTTATCGTCATGCAAATCCAGTGCGGCAGTTTTTTAATTTCAACTTCCAAAGCACTGGCCTGCGCATGGATGGCCACGTTATTTAAAGCTTCCACAGCGACGCGATAGAGGACGGTACTCTGGTCAATGGAAAGTTGGTTCAACGGATCATAGGCATTCAAGCTCACCCGCACACCAGTGCGCTTGATGAAATCCTTTATAATAGTCCGTAATGCTGGAATCAGTCCCAAATCGTCCAAAACTGTCGGGCGCAGTTCCACGGCGAACCGATGCACCATAGTCACTGATTTTTCCACGAGAAGTTGCGTCTGCGCAATCTTCCGTCGGAGGCTCGTGGGATTTTCCGCCATTTTCGGGGTTAGAGACGCCAGATGGATGCTTATGCCCACCAGCGTTTGGAGGACGGTATCATGCAGTTCGCGGCTGATGCGCTTTCGTTCCTCTTCCTGCGCGAGCAGAGTTTTGTGGGACAATTGCCGTAATTGTTGCTCTCTGGTCTTGAGGGTCTGCTCCAGCGATTTGCGCCGGATTATTTCCTGCTCCAGCTTCCGGTTCGAAGTAGTCATTACCTCCAAGCGAACACGGGCTTCCTCCGCCCGCTTTCGCTCGGTGATGTTGTTGAAAAAACAAACTACGCCGTGTTCGCCAGCGGGCAGTGTTACCCGTTGGATCTGCCATTCATAAAACTCTTTCAGGCCCGTATCTTGGCGCAGTTCGCTAAATTCAGGTGATTGATAAGATTCACCCGTGTTCAACGTGTGCCGAAAGCGAGCCACAATTTGATGCGCGACTCGTGGCGACCAGATGATTTGGATGATTTCAGAAAAATTCCGGCCAATGAGTGGGTGGGCATTTTTGAAAACGGGTAACGCTCGGGGGTTGACTTGTCGCAGGCACAATTGGGCATCCACAACATATACACCAACCGGCGCCTGCTCAATGAGCGCAGAAAAAAGCACCTCATTGCGGTGCAATGCCGCATCCGCCTCCATGCGCTCGGTGATGTCCATCGCGACAGCACGACATTCTTGCCCATTGATCAAGCATTGGGCTTCGATCTTCACGAACCGGAGTGGCTGTCCTTTGCCAGAAAGCTCAAAATCACCGGATTGTT
>PLEU01000125.1 GCA_003136515.1 Spartobacteria bacterium
AGCAGCAAGGTTTGTTCGCGTCGGGAAAAGAGCGACTGATGATCGTGAGGCCCGTGAAGATCAACAAGGAGGCTGCCGAGTTGCTTGAGAAGGCTGAGGTTGCAGGGACTTCCATTAATGAACTGCCTTCCGTTTCCCTCAGCGGCAATCGAGCGTTTGAGAATGAGTTCTCCATCCTGGCAGGGATCGATGCCATGCTCTTCAAGAAGGAGATCAATTTCTTTCGATTCACCCAGAAAAAAGACCGCCTCAATCCCCGCCAAACTGGCTCCCGAGCGGACGACACCCCGATCGGCGCGCTCTCCCAGAAGGAATTTCAGCGCCCCGATGATGATTGATTTTCCGGCCCCCGTCTCACCCGTGATGGTGGTGAAGCCAGCGGGAAGCTCCCACGTGAGTTCCTCGACGAGGGCAAGATTACGAATGCGAAGGGATCGGAGCATTGCCGACATGCGGGAGACTATGCCAGCGTGGGGGTTACCATAACAAGTCATGCCATCATTGAAACTCACCTTTCTCGGAACCGGAACATCCCAGGGAATCCCCATCATCGGGTGTGACTGTCCGGTCTGTGAATCGGATGACCCTAGGGACACTCGCACTCGTACCTCGGTACTGATCCAGACGCCTGAAGCTCACTTTGTCATCGATACGACTCCTGAATTCCGAGTCCAGTGTATCAGGGAAGGGGTGAGGCGTCTCGATGCCGCTCTCTTTACTCATCCGCATACCGATCATATAATGGGATTCGACGATATGAGACGGTTCTGCGAGATGGAAGATCGCAAGATGCCGATCTATGCGAACCGAGGAACGATGGATCAGCTTCACAGCGCCTTCCGCTACGCTTTTGATGAACCGCAGCCATGGAGAAATTACCTGCGACTCGATCCCCATGTGATTGAAGGCCCCTTTTCACTTGGAGAAACGAGCATCATGCCGGTGGAACTCCCTCATGGAAAAATCAATGTCACCGGTTATGTGCTTTCCCGTGGCGGTCGAAAACTGCTGGCATATTTCACCGACTGCTCCGGAATAACGGACAAGTCTGTCGAAGAGGCCCGTGGTGTGGAGGTGCTGGTTCTCGATGCCTTGCGT
The DNA here is from genome assembly GCA_003136515.1 of Spartobacteria bacterium. The sequence goes on from PLEU01000125.1 coordinate 1,099, forward strand.
GATGCCCCTCATCCTACCCATATGAACTTCGATCAAGCGATGGCAGCTTCCCAACTTCTCAATCCGGGTTCCACATACTTCATCCACCTTTGCCATGACGTAACTCATGCCCGAAAGCAGTCTAGCTTGCCTACGGGCTACTTCCTAGCTTATGACGGACTGCAAGTGAGCGTAGGACAATCATGACCCGCGCCATTCCATTCATTGTTCTGGGGTTCATCTTTTCAACTAGGCTTGCAGCGTTCTCTCCCGAGGAATATGCAGCCTCGACGGTCGTCATCTACAGCCTCTTCGATTCTGATTCCAAGAAACTGGCTGATTTTTACTGCTCGGAGCGATCCATCAATACAGGCCAGGAGATCGGGCTGATCGTTCCTCCCACCGAGGAAATATCACGAAGCACCTATGATAAGTCGATAGCCATTCCACTCAGACAGGCCTTGGTGGAACGAGGCGACTGGATCGTCTCAAATGAAGCACAGGATCACCCAGTCGTGCAGGCTTCGCGGGTACATTTCGCGGTCCTAATTCGTGGGATTCCCCTGAAGATCATGGAAACTCCCAACTATCCGGGGGATGCAAAGATTCAGCCTGCTCCTTTTGGACTCGAAAATGCTGCCTCGGTGGATTCGGAAATCTCAATTCTGGGGCTTTATAACGCCCAAATCTCCGGTGTGATAAAAAATCCTTTGTATCATCCCCCCGACAAGGCATCGAGCGGAAGGGAACCCAAAGCACTCTCCAGAATTCCTCCTCAGATGCTGCTAGTCTCCCGACTGGATGCCCCCACGCCTGATGCAGTCAAAGCCATGATTGTCAATGGGATACAGGCTGAGAAGGAAGGGCTTTGGGGTTGGGGATATGTTGACCTGCGCTCCACCACCGATCCGGGATACATGGCCGGGGATCAATGGATTAAACAAGCAGAAGATGCCATGAGATCCAGTGGCATTCCTGTATTGTGTGATGATCTTCCCGGAACGTATCAGGACGGCTTTCCGATCACCGATGCCGCAGAGTATTTCGGCTGGTATTCGGAAAACATCGACGGACCGTTCAGGAATGATTCGTTTCACTTTCTCCCCGGGGCTATCGCGATGCATCTTCATTCCTTCAGCGCGACGACTCTGCACGATCCGCTGAAGGGATGGACCGGCCCTCTTATTCAGCATGGAGCAGGTGCCTCAGTTGGCAACGTCTATGAGCCTTATCTCGTCTTTACAACCGACTTCGGCATCCTTGAAGAGAAACTTCTCTCCGGTTCTAATCTGGTCGAGAGTTACTATGCCGCGCAGCCTGTTCTCTCTTGGATGAGTATCTTGGTTGGTGATCCTCTCTATCGCCCCTATGCGGCACTCCATGATCCGGAGAACAAAACCTCCAACGTCTGGACCGATTATCGCAGGATAGTGCTATCACACCGGGGCGATGTACTAAGAGCAGCTGCCGATCTTGGGGCGAAGGCTCAGGAAACAGGGAAAAGCCTCTACCTGGAGGCTTTAGGATCAGCCCAAGAAGAGGCGGGTTTTCTCCCTTCTGCCGGAGCCAGTTTCCATGATGCCTCTCTCTTAACGAAAGATCCTGAGGTTTCCTTTCGACTTGTACTGGAGCAGGCGAGGATTTTTGAAAAACGAGGTAAGTCGGACCGTGGGGCTTCGATGCTGAGGGAGGAGCTAGCTCAACCCATCTCTGTAACTCAGCACCAACTCCTGATCAACTGGATCGAGCGACTCGATCCCATCAAGGTGCCACCACCGACCCCTCAACCTTCACCCTCCTAAAAGAGGGCACCACTGGTTTGCATATCCAAGTACTTTGGGTTAATCACCTTACTAAGAATAAATCACTTTCCCCCTCATGATTCCCTGCGTCAAAAAACAGTTTCTCCCGATGGTGATTCTTTCCATGATTAGTTTGTGTAGCTCATCGGTGAGT
>PLEU01000144.1 GCA_003136515.1 Spartobacteria bacterium
AACGGCATCATGCGGCAAAACTCCTTTCCCATGCTCCAAAACGGCATCATGCGGCAAAACTCCTTTCCCATGCTCCAAAACATGCCTGGATTTCCGCTTCAGAATTTTCAGCAAGTACAGCAGTCAGGGCAACGCGACACGACGATTGACATCGCAGGTGGGGACATGCCGCACGGTCTTGGTTGGTTGGTTCTAGTCATCGCACTCGCCTCAGCGGCGCTTCCCTATATTGCGACGCATATGGATCATAAAACCCAGACGACCGTTTCCCTCTTTGCCCTAGGGATTGGCAGCATCGTCGTGCTTTATCTCCTATCTCGGGAGTTCGATCTTATCGCCATCGGACTGATCCTGACCGCACTCGGCTACGCTCTTGCATTCATCGGCGCTCTCAAAGAGTCAAAATCATCGACCTAACCACCTTTCTCAAACTGCTTCCATAACCGTCAAAACCAAAACAAACAACCACCCCACCCCATTATGTCATCGATTCCCGTCCTCCAGATTATCTTTTATCTGGCTCTCCTGTTTCTTCCAAAAGGAACTACGCAATTTACGATCTCTTCAGGCTATACCCAGAAAATAACATGGGTTCAGCAGGCTGACGGGGGCTGGCAGGCCAATGATGATTATGGGAAGGATAACGGAGTGTGGAGCACAAATACAGCAGGAGTTTCAATTGCTTACCAAGGCGTGAACGAGATAGCGAATGTTTCAAAATTCGTTAAGCTCGCCTCAACTAACGTTCAGACAAATCAAGTATCTGTACTCAATCGACAGCTCACGGTTTCAGACACCCCCTCGACACTTACTCTCACGCAGGACAAGGAGGGTCTTTTCGACAAGCCAGTGGTTATTAGCTACAGCACCAAGTAAAATACTCGCGATCACAGGAACGTTCAGAGAAGTAAATTAGAAACAGATGATCCTTCAGGCAACTGCCTCCCTTATCCTTTCTGGAGATTTCCAAACGGCCAGCCTCCTTGGTCTGTTTAGGGAATAATTTCGGTTCCCACTCCCTCCTCCGAAAAGGCCTCAAGCAAAACAGCGTGGGGAACCCCTGCTCCCAACAGATGGACTTTACCAAGCCCCTTAGAGAGCGCCTGAGTGGCGGAACGCACCTTGGGAATCATTCCTCCGGCGATGATACCCCGTTCAATGAGCTCTTCGGTCTGAGCGGCTGTAAGACTATGAATGAGGGAATTGCGATCCTGTGGATCATGCATAAGTCCTGGGACATCACTGAGGAAGATGAGCTTGGAAGCAGGCAAGGCGGCTGCCAGGGCAGCTGCCGAGACATCGGCATTGATATTCATAGGCTCCCCAGTGCTTAGTGCTCCGAGGGGCGAAATCACGGGAACAAGACCACGGTTGAGGATGTCACGCACCCGATCTTGATTGACCTCCTCCGCCTCGCCAACAAACCCAAGATCGACCTCTTTCCCATCGGCGGCTTTCACAGGAGGCAGATGCTTCGCAGTAAATACTTCTCTCCCCGAAACACCCACTGCATTCACCCCGAGAGCTACGAGTTGGGAAACTATTGAGGGATTCACCTCCTCGTCCAGTACACCGCGGACGATCTCGATTGTCGTAGCATCAGTAACGCGAAGACCTCCGACAAACTGCGGTGAAAGACCCTGTTTTCTCATTCTTGCATTGATGGCCTTTCCACCCCCATGCACAAGAACCACGCGGATGCCGACTGCATCTAGGAAGGCGACATCGATAAGGAACCGCTCCACCTGCTCTTCAGCCTCCATGGTGCTACCGCCGTACTTGATTAAAAAGATCCCTCCACGGAAGCTCTGTAAATAGGGAAGCGCTTCAAGGAGAGTCTCTGCGCGTTGGCGTGAGGAAATATGGGAAGGCATCAGAGGGAAAATTCTGTGAGGTTAAGACGCACATAATCCTCAGTCAGATCAGTGGTAAGCAAGCGCGCTTGGCCTTTACCGCCGTGTAGATCCACGGTAACAGAGAATTCCTTTTTTGCGGCGATCTCCCGCAGCAACGCTTCGCCTTTGACATCTTGGCATCCCATACCGTCCTCAGCAGCCTTCATGTCATCGTAAAAAATATCCACCTTGTCAGGATCAAATGCAGCTCCCGCATACCCTGCTGCATCCAAAATGCGACCCCAATTGGGATCGCTACCCGCCCAAGCACATTTAACAAGCTGGGAGTTGGCGATGGCCCGTGCGATCTGATGAGCATTGGCATCGGATCGAGCCCCCTTTACGGTTAGCTCAATCACTCGCGATGTCCCCTCCCCATCGGCCACGATGGCCCTTGCAAGATCGGCGCAAACAGCGTGTAGGGCTTCCTGGAATATTTTCCTTTCGCCAGCACTGCGAATCAGGATTTTGGAAGCTCCGTTAGCTAGAAGCAAAACCGTGTCATTCGTACTGCAGTCCCCATCAACTGTAATGCAGTTAAAAGTCTTGGAGACCACATAGCCCAGCGATTTGCGAAGAAATGAGGTCTGCACTGCGGCATCGGTTGTAATCACACACAGCATCGTGGCCATGTTCGGGGAGATCATCCCTGCCCCCTTGGCCATGCCACCAATCCGAAACTTTTTAGTTCCGAGGACAACTTCATAGGCAGTCTCCTTTGGCACACTGTCGCTAGTCATGATCGACCTTGCTGCAGCAGTAGCTGCTTCAGTTGACGCATCAAGCGACCATGCAGCACTATCTATACCGGAAAGGATTTTGGCTATGGGAAGTTGCACGCCGATGCGCCCGGTGGAACAGACCAGCAACTCATCCACCGGTACACCAAGAGCCAGCGCTGCGCCATTTGCCGTTTCCTCAGCAGCACGCAATCCAGGCTCTCCGGTACATGCGTTGGCATTGCCGCTGTTGAGCAGAACCGCAGAGGCTCGGCCATTCTCAAGATGGCGACGGGACAGAAGAACAGGCGCAGCCTTAACCAGATTCGTGGTGAAGACACCGGCCGCCACGGCAGGCGTGTCGGAAACGATAAGGCAGAGATCGCTGCGGATGGGCCCAGTGCGTTTTATGCCACAGGCCGCAGAAGCGGCAGAGAAACCACTGGCCGCATTCACTCCACCGGCGATGAGTCGTAGATTTTTGGGCATTGAAGAGCGGGAATTCTAACAGGAAATACGAAGTGTGTAACGGGTTTTGAGGACGGCGGACTGAATCCTGAACTGTGAATCTGTGCCTGAGTTACAGCAACCCAGATGTCTCTGACAGCCCGGCCCGGATATTGAAACACTGCACAGCCTGTCCGGCAGCTCCTTTCACCAGATTGTCGATCACTGAAAGGATGACCACCCGCCCCGTCCTCGGTTCATCGAAGAGGGCGATGTCGCAGAAGTTCGTACCTGCAACATGCTTCGTCTCAGGAGGTTGATCCCGAATCCTGATGAAGGGATCCCCAGCATAGGCAGCATGGAGAGACTGCTTCAAATCGGAAGCAGTTTTACCCGACGCCAACTTTGCGACAATGGCCGTGTGCATCCCCCTGGTCATCGGCACCAGATGAGGAATAAATGTCAGGATGACTTTGCTGCCCGCGGCCACGGATAGCTCCTGTTCGATCTCGGAGAGATGGCGATGCCTCGGAACTCCATAGGCTTTCACATTCTCGTTGCACTCCGCAAAGAGATATTCGGCTGCTGCTTTCCTCCCCGCACCACTGACGCCACTTGTGCTGGAAACAACGATTCCTGCGGGATCAAGAAGCCCAGCCTTGAGCAGAGGAACCAGTGGGAGTTGAATGCTGGTGGGATAGCATCCTGCACAAGCAATAAGAGATGAACTCTTGATTGCTTCTCTGGAAAGTTCGGGAATTGCGTAGATCGCCTGAGATAAAAGCTCAGGCACAGGATGTACCCCTCCATAATAATCGGCATAGACCTCCGCATCCCGCAGTCTGAAATCAGCGCTTAGATCGATCACTACTTTGCCAGCCTGGAGCAAAGCCACGACATAATCTACAGCCACGCCATGAGGTAGTGCCAGAAAGACCACTCCTGAGTCACATGCAGCCACCTTTGCCGGGTCAGCATCGGAAAAAGAAACGGAGCCAATCTTTAACCCCGTAAATCTCGGCACGGCTTCCCCAATCGATTTTCCGTGGTGCTGTCTGGAAAAGACCGCCGTCAACTCGGCAGAAGGATGCCTGTCCAGCAGGGCACAGAGCTCCTCGCCGGAATAACCGCTGGCCCCGACAACTGCGACTTTAAGTAGCGATGGATCAGGCTTTGAAATCGATTGAATCATGATGGCTTGAGACTAGAGATGACTTATCCCTTCGGAAAAGATGGAAGTTTTCGCTTTCCTGACATTATCTCTGCACCTGGCATCTCTCTTAATTTCTGGTGCCAGAAATGCTCTTACCAGGGCCGGCGTGGCAATGCTGTTTCCTGACGCATCTTTTCTTCCTTGCACGTGGCGTTCTGAAACCTGATTCTCCACAGCCTGAGACGGGCTGTAGCACAGCTTGGTAGTGCGCTTGAATGGGGTTCAAGAGGTCGTGGGTTCGAATCCCGCCAGCCCGATTCTCGGTTTATTTGAGAGGCCTCATTCAGTTCCAAGGAGTTCCAGAGAGGTATTTGGGAACCGGATTCATCCGTTCGCCACTAAATTGCTACGAAGAGGATCTCCGATGCACTAATCCTTCGCAGCTGCATAATGAATCACTCGAACTTTTTCCGACGTCACCAAGCCGCCGTCCATCATTTTAATCAAAATCGGCAAGAAGCTGTTGATCTGTTCCTCGCTATCGACGATTTCAATAACGAAAGGGAGATCCATTGAAAGTTGCAGAATTTTTGAGGTATGCACCCTACTGCTCGCTCCGTATCCGAGGGGACCACGCAAGACTGTAGCCCCAGCCAAGTGCATTTCCCGGGCCTTACTTACAATTGCCTCATAGAGCGGCTGATGTTGGTATCGCTTGGCTTCGCCAACGAAGATTCTTAAGAGAAGGGCATTTTCAGGGAGTTCCATAGTTGGCGGGGAAGTGTTGGTTGGTATAATGAGCAGGGAAGTTATTTTAACCTCTGACTAGAATCATACCGATAATTTGGCCGATCCAGACAGCAACGAGGCAAAGCACTACTGAAAGGAAAACATTCAGGGATGCATACCAGATTTCTCCATCATTTAGCAGTGCGATGGTTTGCAGTCCAAATGAAGAGAAAGTTGTGAAGCCTCCAAGAAACCCGATCATGACAGCTTGACGAACGATCGGTTGAACGAGAAGCCCTCCATCGGGACGTGTCATCGAGGCGAACAGGCCAATAATGAAACATCCAAGGATATTGACAGCTAGGGTACCCAGCGGAAAAGTTGGGGCGTATTTTTCAGAAATGAAGCTAGACATCCACATGCGGGCTGCACACCCGATTGCTCCGATCACCATGACTGCAAAGTAGCCTTGCATCAGGATCGGCCTCCCACACATTTGTAATTGTGACTGGTTGTAAGCATAACTCCTCCATTTCTGGTAGGAATCATCAGCCCTAAGGCGGTTTGACGCGCATCGTGCGAATCAGGCAGAATCCATTGCCCGCAAAATTCCTAGCAAACCTACCCGCAGGCGTCAAATGCCAATCAAGCGACGCGGGCTCTATCCTAAAAAACTCAGGCGTTGACGTTTTACCCGTCCTCGAAATCACAACAAACTCTCAGTTTTTCGGCATTCAAATGCCCAACATGAAGACCATCTACAGAGTCGAGTCTCTACTCGTTTGTAAAAAATTTACCAAAGGTTTAGATATTTTGTCCCTCTACTGCATAGCCATAAATGTAAGTCTCAGTGCTCTTAAAGTATCCTGACCATGTGTAATGCTAGAATAATTTTGGGGGATGGTCTCGTTCTTGATCGATCTGCCTACACGGCAGATTGTCGTTGCCGTGATCCGCGGGGAATTCACCGTTAAGTAATTCAGAACGTAGATAGGAAAATCCTTTTTGAGACTTCGATTACCGCATTCTCTCTCTTTAAATCGCCGAAAATCAGAATCTCGTCATCTCGGAGGTGGTTATCTATATTGTTCACAAGACGCGATAATCATGGATCGATCCACTAGAATCAAAGACCGGGCAGCGGGAGCTGTCATAGGCGCACTCATTGGAGACGCACTGGCACTCGGCCCGCACTGGTACTACGACCTCGAGGAAATGAGGCGGGACTATGGGACGTGGATTACCGATTACACCGACCCCAAGCCGAATCGTTACCATGGAGGATTGAAGGCTGGTCAGCCCTCACAGGCTGGCATAATTACCACCATGCTCTTGCGTTCCGTTGTGGAAAATCAGGGCTACAACGAAGACGATTTTTGCAAGCGTCTGGACCAAGATCTTTTTCCTCTTCTCGATGGGACACCGATGAACGGTCCTGGTGGGTATACAAGCCAATCGATTCGGGGAGCTTGGAAGGCACGGGTGAAGCAAAAGCTCTCCTGGAAGCAAACAGGCGGGCAGGCAGACACTACCGAGGCGGCGGAAAGGACACTCATCCTTGCTGCTAGGTATTCAAGATCACTCTCCAAGGTAGCTGAATCGGTCTCATCTAACTGTCTTTTGACCCAGGCTGATGAAGCGATCGTTGCCATGACCACCGCCTATTGCTGTGTGCTCGCGTTGCTGGTTCAGGGACATCCTTTCGACGCAGACATTTCCAGCAAACTCATGGAATTGGTGAAGAGTGGAGAACTTCCCTTTCTTGCTGTGACAAGTGGCAACCTCCAGCCACCAAAATCTGGCAATCTCTCCCCTCCTCGCACAGGAAGTTTTTCGTCGCCGGACGCACTCCTGACCCCTGGTTACATGGCGGAAACAGTCCTTGATCCTGGCATTCAAATCGAACCCGCTTGGAAGGTTTCAATCGTTTATGGAATGCCGTGCGCCTTGCNNGTTTATGGAATGCCGTGCGCCATTTATCATCAACTGCCGGCTGCATATTATCTTGCCTCTCGATTTTCCGGCGACTTTGAACAAGGCGTCCTTCAAGCACTTAATGGTGGTGGGCAGAATCAGGCACGATCAATTCTCACCGGTGCACTTATCGGTGCTCAGGTGGGATTGGTAGGTATTCCGAAGAGATTTCTCGATGGATTGGAAAACGCCAAGGAGCTTGTT
>PLEU01000077.1 GCA_003136515.1 Spartobacteria bacterium
CGCTGGCGCTGGCCTCCGCTGAATTCGTGAGGGAAACGCTGCATCATCTTCGTTTGGAGTCCGACTCGTTCGAGAAGTGCCGCTACCCGAGCATGGCGTTCATCAGCACTGAGTTCGCGGAAGTGAATTTCCAGTGCCTCGCCGATGATCCGCCCGATGTTCATTCTGGGATTCAGTGAGCCGAACGGATCCTGGAAAATNNCTCTCCCCGACAAGGCCGACGGTCTTGCCCGCCTCAACGGTGAAGCTGACTCCATCTACCGCCTTGAATACACCGGATTGCCTGCGCAGCAGACCACTGTGTATAGGAAAGTAAACGCTAAGATCGGTGACCTCTAGAAGTGATGATTGCTGAGGATTCATCACTGACGGCATCCTTCTTCAATCAGGCTCAGGAACGCAGAAGCGCTTTTTGCTTCGAGCAGGGCTTTTACACACTCCTCCTCCCGGCAGACACGAGAAATAGCTCCTAGAATGCGTAAGTACTCGTTATTCATTGCCTCGGGAATGGCGGCGACAAAGATGAGGTGCGTTTTTTTTCCACTGGGCGTGGAGGAAAATCCAACGGTGCTCCGACCGACTGCTAGTACAAGACTTGAGACACTTTCGGTGCGTCCATGATGGAGGAACATGGCACCGGGACATTCCTTAAATGTTTCACGCTCGGAATTTTCGATCAGTGATAGGCGTAGCTTTTCCCAATCCTTGACGCGTGGATCACTGCGTAGATGCGAAAGTACTTCCTCAAGGGCATCCCGATGATCTGTTGCTCGGAGAACTAGCTGTATATCCTTGGTAGAAAGGGAGTCGGACAAAATGCTCATGTGAACGTAGGAATGCTCACGGATCTCAAATGTTGCTTCCGGTCCACTTGAGTTTCTGCCGCAAGACTTCCGGGAAAGTTGATTCCGGCATCATGGCGAGTGGGAGAGACTGAGGGGAGAGGCGAAGGGCTACCCGTTGACCAGGTTTGAGCGCATGGGGTGTGCGACCGTCTACAGTGACAAAAACCTCGTGGTTGCCCACGGCGGAGATGACCACTTCGCTCTTGTCCGATATGACGAGGGAGCGGTTGCTCAATACGTGCGGACAAATTGGCGTAATGACCAATGCCCCACTGTCGGGCATCAGAATGGGACCACCTGCTGCAAGCGAGTAAGCAGTAGAACCGGTAGGGGTCGCCACGATAAGACCATCGGCATGATATTCGGTAAGGGGAAGCCCATCAATGGAGGCTTGGAGTTTGACAAGTTGGGAACGCTCGCCTCGGCTGATGGTGACGTCGTTGAGTGCCCTTTCCAAAGGGAAGTTTTTTTCCGGACCCGTAATGGATACATCAAGGAGGCTGCGCGTGCTCAACACATAGCTGCCTTCAATAACAGAATCCACGGCACGCATGTAGTCGTCCGAGCCAAGGCAAGTCAGGAAACCGAGAGAGCCGATATTGATTCCAAAAATAGGGCGTATGTGTCCGGCAGAGCGATGGAGCGCCCGCAGAATGCTGCCGTCTCCACCCATCACGAGGAGAAGTCCGCAATGCTGGGCGAGAGCGGCCTCATCCAAGGGGGAAGACTCGCCAATCAGTGAAGCGGTCATCTTTTCCATCAAGTACGTTGCCCCCCTCTTTTTCAGTTCTTCGGTAACGGCTCGCACTAAAGGTTCTGCACCCTCTTTGCCAGCGTGCGCAATCAAGCCAATCGTGACTGTGGGGTCACTCATAACCGTGAGCATGTCTGGGTGGGAGCGTCTCCACATCGCAAAAGTGCAAGAAATTCGATATTTCCAGAGCTTCCTGGAAGCGGCGATTCCATGACCTGATCAAATCGGTGTCCGGCACTATTCACCCAGTTTCGGATCGATTCGACCGCACGCAGCCGTGCTTCGCTATCGCGTACAATGCCACCCTTGCCGATGTCGGCGCGGGAAAGCTCAAACTGTGGTTTGATCAAGACAATCATACACCCTTCTGGGTTTAGTAACTCAAAGGCGGCGGGGAGTATCTTCGTCAATGAAATAAAGCTCAGATCACCCACAATAAGGTCAAAGCGGCGGTTAAAATCCGAAGGAGTGAGATAACGGGCATTAATTCCCTCCCGAACTTCAACCCTTGGATCCTGCCGGAGTGCCCAAGCGAGTTGTCCCCTTCCTACATCGACGGCAGTTACATGTCCTGCCCAGTGCTGGAGTAGACAATCGGTAAAACCGCCAGTAGAGGAGCCCAGATCAAGGCAGGTCATGCCTGTGGGATCGATCCCAAATCCAGAGAGTGCCCCTTCGAGCTTGTGTCCGCCGCGTCCGACATACCGATCCCGACCGGTTATCAGGATTTCGCTCTCCGAATTGATTTTCGTGCCGGCTTTGTCGACGATCTGTCCAGATACGGTTACCTGTCCCGCTAGGATTGCACGCTGTGCTTTCTCCCTAGATTCAAAATATCCCGCTTCCAGCAAATGCTGATCGAGTCGGAGTCGTGTGACGGTTCCTTTCATGAGCGTGACAGAAGGGTGAGGAGCCCCTGCGGTGTCGATATCAGATGATCGGGTTCCATAGCACTCAGAATCTCCGCGGAATTGTATCCCCAAGTCACGGCCGCCATGGTCAGACCCGTTTCCTTCGCTGCCTCCACGTCGCGCGTTTCGTCACCTATATATAGAATATCTGCGGGAGCAAGTTTGTGCTTTCGCAAGATGCGTCGGATTTCCCGTCCCTTGCCAAAGAGCTTCGAAGAGCAACTCACAAACTCAAAGTAAGGAAGATTATGACGGGAGAGAAAGGCGTCCACATTAGACTGTGAATTAGAGGTCAGGATGGCTAGACGTTCCCCGTTTTCGTGAAGGGTGGCCAGTGTCTCGGACATCCCGGAGATCGGTTCGACGAGATGTATGCGCTCGTGAAGAAGTTGCAGCCCTCGTCGTGCGATCATTGGCACTCTCCATCTGCTGATGCCGAGATGCCGGATGAACTCTCCGGTGCTGAGACGGCGTGCTTCCTCCAGCTGTTCCAATGGCAGTGCACGAAAACCAAACTCCCGGGACATATCATTCAGAATTTCATGGGCAATTGTGCGTGTGTCCGCCACCGTCCCGTCGAAATCGAAAAGCAGAAGCGCTGATTTTCTGAAGGAATCCCCATCGGATATGTCAGGCAGGATCATGGATGGGATTTTGCCCTGTCTGGCCGCCCAGCTAAGCAATCGCTGCCGCTAGCTCGGCGGGAAGCTCCATGGTGCCCTTGTATTTGCCCGGCTCCGGATCCAAACCGAACTCAGAGGCGACAAGGGCGGCGACTTTTGCCATTTCTATCGGGGTGATGGAAGGTGTATCAGAGGCTGCTGCAAATTCCCGAAGCTGATCCTCTCCATATATATTGGGGAGAACGCTCAGGGTATGGGGGTCATGAAGCAGCCATTGAATCGCCGTCTGGCCGAGTGTGCGGTCCGGGGATTCCAAGAAGCGGAGTTGTTCAATTTTTTTTATCCCGTTCAGAAGCCAGCTTCTTGGGCGGTGATTCCGGTGATCATTCGGAGGGAAAACCGTGTCGGCGGTATATTTGCCTTCCAGCATTCCCGAGGAATGAGGGACTCGAATCAGAAATTTGGTTGTGGCACCGGTCCTTTCAGCTGTTTTATGGAGGGTCGCTCCGGGATGTTGCTCGAGCATGTTATAGATATGTTGAACGACATCAGGGTTTCTACGTGCTATGGTAGAGGCTCCTTCACCCAGCCAGCCGATGGCGGGCCCTAGTGCGATCCCTCCATGGCGGAATTTTCCTTCGGCCCGCAAGTCTTCCATGACATCCCACAAGGCGTCGTCCAGCACCTGCTCCTCGCGTATATTATGCAGTTGGAGAATATCGATGTGTTCGGTTCCCAGCCGTTCAAGTGCCGATTCAACAGCTCTACGGATCGCCTGAGGACTAAAATTCTGGGGAATCTCACGTTGCCCGCGTCGTTCCTCACCATGATTGACGAAATCATAACCAACCTTGGTTGCGATGACAATTTTTGACCGCTCTGATCCGGGAAAGGCCTTGGCAAGGAGTTCCTCGCTCCGTCCATTGCCATAGGTATCGGCGGCATCAAAGAGTGTGATGCCGAGGTCGGCGCCAATTCTCATGAGGCGGACGGCCTCCTCATCGGTGTAATTTCCCCACCAACCGGTGGAAACGGTCCAGAGACCAAATCCAACCTCACTGATCTGGAGATCCGAATTGTGCAAAGTACGATACTTCATGATCATTGAATTGTAACAGTATGGAAGTGGACAATCCAAGCTCCGTAACTTGGAACAGAGTTTGCTTGCCTCATGATGGGGGAATATACCCTCCACCACAAACTCCGACTCCCTTACTCCCATATGGCTCCTTCATCAGAATTCAAATCCAGTATCGACACCTCCGTTTCTGGTCTTAAAAGCCTGATCCAAAGCCACCTGAAATTCAGTCTGGCCCGCGATCCGCAGACCGCTTCGAAACGAGACTGGTGGCTGGCTACTTCGAAGGCGGTTCAAAGCATCGTTATCGAGAGGATGATCGCCACCCAGGCGAGACACAATGCTGAGAACGCAAAACGTCTCTATTATTTCTCCCTCGAGTTTTTGATGGGGCGCCTTTACATCAATTCATTCTACAGTGCTGGGGTTTTTCAGAACATGGAGCTCGCGATTCAGGAATTGGGGTTAGATACCGAGTTGCTCCGTGGTGAGGAATATGACATGGGTTTGGGCAACGGTGGTTTGGGACGACTGGCCGCCTGTTTTCTCGACTCGCTGGCCACACTGGATCTGCCCGCAATCGGCTACGGGATCCATTACCAGTACGGGCTCTTCAAACAGGAGTTTCGCAACGGTTACCAAGTTGAACTTCCCGATGACTGGATGAAATACGGCACCCCCTGGGAAATCGTCCGTCCGGAGCACGCCAATGAGATAGAGCTCTATGGGCAAGTTGAGAATGTTTTCGATGATCTGGGAAACTATATTCCCAAGTGGACGCACACGAAGAAGCTCACCGGCGTTCCATACGACATCCCCATTCCTGGTTATGGAACCAACACCGTCAACTACTTACGTCTCTGGGAGTCAAAGGCCACGGAAGATTTTAATTTCGAGGCATTCAACCGAGGTGGCTACGAAGAAGCGGTNNTTCCGTAAAAACAACGAGGACTGGGCCGATTTTTCTGAGAAAGTGACCATTCAACTCAATGACACCCATCCGGCAATCGCCATTGTGGAACTCCAGCGTCTCCTCCACGACGTCTATGGATTGCCATGGGAAAAGGCTTGGGCGATCGTGACGCGCACTTTTGCCTATACCAATCACACGCNNGCACTGGAGAAATGGAGCGTGGGGTTATTCCAAAAAGTGCTGCCGCGGCATCTTCAGATCATCTTTGAAATTAACAATCGCTTCCTCATGGAAGTGGAGGCCAAGTGGCCGGGTGACGTTGAAAAGGTCCGCAAGCTCTCACTCATCGAGGAGGGCGATCATCAAATGGTGAGGATGGCCAATCTTTCGGTAGTCGGGGGGCATTCCGTCAATGGAGTAGCCGAACTTCATAC
>PLEU01000157.1 GCA_003136515.1 Spartobacteria bacterium
GTGGAAACCTCACCCACCAGATCGAGTTCCTCCAAACCTAGGGCGGTTTTGGCCCTTCCAATGGCTTCCGCCTCCGAACTCCCATCCGTGCAGAGACAGGCGCGCATCGCTCCCTGCGTCCGAAGATGCCGGGTCAAGGAGCGGGTATCAATACCGGCGATGGCGGGAATATCATGACGTTTCAGGTAGGTCTGCAGATTTTCCAAGGAGCGCCAACTGCTCTCCCTGCGAGAGAGTTCTTCAATGACAAAGCCGTTCACCTGGGGATGGCCGCTCTCCCCATCAGCCGCTGCCGTCCCATAATTCCCAATCAACGGATACGTCATGGTCACAATCTGACCACGATACGAGGGATCTGTAAGCACCTCTTGGTAGCCGCTCATCGAAGTATTAAAGCAAATTTCTCCCACTGCATTTCCCGGGGCCCCGATGGAAATACCATGAAAGGTGCGCCCGTCTTCGAGCGCCAGGAAGGCTGGTTTGGTGGACATGAAAATGATCGGAAAAATTCGTCCCTAACTTCATCATGCTACCGGAATCGGTGCAATCAGATAGCTGACGCAGTAATCAAAAAGTAAATACCAGAGTTGCACCGGAAAGGGTCACTTTCTACGATGGAGAGCCCGTGTCTGCCATCCCGACATCCCCAATGTCACGACTTGCCGTAATTCTGCTGCTTTTGGCAGGGATTCACTCTGCAAGTGGACAAACCAGCACCCGCAGCGCCGATGGTTTTGACTTCCCAGTGGCACCACCCAATGCCTTCGGATTTTATAAATCACGCGGCTTCCGGGCCAACGGCCACCTTGGAGAGGATTGGGTGACTGACGGAGGCAGTGCTAAGGGATTTGGCTTGCCTGTCTGCGCGATTGGAAACGGAGTCGTCGTTTTGGCGAGGGACATTCACGTCGGCTGGGGCAACGTGGTGATTGTTCGCCATGCCTGGATCGAACACAGGCAATTGCAATTTGCCGACTCACTCTATGCCCACCTGGACAGGATCAGGGTGCNNGGGACAGCAAGTCAAGAAAGGCCAGCAGATCGGTAATATAGGAAACAATCATGGCATGTACCCCCCCCACCTCCATTTCGAAATGCACAAGGATCTCTCCATTGGGGTAAATCATGCCCAAGGAACGCGTGATCTGAGAAGCTACTGGATACCCACTGATTTCATCCTGGCTCATCGGCGCCTGAGTGGTGGAGGCCATAATGTCCCGATACCAAAACCGGCATTCCTTCTCCCCACACCCGATCATCCCTGGTCACTACCCCACTACTTCTGGCTGCATCAGTTCCATGCCCAACATCCCCATGGCCATCACAGCAAGTACCCTTCCGAGTCTTCTACCCATTCAGGCAGTCACTCTCACCACCATTCAGGGAGTCATCACAAAAAGACCCATCCCAATCATTCGGAATAAAATTCGCGTCCCCGCGAGGTTATATCCCCTGCTTGGTTTTTCGATAAGCACCGTACTCAAAGCTATCCACTAGGGCCAGCCAGCTTGCATAGATGATATTGTCGGAAACACCAACAGTTTCCCAAGACTCAGCACCCTCGCTGGAAAGAATATGAACACGGGTGCGAGCTGCGGTCCCCCTGGTCCCGTCAACAATACGCACCTTGTAATCGGAGAGCCTAATCTTTGTTATCCAGGGATATTTTTGCTCCAGCACCTGCCGTAATGCGGCATCCAGGGCGTTCACAGGGCCATCACCTTCGGCCGTGTTTTCTCGGGACTGCGCTCCGTCTTGGATGGTGACTGTGGCCGAACAACCCGTGGATCCTCCGATCACATTACGCTGGAAGCTGCAATGATAGCCTATGAGTTCGAAGAGCGGTGTATGGAGTCCGAGTTCCTTGCGAATGAGCAGCTCCAACGAGGCATCCGCCGCTTCAAATTCGTATCCCTCCGCCTCGAGAGCCTTGATCTTTTCTAATACCCGAAAGACCGCTGGGTCATCCTTTGCAAGGGAAAGGCCGAGTTCTCTTGCTTTGAGCAAGATATTGCTGCGCCCCGAGAGTTCCGAAACCAGAATGTTCTGACGATTTCCGACCGAGGCAGGCTCAATATGCTCGTATGCAGCGGCTGTCTTGGCGACAGCATTGACATGCATCCCGCCTTTGTGGGCAAAGGCAGTGCTGCCAATGAATGGAGCCCTGGGATCGGGTTTGCAATTTGCCAGTTCATCTACAAAGAAGGAAACTTCGCGCAGGCTAGTGAGGTTCTCAACCACAGGGATGCCCATCTTGAGCTGTAGGCAGGGAATCACCGAGGTCAGATTGCAGTTTCCAGTCCTCTCTCCATATCCGTTCATCGTCCCCTGAATTTGGATCGCTCCGGCATTCACGGCAGCCAGCGCATTGGCTACACCAACACCACAATCATTATGGGTGTGGATGCCCACTCTTCTAGGAAACCGGGACTCCACGACAGCCGTGATATTAGCAATCTCCTCCGGCATGGAACCGCCATTAGTATCACAAAGCACGAGAACATCGGCGCCGGCATTGGCAGCGGCGGAGAGGGTCTCCATGGCGAACTCAGCATCATCCTTGTAGCCGTCAAAGAAATGCTCGGCATCATACACGACTTCACGTCCCTGGGACTTAAGGTAGGCGACACTCTCTCTGATCATCGCCAGATTCTCCACATAGGAGACTCCGAGCACCTTCTCAACCTGAAGCTTCCAGCTCTTGCCAAAGATCGTAACGACTGGTGTTTCCGCCTCCAAGAGCTGTGCAATCTGAGGATCCTTATCAACGGCAACCCCGGCACGTCGAGTGCTGCCGAAGGCCGCAAGCTTCGCTCCTCCGAGATCATGATTTTTGGCCTCGGCAAAGAAGGCGAGATCCTTGGGATTGGAACCGGGCCACCCCCCCTCGATGTATTCCATGCCGAAGTGACCAAGCTTCTCTGCGATCCTGATCTTATCCATCAGACTGAAAGAGATCCCCTCACCCTGCGTCCCGTCGCGGAGCGTGGTGTCATACAGGGAAACAGAAGCCGGTTTTTTCATGGGCCAAATACTCTAGAGAAGGAATAATGAAACAGCAATGGGTCAGTCTATTGCTCCGACGACTCGGAGAGCGCCGAGTCATTGATCGCATTGATCAGGAGTCGGAGCATGGCGAACTCGTGCTTGTTCGGCCTGAGCACCAATCTCGGCAGATCGGCCACGGCACGATCATCAGCCTCCTCCGGAAGGGCATTGCGCTGGATGATATGCCCTCCGGACAGCAGATGATGGAACTCTTCGTTGAGCTTTTCCAAGGCAAGCGGTGTGAGGCGTTGATTGATCCGGATGACCATGTCGTCACGCACCCAGCGGTATGAGTGAAAGATTTTGTAGAAATGATTGATCTCCTCCACAGCTCGGTCGACATCGTGCGTGATCGTGAATAGGTGAAAGTCGGATCGGGAGATGAGACCGAGTTCCAGTAGGTCATTGTCAAGAAAGCGCCGCCAGGTTTCCCAGTAAAATCCATTCGGACGATCCATCAGAATGATCGGTACGAGGGAGGTCTTCCCAGTCTGAAGGAGGGTAAGCACCTCAAATCCCTCATCCATCGTGCCGAAACCGCCGGGGAAAAGAACGAAGGCCGAACATTCCTTCACAAAGCTGAGTTTTCGGGCAAAGAAATAATTGAACATGATGAGTTTTGGATCACCCTCAATCACCGGGTTGGCCCCCTGCTCGAAGGGTAGCCGGATATTCAGACCGAAGCTCTTCTCCGCCCCCGCCCCCTGCTGGGCGGCACCCATGATGCCATTGCCGCCGCCGGTGACGATCATGAAATTCTCTCCCACAATCCGCCGAGCGAATTCCCGTGCAAGCTGGAAGTCGGGGTCTTCCGAAGGCGTCCGTGCGGAGCCGAATACCGCTACTTTCCGAATGCCGGCATATTGCTCAAATACGGCGGCGGCCTTTTGAATTTCACGCATCGATCGGCTGATCAGCTTGAGGTCGGCAATTGATGCATGGTCCCGTCCCAGCTGTAGGGCCGTCTCCATCATATCTGCCAGAAAATCAGACGCGCGCCCCGAGGCAACCCCGCTTACTAACTCCCTTATCATAGCCTTGGTAGCGTTAGGAG
>PLEU01000198.1 GCA_003136515.1 Spartobacteria bacterium
GCGCACCTGGCGCGGCTGCTCGTGATGGAGCCCGATTTGCTCATGCTCGACGAGCCGACGAATCATCTCGACCTGGAATCGCTCGGCTGGTTCCAGAACTATCTCTCGAAATACAGTGGAGCAATTGTTGCGATCTCCCATGACCGGGAGTTCCTCAACTCCATCTGCCTCGTCATGCTGGAAATCCGTCACCGCAAGCTCAACCGCTACCGGGGAAACTACGACGATTATCTAGCCCAGAAGGCCGCCCGTGAGGAGCAGCAGTGGGCTTCCTACAAAAACCAGCAGAGGGAAATCGCGGAACTGCAACGCTTCATCGACCGATTCCGAGCCAAGGCTAGCAAGGCCGCACAGGCCCAGGATCGGATCAAACAGCTCGACCGCATGGAGCGAATCGAACCTCCCGAGCGTGATGAAGCGACAGTCTCTTTCTCCTTCCCCCAGCCTCGGCGAGGAGGCGAGCGTACGATCACTTTAGAGGGAGTGAAGCAGGCCTACGGATCCCATGTCGTCTATGAACGGCTCGATCTCGAAGTGATACGCGGCCAGCGCACGGTTCTGGTGGGCCCCAACGGCTCGGGAAAATCGACACTACTCAAGATCCTAGCCGGAATGCTGCCTCTGGAGGCCGGAACCATCACCCCGGGGCACAATCTCTCCGTGGGATACTTCGCCCAGCAGCGTACCGAAATGCTGGATGTCAAACGCACCGTGCTGGCCGAAGCGATGGAGACTCAGACCCCCGTGCCCGAACAGAGCGTGCGTACAATCCTCGGCTCTTTCCTTTTCCGGGGTGATGATGTTTTCAAGCCAGTCGGCGTCCTGAGCGGTGGTGAGAAGAGCCGACTTGCCCTCGTTAAGCTCCTGCTCAATCCTCCAAATCTCCTCTTACTCGACGAGCCGACCACACACCTCGACATGCCGAGCATTGATGCACTCATCGGTGCTCTCAGGCAATACCAGGGAACGCTTCTCTTCGTCAGTCACGATGTCCATTTTATCCGGGCGCTGGCCTCAACCGTCCTCCATATCAGTGCCGGCAGGCTCACCCCTTACGCAGGCGACTACAACTACTACCTGGAAAAATCGGGCTCCCTCTCGGCCCGCGCCGCCCTCGTGGCCCCGGGCACTTCACCGGGCAACTATCGTCCCGAATCCGCAACGGAAATGAATGCGGCACTTTCGGAAAATGCTAAACCCAAAATGGGTCTCAAGGAGATCAAGGAGGCCCGCAAGGCCGCCAACAAAGCACGCCGCGACTCGCATAACAGACTCAAGGCAGCTGAAAAACAGATCACAGGACTGGAAGATCGTCAGCAGGCACTCACTGCGGAATTGGAGCGCCCGGAGAGCTATCAGAATGGGCGTGCCCATGAACTCAACCGGGAACTGGCCAACATTCAAGAACAGCTACATCGAGCCATGGAGAGTTGGGAAGAACTTACCCGAACGCTTGCAGAATCAGGGGGAGAGGATTCATCCTCTGAAGAGGTAGGTTAAACTCCCAGCTTCTATCATGATTTTCACTTATCTCACAGCACGACTGCGTAGCATCGGACACGCCGTGAGGGGCATCATCATCCTGATAAAAACACAGCCGAATGCGCAACTGCACCTTGCGGCCAGCATGGCAGTGTTCGTCGCAGGATATTTCTTGCACCTTCATCACTTGGAATGGGTATCCGCCCTCCTCTGCATGGGACTTGTCTGGGTGGCGGAGGCTCTGAACACGGCTCTGGAATTTCTAGCTGACGAAGTAAATCAGGAACATCGCGAGTTAATTGGAAGGGCCAAGGATGTGGCGGCGGCGGCGGTGTTGATCGCAGCGATCATCTCCCTTCTCGTCGCCGGAGTGATTCTCCAAAATCACAAAGCCTTTCAGGCTATTCACCACAACCTTTCAGGTTGACCATCGCCTCTGGCTCCAACAAACTGCCAAAACTTCAGGTGAGGTGGCTGAGTGGTCGAAAGCAGCGCTTTGCTAAAGCGCCGTACTCCAAAAGGGTACCGAGGGTTCGAATCCCTCCCTCACCGCCAGTGTTTATAATCAACAAGTTAAAAAGAATCAGAGCCAACGATCATTACGGTTCGATCATTCAATATTGCACTTCCCTAGGCGCGAAGGCCACTATCTCTCTCACAGGCACCCAACGTCTGAGATACCAACGGAATTCAAATGGGACTCATAAACTCGCCGGAGCCACCAGTTACGCCTTCAGCATAACCACAATAGACACAACAAATATCGCGGACTAATCCGTAAGCAATTCCAATTCCCAAGTCAGTGCCAACAGCATTTCGACCAGACTCAATACGGCCTCATGACGCGCTGATCACGAAGAGAAAACTGAGGTTGTCCCCAAAATTCTCTGACGATTCCACTAGTTCAGCGCGAAGAGTTCTAGGTCAACCGTTCAGCCTACTCATTGAATCGCAATACTGCACGCCCCGGACCAAGGACTATTCCGTAAACTTGTTTTGTTAGCTCATCAGCGTAAAAACCCCTTTCTTCGGTGGCATCTTGGGAGATGCTGGTATAGGGTCAACTCATGGCAACCACGAAAAAGAAACCTTCATTAAAAAAATCAACCGTTTCCGGCAGTCTTCCTAAGGAGAAATCTTTGCCTGCGAAGGGCACCAAAAAAGCCACTTCGCTTCCCTCAGGCCCTGAGCACAAGCTTGCCGAGCAAGCTCTGAAGTTTGTTGACGAGGCCGCATCGCTGCTCCGCTCAGGCATTCGTGGAAGTGCTGCCACCACAGCCAAATCCCGTATCGCTGCGAAAACGAAGGCCCATGACCTACTTGGGAAGGCTTCAACTAATCTCTCCAAGGCCATCGGGGAGAGCACAACCGTGCTTCAGGATTTGCTGAAGAAAATTTGATCCGCCCAACTACTATGTGCAACGTCGAAGAGGGAACAGGTTCGCCTTGCTTCTAGCTAAAAGTGATTTGACCTAGAGTCCTCCATGCTTCCAAGTGGAAAGAGCTAGGCGCAGTGACATGTAGGCCCCCCAGATCAGTCCGACGAGGCCGATAACGGGGATATTCCAGAGTTTTGGCGGGAGGCCCGAGAGTATAAGTATCGAGGAACATACCAGTACTGCCGCCGCAAGGATGGCATTGGCCAGACGATTTGCAATGGAGTCCAGCGTCTTACGCAGCGGCTCAAATCCCTGAGGGTCAATCTTATGCTGTAACGGAATATTAATCTGCCCTCGTTTAAGTCGATACCAGAGGAGTCGAAAATCACTGGGAAATACTTCCAGAAAATCGATGGATGCCGTGGCGAGCTTCTTGAGTAGGTCTACGAGATAGGCCGGGCTGTATTTCTCACCAATAAGTTTCTCGGCATAAGGCTGACCGATCAAGACGAA
Source organism: Spartobacteria bacterium (assembly GCA_003136515.1). Next base: position 3,375 of record PLEU01000198.1, read on the forward strand.
GTTCAGATCTGGATTGAGATCACGCCCGATCGCTTCGACCTGCGAGAGCGCCTTTATCCCAAGATAAAAATTTCCCTGCATTCGCAGTCGTTGGCTTCTCAGCAGTTCCAGCAGACTATTGAGCACCACCGAGAGCTGAATCTGGGAAAGCGGCTTATTTATATGTTTGCTGCTGAAATCCTCAACCTCACGAAGCATCCGATCGGAGTCAGTCACACTCCCCTCTTCCGACATATCGATGAGGGCACCCATCACCTGCCGATTATCCTTTTGAGCAAGCCCGGTGAGCAGATGTGCGATATTGGAACGGAAACTGGGCGAGAACTCACCCATCATCCCATAGTCGTAGAGACCCAAAACCCCCCCACCCGGCACATCACCTTTGAGCACCGTCATATTACCTGGATGCGGATCGGCATGGAATAAACCATAAACGAAAATCTGTTCGAAGATCAGGGCGGAAATGCTCTCGGAAAGCAGCACCGGATCAATTCCGTGCTTCCTAAGAACCTTGACCTGATTGACGGGATAGCCGGAAATAAACTCCATTGTCAGAACCTTTTTGCTGCTGAATTCCCTGAGAACAACGGGCACTCTGATGCCCACAACTCCGTCAAACTGCTTGCCAAATCGCTCTGCATTTTCAGCCTCGTTGGTAAAGTCCAGCTCCTTGAGCAGTGTGTCTGAAAACTCCTGTACGACGGCAACCGGATTCAGGGAAGCAATATCCGGAACATGCTTTTCTACAAACCCCGCAAGATCATGAATGATGGAAATATCGCGTTCAATGACTGGTTGGATGTCGGGTCGTTGCACCTTCACCGCAACGATCGCCCCCTCCTTGGTCGTGGCCCGATGTACTTGGGCGATGGAGGCACCTGCAAGCGGAGTCTCATCAAATTCAGAAAATGCCTTACTCACACTTACTCCGATCTGTTCGGCAAAAATCCCTTTCGCCTCTTTCCCTGGAAAGGTCGGGACGCTGTCCTGAAGCTTGCATAACTCCCTATAATAGGCATCGTCCACCAGATCACGGCGCGAGCTGAGAATTTGTCCGAACTTGATGAATGTAGGACCCAGCTCTTCTAGAGCCAGCCTCAGCCTTTCTTCTGGAGGCCTCGCAAGCAACCCCGACTCATGCGTCTGCAACTCGGCACTCTCAATACCCATGATCCGTTGCAGCGCAACAAGCTTGAGCACATCAGCAAAACCATACTTGAACAGAACGCGGATGATTTCGTTATAGCGCGGAAGCTGTGCTGCGAATTCAATAGCGGAACGAAATTGGGTAATCACCAACCCTCACAGGAGCAGCATTGGGGATCCAAGGCAAATTCAAACAAAAACGGATATTCGATATGATCAAAATTAATGGAATCTCGAAGAGGTTAAACATACCCAGTTCTATCCATTCCGAGGCCTCCTTCTACTCACCTCTTGGCACATGAGCCTTGGTGTGCTGCTCAGTATCTCTACGACGCTCAGGGCATGCGCTACCATTTGTGCAGGAAGT
>PLEU01000029.1:0-8624 GCA_003136515.1 Spartobacteria bacterium
GAGCCCGCGGCGGCAACACTTGAATCGCTTGCCACCTTTGCCCTCGCCTTCTTTGCCCGCCCAGTCGGTTCCGCCGTTTTCGGACATTTTGGCGACAGGATTGGACGCAAAGCCACCCTTGTGGCTGCTCTGCTCACCATGGGACTTTCAACGGTCGCCGTCGGTCTCCTGCCGACCTATGCCGCCATTGGGATCGCAGCACCCATTCTTCTCGCCCTCTGCCGTCTTGGACAAGGACTGGGGCTGGGTGGAGAATGGGGAGGAGCCATCCTGCTCGCGACAGAAAACGCACCGCCCGGGAAGCGTGCCAGATACGGGATGTTTCCCCAGTTCGGAGCGCCGGTGGGTTTCCTCCTCTCGGGCGGGTTGTTTCTGTTCCTGTCACTTCAGCTCAGTAATGAACAGTTCCTCTCCTTCGGGTGGAGAATTCCCTTCCTCGGTAGTAGTGTACTTGTGCTGATCGGTCTCTATGTCCGCCTGAAAATCACGGAGACTCCGGCCTTCCTCCATGCGCTCGCCCATCATGAGCGCGTCAAGATCCCCCTTGTCACTCTCTTTAAGGAGCATTCACGGGCACTAGTTCTGGGAACTCTCCTTGCCGTGGCAACTTTTGTGCTCTTTTACCTACTCACGGTCTTTTGCCTTTCATGGGGAGTCNNTGCTGGAACAGGCGGAGTTGTTGCGACCCTGATCATCGGTTTCTCGTTGATGGGGATGACCTATGGCCCGCTTGGCACGCTCCTTTCTGAACTCTACCCGACCTCCGTCAGATATACGGGATCTTCAACTAGCTTCAATATGGCGGGCATTCTGGGAGCCTCTCTCGCCCCCTATATTGCAACATCTCTAGCCTTGAAATTCGGCCTGCATGCGGTGGGCTACTACTTAAGCGCCTCAGCGCTGCTAAGTCTCATCGCGGTGTACCTGACGAACGAAACACAGTATCTAGAGATAGACTCGAGATCTANNTTAAGAGGGCGGAGCCCTTTTTCTTACGCTATTAAGTGATTAGAATATTTTTAAGAGCTAGTTTCCAAACCTAAGGTAAGAAAACTTCACACGAGGGGATAAAGGGGTGGGTGGGTTCTCACCTATTGCACGTGGGAGCTGGGGAGGGGAGAGGCGGTCGGGGCCCAAGCCTCTCAAGCTCCAAGGGGAAATCGGTGGTCTCCAGGCAAAGAAGGTTGCGACAGATATTAGGCCGAATATTTCGGCAAAACCCCAAGAGTATTGCCAAAACCCCAAAANNTTCTACTCCTGAGTTCATAAAGTTAGCGATCCCATTCGGGTCGAAATAGGAACCACCGCCACCACCACCGCCGGCAGTGTAGCCCGCAGCAGCACCGCCGCCTGAATAACCACCACCACCACCACCAGCCCAGTAACCCGCCCCTCCGCCTCCATAACCCCCTGAAGCAGCTCCCGAAAAGGACCCTCCCGCAGCTCCATTCGTGAGGGTGAATCCTCCAGAATTGGCAATGTTATTTGCCAGTCCTCCATCGCTTAAAAACCCAGCACCGCCTCCAGCATTAGCATAGCCACTGGTCTGTGAGGCGCCCTGTCCTCCTGCTCCATCTGCACCTCCCGAACCAGCTCCAGCTCCACCTCCTCCGCCTCCCGAGGTGACACTCTGACCATTTCCTCCGGAATAGAAGCCACCTCCTCCCCCTCCTCCTGCTGCTGCAATGAGAGTCGCTGTGGTGACGTCATAGACAAAGCTGCCGCCACCACCTCCGCCGCTACTCCCAGCACCATGACGGATATTTCCAGTGTGGTTGGCACCCTGAGCTCCGACATAAATATCCAACACATCACCAGCCTGGAAAAAATCATCTCCATCGATCTCGGCACCCAGGCCTCCCGTCGCGCCTGTTGCAAATCCCAGGCCACCTCCGGCACCAAGCAAGTCAAATTCGTAGCTGCCGGTATCTTCAATGGTGTAGGTTTGAAGGTTGCCTGTTTGGTTAAAGATTATAGAGCCTTGGGACACCTCGGCAAAGGAGGTGAGTCCTGCCGCCAGGGCAACGGCAAGGTATTTGGATAGGATGGTTTTTTTCATGGGTGCGTGAGGCGGATTGTTCACCACGCAGGCAATAAAAACCCCCGCGATCGACAGCTCATTGGGGAGAGTTCTGTTGTCAGACCTCGGAAAGTTGCAAGCCCACCATGATCGTCATGCCCTCGCTCACAAGGCATTTCTCATTTTTTCTTTGGACCAACGCCAGCGACACGAGCACCGGATGCCATCACCCCAAGTACTCCCCTCGGAAGCTCATTAAGCGGCCTTGTCCTGAGTAGACTGAACGTTGGAAACGTCGCCCTAAATAAGGAGATGGGTGATTAACTTAAAGATTATTCGAGTTTTCACCGAGCGCTCCTGGGATATGGGGAAGGCTTTACCCTTCTTTGAATTAGTCGCTAGGGAAGGGGCCATTGGCAGAATGTAGGATTAAGTTTCTACCCAAAGAATAAAACTCCAGCCGGCTTCAAACTGCTTACTCACATGAGGTTAGCTGATTGAAACAATAAGCAACATTCACTCACGAAGCGAACACACTAACTGTGGATCACAATCCCTCAATGACCCAGTAGTAATTCACCCCATAGGGCCTCCTTCGCCTTTGAGATATCGTCGAACAAATGAAAATTCATAAGGAGCCCTAATGATGCAGGCACAAATACGAGACCGGAAACAGCATGCGCAAGCGGTTTTAAAGCTCACTTTGATTTGTATGATGAGTCTGAGAAGCGTTTTTGCCGCTGATCCTGATTTGATGCAACGGGGAATCCAAGATGAGCAGAAGTTGGATCTTTTTGGTGCAAGGGAGTGTTTTGAGGAAGCGCTCAAAGAGAATCCCCAACAGCTCGGTCTAGTGGAACACACCGCATGGTTTCTCTACCTCAATGGCTTCCACAACAATGAGTGTCTTGAATTGCTAGAGAAAACCCGTTCCCACTCAAGTGATCCCCATGCGGTTGGTATGGCGATCAGTCAACTTAAGCAAGAAATGGGTTTGGCTCCCTCTCTAAGAGGACAATCAATGCCGCCTGTCAGTAGATCAGCTTCCGATCTTCCTGGACAACTTAAGCAGGCACGCGAGCTTTTCTGGTCGGGAAGCCCAATCGAGTCAGAGAAAGCTTATGAAAAACTCCTAGGAGAATTGCCTAGGGAGGCATCGCTCCATCTTGAGATTGCAAGGGTTGAAATTGCCCAGCATGAGTACGCCAAAGCCGGAGCACATCTTGTAACCGCCCGCTCCCTGCGTCCAACGGAACCGGAAATAGCTCTTGAGCAGGCTCGCTTAGAGGCACTGGAGGGAAATAGGAGCGCGGCATTATCTAGCCTGAAAGGAATTACATTCCCCGATGAATGGACTTTACATCTCGCCCGAGCGCGGGCGTACCACTATGCGGGAGAGTTTCCTGATGCCTCGCGGGAATATCGCGCCACTCTTGCCACAAATCCCTATCTTGAGGAGGCCGCCTATGGTCTGACAGAGACAGATCTTCGTACTGGTTCAGTCCCCGAGGCACGCCAACTCCTTTCCACGTGGCCAGCAAGATCCGTTGCTGATGACTGGACGGATCGTATCGATCTGGAACGGGAAATTGCAGCACCCCAGGTAAGGGTATTGGGAGATTTTTTCCTCAACAGCATTACCTACCAGACATTTGATGCAGGAATCGAAGCACGGTTCCGACCGTTCGATCCTTTGGAACTTACGCTCAGTACCACGCATGGATGGTTCAGCCAGACCGGCTTCAGTGCGATTAATCGCCAAACCGGGGGACTCTCACTCGTGTATCAACCAACAGAATTCTGGGCTCTATCAGGTTTTGTCGGGGTGAACAGCTACTCAAGCGGATGGACTAGCGTTAATGGCGGCATAGGTTTCATGGTTAGACCCTTTTCGACCCTGAAGTTCGACTTTCGTGCAGATCATCTAGATGTAGTCGATAGCGAGCCTCCTTTCGGAATGTCGATATATGATCTTGCTGCCACAATTGGAGGAGTAGGTTCCCGATCCACTATGGATATGGGTAGCGTTTCAGCAACCTGGAACCCATTGGAACGAGTCGATGTCTATGGAAAGTTCAGGGCTGCCTCCATCACATCTGGGAATACTCTCACTGATTATTATCTCAGCGCAGCGTATAATTTTTTGCGGGTTCCAAAACTCAGGGTGGGGTACGGCATTTATAATGAAAGACTCCTCTTTGCAGCACCGCTTTACAGACAGGGAAATAACACCACCTCAGCCTACTACGACCCGCAAAACCTCATCGTTCAGAATTTTTTCGCCGAGTGGTCTCAGAATCTTGGAAAACACTGGGATTATGGAGTTGAAGGCCACTTTTACCAGCAACCGGGTAATGGTGGGGTCGGGGCCGCCGCATTTACCTATCTGAAGTATTCTTGGTTGGGAGATCAGGCAGTAAGGCTTGATGCCCGTGTCTTTGATCAGAACAGGGGACTTAACAGGAACGGAAGTTCTTCCGGAAGTTACTCAGCAATCAATCTTGTGCTTTCTTATGAATACTCCTTCTGAGTCCACCATCCAAGAAACCGCGCCGCATCAGCGGACAATCAAACGCTCTTCTTCAAGGCGGGATCGCTATAATGATAAAGAGCTTCAATGGAAGTTTCGAAGGGATTGCTTGGTTTATATCGTCACGGTGATAGCGGCCCTTGCTTACTACGGCTGGTGTCTCCGGTATGCGAATTACCAGTATTGGTATGCTGTCGTGCCCTACCTCATCGCGGAAGCCCTCTGCATGGGAAGCCTTATCCTCTGGGGACTCATGATGATGCAAAGGCGTGATCATTCTTCAGAAGGACTCAAACTTCAGGAACCGCATCAACCGGTGGACATTATTGTCACTACATGTGGAGAGCCGTTTTGGGTGATTGAAATGACCCTGCGTGCTGTTTTCAAAGTCGAGTATTCTAAATTTCATGTCACGGTGGCTGATGATCGGCCCACACCCGAGGTAGAGGCACTTTGTAATGAACTGGGTTTCACTCACCTCTCTCGCCCCGCACATGAGCACCGCAAGGCGGGCAACCTCAATCATGCTCTCGCACATACCGTGCAGCCTTTCGTGATGACTCTCGATGCAGACCAGATATGTGATCCCGAGATTCTGCGCCGTCTGATGGGTTATTTTGCAGTTCCTAAAATAGCCTTCGTCCAGAGTTATCAGAATTTTGATGTGTCAGAAGGTGATCCTTGGGCAAATCGTGATCTCGTCTTTTATGGATCGATGCAACCCAGTCGGAATGCTTCCAGTTCTGCCATCTCATGCGGATCGGGTGTGATCTACCGAAGAGCTGCATTGAATCAAATCGGAGGGTTTTCCACTTGGAATGTGGTGGAGGATCTTTACACCTCCCTGCTTCTGCACGCTGCCGGATGGAAGAGTGTCTATCACCCCCATCCGCTTTCGCACGGAACGATGCCCCAGGAAATTGCGGGGCAAGTCAGGCAGCGATGGCAGTGGGCGCTTGATTCGATGCGGCTTTTTTTCTGGCGTTGCCCTCTCTTTACCAAGGGTTTGAGATGGAGACAGAAGACCAATTATTTCAATTTTGGCTATCATTACCTGGTTTTTGGAATCGCCTATCCGATCTTTTTTCTTCTGCCGGCATGGGGACTTTTTTCCGGAGAATTCATCATCAAGGCACCAGCTTGGCAATTCATTCTCTGGCGACTGCCATACTTCCTAGCTTTCCTCCTCTTCAATCGCCTCATCACCGACGGCCGCCATACCGTCAAGGAATTCCGGGCTCAGGTGGGGCTCTTTATGGTCTTTTTTTCGGCTATCGTGTCGGCCTTGTTATCCCGCCGTCATATTCCTAAATATGTGGTGACGAGGAAGAGTGCCGAAAAATTATCCCTGAGAGATCGGGTGCAGCATGTTCTGGCACATCTCTTCGTCATGGTGCTTTCAGTAATAGGTATCGTCTATGGCTTGTTCCACAGAGGTGACCACACCGGTTTTTATCTACTCAACGCGGCGTGCGCAGTTTGGATTATTTGGTTATTACTTCCCTTTACAATACTTGCCCTGCGCCCCACGCCCGCTCATGAACCGAGGCATCCATGAGATCACAACCCAGATTCCCTGAGGGGGAGGAAAATTCGCTATCAGGATCAGGAGGGATGAGCGAACCATCTCCTGAAAACTCCGAGGAAGACAGGATCGCCAGTCTCTNNAGATTTTAGATACCCCAGCCGATCCCTTGCTCAATGTGCTAACGGAAATGGCTGCTGCTTTCTGTGAGACGCCTATTGCTCTCATCGCACTGGCTGACAGAGAGAGGGTTTGGTTCAAGTCAGCCTTTGGCACCGAAATTAAGGAAACCAAACTCAAAGACACCATTTTTTCCTACGCTACCGACAACGGAGACCAGAGTCTCATTATCCCGGACACTCTGCTTGATCCCCGCTTTTGCTCTGACTCTCTGGTCAGGGGGGATCTTGACATTCGATTTTTTGCCGGGGCGCAACTCCTTGGCAACGACGGAGTCCCCATCGGCTGTTTTTGCGTGATCGACAGAAAGCCGAAAGAACTGACAGCGAGGCAGATTGCCACGTTAGAAAAGCTCTCCTTACTGACGATGGATTATCTGGAGACACACAAGAGTCTCACGAATCTCACGCATCGCCTCCATCTTGAGAAAGAAGTCTATAACGGGTTGCTCAAGGCAACATCACAACTGGTTACAACAGCCCCGACGTTTGACGATGCACTCAATTCATTTGTAGGTGATCTCGATTGCAATCTCGGATGGCTTTCCGCACGTATTCGCAACATGCAGACAGGCGGGACAACAGGGGTTTATTACAACGAGAGTATCCCCAGGGATCCCGAATTGCCCTCCGTCTGGACCGCCATTGACAGCACCCCAAGCAATCCACTCTCAGAGATCACACATGCGGAATTTATCAGTTCCGCACCCCGGAGACCCGAGTACTCCTATCTGATAGTTCCTGTCAGAATCAGAAATCGGCTCGTTGCCGTTCTGGAGTTTCTTTATCCGGACCATCATTGCCTTGACCCCAGAATTATGGAGGTCTTTGACCTTATAGCCACAAATCTCTCCATTATAGCCGAGCGTGAGCTCATTAATAAAGACCTGCGCTACCAGGCCGATCACGATCTTCTCACCGGGGCTGCGAGCCGCATTGTGATCCTAAAAAAGCTCGAAGAGGCGATCAATGAAGTTGATTCTCTACACCCGGATTCTATCCTGCTCTACATTGACATCGATGGGTTTAAGGAGGTCAATGACAACTTCGGTCACGATACGGGGGATGAACTTCTGATCGAAATCACCAAGCGCTTCGACGGAATCAGTCGCAACAAACATCTTCTTGGCCGCCTGAGTGGCGATGAGTTCACGTTGCTCATCCGACATCTCAACTTAGAGGAAGAACTCCCTCCCTTTCTTGCGAGGATTCAAGAAGATTTTGCCCGCTCCTTTATTCTGGGAGATCTTGAAATCATGGTTACGGCTAGTATCGGCTGCGTTGTGATTTCAGAGCCGGATATCAAACCGACTGAAGTTCTACGGCGGGCAGAGGAAGCCATGTATCTGGTAAAAAGTGGCCAACGAAAGGGGGTTTGCATAGCTGACGAAGAACTGATCCGCAAGTTCAAGGTCCGCAGGAATCTAGATCGTAAAATCAAGGATGCTTTCGCTTCGAACAGGTTTTCTCTCGTGTTTCAACCCCTCTTTGATCTTCACACCAATTCTATTTGTGGAGCCGAGGCTCTCCTGAGGCTTAATGAAAAGGATGGCACTGTGCTTGCGGCGGGGAATTTTATGGCCGCGATTGAACGCACCAAATATCTTCCCAAAGTGGACGAGTGGGTTCTTGGGGAAGCCATACATACATTCAAGGGTGAAGCTCACTCGCTCCTCAATAACATGGGCTTCCGGGTCGCGCTTAATGTCAGCCCGGCTGTTCTCTCCACCAAGGGCTATGCGGGACTCTGCCTTGAGCAGCTGCAAAATGCCGGCATCCCTCCGCAGTCACTGACCCTTGAGATCGTCGAGAGCAACCTGATTCCCAGCAACCGGACACTGCTTGATAACCTGAAGGTTCTTCGCAAACAGGGAATTTGTATCGCCGTGGATGATTTCGGCACCGGNNCTGCCCATCGACATCATCAAGATAGACAGGATGTTTCTAAAAGGGATCCTCAGCGGTGATTCCAAAAAGAATGCACTCTTGGCAGCTATTGTCGGAATTGGGAAAAATCTCGGATACACGGTCATTGGAGAAGGAGTCGAGGAGCAGCCGCAGTCCGATCATTTGCATTCCCTGGGTTGCCGCTATGTTCAGGGATATTTGTACGGCAAACCCATGCCTATCAAAGAGTTTCTAAGCTTTGTGCAAAAGCCCGTCGCATCGCCTCAGATTTTATTCGCTTACCCGAAATGAACTTCGCCTGCGTTGTTGATATATCGGCGTAGTCGTTACTTAAAAAATGTCTGCAATCCTAGCATCCAACACTGCCTTTGCGACTTTTCAACGGGCTTTCGAACACCTTATTGAATCGCTATCCAACGATGGAAGTGATGTTGATCCGGTTAGCGACCCAACCAGTTCAGG
>PLEU01000029.1:8637-12991 GCA_003136515.1 Spartobacteria bacterium
CGGAACAAGAATCAGGAAGGCCTTGGAAGGGGATCAACTTGAACATGTGATCAGATGTCTTTCCGATGACCGATGCAGCCGCCGCGCCACGGTATCCGTCTTGTCCCCGAATGACTTGATCACCTCTCCGCGCGATACTCCATGCCTGTTGGCGCTCCATTACTTCATCCGATCCGACACTCTTGTCTGTGTCACGACCATGAGATCACAGTCCGCAGCCACCATCATGCCTTATGATGTGTTTGTCTTCACCATGTTGCACGAATATCTGGCCATTCGTCTTGGCGTAGAGCCTGGTTACTATATTCATTCTTCCAATACCCTCCATTACTACGACGATGAGCAGGCCAGCGTAGACACAATCCTTGCCCATCGAGGGGGGGAATCTCCTCAAGCGATGCCGCTCATGAAGGATGCGTTTGTCAACGAGTTGCCATCTCTCCTCTCTGCAGAAGAAATCATGCGTCGCAGAATCACTTCCCATCCAAAAGCTTCTGTAAAAGACTTATTTCTAGGGTTATCAGATTATAGCACAGACTTACTTTCCATCCTTGTCTCAGGTGCGAGAGCGGCCACAGGTACGCCCCCCCAAATCGATGATTTGGCACTGCCGCGATGGAGTCTTTAAGTGCCATAAGCGGAGGAAATTGGCTCTACGACATGCTAAGGAGAAGCCCCCGAATCACGAAAGGATGGCGGACTTTGCCTTCCAGTACACATTGCCAACGAGGTGGCTTGAACATCGCATTCAAGATTCCGTTCTGTCCTCTAGATTTATTATGAGTGCAAAAACTCAAAAAAATATGAAAGTTGCCATGCTAGCCGCGGATAATTTCGAGCAAGTCGAATTGGAACTGCCGCTTAGCGCATTGAAGGATGCTGGAGGCGAAGTCAGTATTGTCTCCCTGAGAGTTGGCCGAATTCTCGGGATGAATCACATGGAGCAGGGAGCTCCTATCACGGTGGATCGATCCCTTGATAGGGCCGACCCCAACGCCTTTGATGCGCTCATGATTCCCGGCGGTCTCTAGAATCCGGACTCCCTGCGTTTAACTCCCTCTGCCGTGGAGTTTGTGAAGCACTTTTTTCCGATGAGGGCAGCCGATAGCCGCGATTTGTCATGCTCCTTGGTTGCTTATCGAAGCAGTCTTGAAGCGACAGATCACACAAAACGTCGCCTCCAAAGAGGAAATGGGGGGGGTGCCTCAGTCTGAAAAATCCTTAAGAAGTCTGCTTCTTTCGGAGAAGCAGCAGCGCTGCGAGGGCCCCGAGTCCCAGGAGAGCTGAGGAGGAGCTTTCAGGGACTGATAAAACAATCAGATTACCCGTTGCATCGCTAAACTCATAGGTGGTCCCATGGGTGTCAGTACCCGTCCAGAGGCCGCCATTATCGCTGAAGTTGAAGCTATCCCCAAGGGCTTGGACACTCGCGAAGTCCTGAGTGTGGGTGGCACCATTGGCCCAATCGCTGAAGAGGGCGAAGGTATCGCCGAGACTCGCCGAAGAAGCGTAGTTAAGGAGATTCAGGCGAAGTGTCCCGCCATAAGTCACCGTTCCCCCTTGGATATTGAGTGAGGTGAAATTGTTGGTGGAGTTGATTAAGAAACTCGTAATCGATCCTGTCTGAAGAGTCACTCCGCTAGTGAGCCTCAGCTCACCCACCCCATTTAATCCAGGGGTCAACTCCCCCCCGCTTCCTATGGTCAAGGTGCCGCCAATGCTACCGTTGCCACCGAGAGTGCCGGCATTGGTGACCAGAACCGAGGAGGTTCCTACAGCCGATCCGCTCGTATTGTCGGCCAGGAAGGTTCCTTGGGAGATGAGCGTCGTGCCCGTGTAGCTATTGCTTGCCGCCAAGATGGTCGTCCCGCTTCCGAGCTGCTTGATGCCTCCGAGTCCCGAGATACTGCTGGTCACGCTCGATGAGTCGCTCTGATTGAAGTTGATTGAGGCGTTGCCCGATCCAAAGGTGATCGTTGGGGAGGAGATCGTCCCGGCGGTATCACTTCCTCCCACGGAGCCGATGTTCAGCGTGCCGGTGGAGTTTGACTGGGAAGCCACCAAGATTCCTCCTGCCGCACTCACTACTCCCCCGTTGGCCACCGTGAGCGTGGCTCCACCGTAAGAGGCGATCGTGGCGATGCCACTGTTGCTCCACGTTGATCCTGATCCTGTCACTAGGACTGTGTTGCTGGACGAGTTGGGGCTAGAGCTGATGGTACTATTTGAGCTCAAAACCAGTCCGCCATTGGATATGGTCAGGGAATTGTTAGTGCCTGAGGAGCCGACAGAAATGAGTTTGTTCAAAATCGATCCTGCTCCCGTGACCAGGGCCCAATTGTTGGAGGAGTGTGTGGAACTCCCGATCTCGACCCCTTCTGCATTGGCCATCCCAACCTGACCCCCATTGGAGATGGTCAGGGAGTTCCCGGAGCCTCCACCACCGATTTCAATTAAGTAGCCATCGCTCCAGCTCGAACCCGCTCCGGTGACCAGAACCGAGTTGTTTGAGGACTTTGACCCCGAACCGACTATGGCGTAATAAGCATCATTTAGCGAAGTATCAGAGGTCACACTGGCGCCGTTGGAGATCACCAACGAGTTGAGCGGTCCAGAGTTGCCTATGATAAGTCTGTCGGAGACGGAGAGTAGGGTGTTTGTATTGGCAACAAATAGCGTGTTGTTGGAGTCGTTGGTATTGTTACCGACGGTGGCGCTGCTGTAGGTGTAGCTCCCCGAGGTAAAGTTGGTCGTCTGACCGGAGCTGTTACTTCCCACATAGAGCTGTGCTTTCGCATTAGCGCCAAATGCCGCGAGGGCTGCCAGCAGAACAAGAGCGGGAAACGTCCTTCTCATAAGCGTATCTACTTATGCCGTTACCCAAGGAAATGTAAATCATGGAATCCTCACGCGACCCTACCCGACAGACTTAGCAATGGGGAGAGACTTGCCTGAGGGTTCGCAGTCTTAATTTTCCCCTACTTTCAATCTTTGCGCGGTATTTTTCTTTGGTATCCCGCAAGCTGGAAAGGCACTCTTTGCTCGGGGTCCTGCGAACGGTGATCCCGAATGGATCAGATTGGGACATGGGAATGTCCTGACTCAATTTGGCAAAATGACTCCTCTAAAAGAGTTTCTCTGACATCGAACTTGATTTAGATGTGCAGATGCAGCAGCATCAGATGCATGAGAACCACATTGGATATTGAAGAGGATGTGCTTCAAGCTGCCAAGGAGTTGGCGCAACGCGAGGGGACTACTGCCGGGCGGGTAATATCCAATTTGGCGCGGCGGGGACTAACTCAACCCTCTGAGAAGCTGAGCTTCCACCCCTCGGTGCGTGGCGGAGTTCCTCTTCTGGGATCGCGAGGGGAAGTGGTGACGCTAGAGCGGATCCGTAAGTTGATGGATCAGGAAGGGGTATGAACTTGTGAGAGCGTTACTTGATATCCATGTCATTATAGCGCTTTTTGATCCCGACCATGCGTTTCACGAACGTGCCCACGTGTGGTGGTCGGTGAATAGAATCCAAGGATGGGCCAGTTGTCCTCTCACGGAAAATGGTGCGGTTCGCATCATGTCCCATCCCAACTACAGCCGAATTCTTCAATTCTCGCCTGGGGAATTGATTTCTCGGATTGGAGAATTCGCAGATCAGACTGATCATGCGTTCTGGGGGGATAGCATTTCCCTCCGTGATGAGGGGATATTTGAGCGTGATCGCATGCACAGCACCCGCCAAATTACTGATCTCTCTTTGCTGGCTCTGGCAGTTTCCCATCAGGGGCGTCTGGTGACATTCGATGAGGGAATCCCAATTTCCGCTGTGAGAAACGCAAAGATTACCAATCTGTGTGTTCTCTAATGGGAAAGTTCACAAAGCGCCCTTTGGAGGAGAATAGGGGGCGTGGCGAGTCGACACAAGACAGGCAAACGTTTCCCTTAAAGGGGAAGGGGCCTGTCGAGTTGCTCACGGAGTGGCCTGAGCTCCAGCATATCTGCATTTCTTGGCATAATAGGCGACGAGCACCCCATTGCGATGAAGTACCTCGGAAGAGGCGAAACCGGACTTGCGGGTCAATTCCAACTGGTAGGCGAGAGATCGAGGCGTATCTTCCACCTCGATATAGCCAAAGACCGTGTCGCGATAGTGCTCGCCTCCCAGATTCACCAGATAATCGCCATAACGGGCCCACATGATCTCATGGATCTTAGGATCATCAAATATGACGAAATCGGAGACATAGAGGCGTCCTCCGGGTTTCAGCCATTTCCAAATCTTGTTAAACACAGAGAGCCATTCCTCATCACTCCTGAGATGATGCAGGGCCGCGGCGGCAAAAATGGCTTCAAA
>PLEU01000123.1 GCA_003136515.1 Spartobacteria bacterium
ATTCTGATGCAGCGTCCGGTGAGGGAGATCATTGCCTCGCAGCGTGCCATGCTCGCCCGTGATGGGAAGGAGGGAAGTCGGGTTGGCGACGAACCGCTTGCCTCCATCTATGAACGCCAGGCAGTCACCACGCGCACGCTGCTGGCTCATCTCCAGTTTCACGGAGAGGCCGAGGTGATGGAGGTTTCCTATCACGGAGCCTTAAAAGATCCCTCCGCCGTGGCAGCGCGTCTGACGGCCTTTCTGGGAGAGGCATTCGATGCCGAGGGGTCAACCCAGGCGGTCGATCCGGCTCTCTATCGGAGCAGGGTGTAGAAGGGAAAGGATTCAGCAGTCAGGATTCGGGATTCCGGCTGATGGAAACAGCTCTGCTATTGGAGGAATCCGGACTTCCGACTGCTGAATCCTTTTGCCGTTTATGACACACGAGTTTCTTGCTTGGTGATCAAGTTGGTGTAAAGGTCTTGTCAAGCATCAGGAACGCCCGATCCACGACCCGCAAGGGAAAGGGAGCAGGCTGCCAACCGGGGGTGGAGACCTCACGGTGGTTTGGATGGTCACGAGATGCCAATTCTCACTAGAAATTGAGGAATTGGTGTGGCCTTCCGATGTGCGTCGGGGAGAAATCCCGGCGAACAAAAAATCTCCAAGGTCTTTAATGAACCGCCGCTTCCTGAGGAAACGGCGGTTTTTTGTTTGCCCGAGTTCATGGTGCCCCACCCGCATATCCAATTAACACCAAGATGAGCATAACAATCATAGAAGCCGCACCGAAGAACCAGCCCCGTTGCACTGCGGCAACCACTTCCTCTACTCCACGGCAGAAAAGCCACTGGTCGCCGGAACTAACCCGCATCCGGCTTGCCCGGAGCTTTTCCACGATCTGTGCCCTTAGCACGCTCGGCATCCCCTCTCCTTGGGCTGAGATCGAGATCACCGAGGAATGATTTGAACACCAACTGGAGGAAACATTTCTCAATGAGCACGACAACCCATCATCCCTTCAATCAGTCACACTCACAACCTCGTCTTGCCTTACGCATTCGTCCTGAGAATCCCGATCATCATCTCTGGAATAACAATGGAACTTGGTGGTGCCACTTTACCCGCCATCAACCCGACTATACTAAGGAACGCGTCCGCATCTCTCTTCACACCCACGACCGCAAAGTCGCCCGTCTGCTCCGCGATACCCTGCTAGGTGAAACGTGAAGGTTGTGCCGCAAAATTAGCTCAGAAAACAGCTATGCTAGTTGAAGCGATCCTATCAAAACAAGAAGGACAGCTCTTTTCATAAACATACCGAGGGTCAAGAAGTTCCTCGGGCTTGAGCGGTTGCTGGCAGGCGAAGCATAGCTCGCTCCCAGTCTCACGGAGAGAGGGATCAACTCCCACACGCTTGTCAAAGACGAAGCACTCCCCCTCGTAGTGAGCACCGCCGCATTCCTCAAAATAGTTGAGGATGCCCCCATCAAGTTGGAGAACCTTCCGGAACCCCTCCCGCTCCATGAAAGCGGCTGCTTTTTCACAGCGGATGCCCCCCGTGCAAAAGGTGACGACAGGCTCCTCCTTCATCTCCTCCGGAAGCTGTTGGAGAGCCTTGGGAAATTGCCGGAAATGACGAAGTCCCAACCGTCGTGCTCCAGAAAAGGTACCTAGCTTGATCTCATAATCATTGCGGGTATCGAGAAGCGTCACCGGACGACCTTCATCAAGCCAGCTCTTTAGCTCCTTCGGCGAGATTCGGGGTACCGTGTGCCGCGCCGGATTGATTCCTGTCACACCAAAGGCGATGATCTCCTGCTTGATCTTGACCAGCATCCGATTAAAGGGCTGCTCGTCACTTTCACTCCGTTTGGGCTCGAGTTGCTCCAGGCCGGTTATGGCGCGGAGTCGTAACAGCAACCATTCCACATCGGAGAATTCTCCCGCAACGAAGAGATTAAGCCCCTCCGGGCTCAGCAGGATGCTCCCCTTCAGCCCCCGATCACGGCACTCGTCACGCAGTTCTACGCGCAACTCTTCAAGATTCTGAAGCTCGGCAAATTTGTAGGCGGCGATGTTGACGATCCTTGGCATTGACCACTAATAGCTGAAGAGATCGGGGATCGTGTAGGAATTTCCCGAGGCGGTATTGATGGCACGAAGGAGTTTGCCCTGCACGTTTCTGGTGAGTCGGCGTCCTTTGCAACCCCGCGTCACCATTTTATGAGTGATCTGCTCGTCGGAAGAAGACACAAGATGGTGCGTTTTGAGTCCAAGGGTTATCATCAAGGCTGCTAGCGGTTGCTCTCCCAGATCCCTTTTGATGGTTTCATTCATACCACTTAGACCTGCTTCGCCAGCCTAGACAATTTTTATTAAGGCATCGTGAGTCAGGCGCACCTTGGGAATCCTGGCATATTTGTCATCGGAGCTCCGGTAACCGAGGGCGGCCACGACCACGGACGCATATCCCTGCTCCTTGAGCCCGAGGATGGCATCATACTGTTCGGGGACAAATCCCTCAATGGGACAAGCGTCAATGCCGATCAGAGCGGCGGAGGTAAGAAGATTTCCGAGGGCGATATATGCCTGATGCGCAGCCCACCCGGGAATCCGGTTTTCGGCACCGGGAATCAATAGGCTTCCTGCAATCATGCCCCGGTACATGCCTAGTGATTCACGGGAAACGCCACGTACCTCGACTATACGGTCTAGAAAACGATCTGCCTCGGCTTCGGTAAAGGCGGTGCGTGCAGCAAAAACCACGAGATGGGAGGCATCCACAATCTGCCGCTGATTCCATGAATGGGGGAGAAGTTTCTCTCGCACGGAGTGATCCTTGATGATCAGGAATTGGTATGGCTGAAGACCGAATGAGGAGGGGGAAAGCACAAGCGTCTCTTCCAGAGTCTTCCAAGTCGGTTCGGCAATCTTGCGTGCGGGATCGAAGACCTTGGTCGCATAACGCCATTTCAGAGCATCAAGTAGCTGCTGTTCAGGGATCGCTGTGGTCATTTTGTCGTAAAAATCTGATTGTCTTGAAGCTAATATCAGATCAGAATGTTAATGTCATTAACTAAAAATTCAATCCTTATCTCTCACTCCCATGTCCGAACCCGTGATCGCCCAAAAATCCCCCATTCCCGTCACCGTTGAAGCAGGCAAGACCTACTACTGGTGTTCCTGCGGTCGGAGTGCCTCGCAGCCCTTCTGCGATGGCTCCCACAAGGGAACGGGTTTTTCTCCGACTCCCTACACGGCGGAAAAGGATGGTCCAGTCTATTTCTGTGGCTGCAAACACAGTCATAACGGTCCTCTCTGCGACGGCAGCCATAAGAGCCTTTAAGCCGTAAGGTCAGAGGGATGGGAAACCGTTGTCTTCTGTTTTCTTTCCCGAAGTGCCGTAAGAATGCGATCCGCAGTATGCCGTGCGGTCATGCCATATTTTTCCCGGAGGATAGGCACGGAGCCGTGCTCAATGAACTGATCGGGCCAGCCGATGCGGATCA
>PLEU01000017.1:0-4396 GCA_003136515.1 Spartobacteria bacterium
GGCTGAAATAGTCGCAGGACGCGGTTCCTTCACCGAGGCCTATCCCCTCTTCGGACTTGATTTGCGTGACTACGATTCCCTCTTTATTGAGAAACTCCAACTCCTGCTGGCTATCCGAGAGAATACCACCGTCCACTGGTCCGGAAAGCACCGCCCACCACTCACAGGTCAGGCGATTTATCCGCGCCCCCTTCAGAACCCCCTTCCAATTTGGGTCGGAGTCGGTGGTTCGCCCCAGTCTTTCGACCGCGCGGGAGCCTTGGGGCTACCCCTAATGGTCGCAATCATTGGAGGGCAGCCGCACCGGTTCCGTCCCTTGATCGAAATCTATCGGGAGGCGGGAGCCCGCGCAGGTCATACACCGGAAAAGTTGAAAGTGGGAATCCATGCTCTTGGCTCTTTTGCGAAGACAACGGAGAAAGCTGCTGATGATTTCTTCCCCGGCTATGCGCGGATGTTCGGAGATATTGGCAAGGAGAGAGGCTGGCCTCCAGTCACCCGCTCCCAGTACAACGCAGTGCGAAGCCGGGGTGGGGCATTGATCATCGGAGACGCGGAAACGGCGGCGGAAAAGATTCTGCACTTCCATGAGGTGCTTGGTGGAATTGATCGCCTAACGATCCAAATGAGCCCCGGCACCCTTCCTCATCAGAAGGCACTGGAAGCCATTGAGATCCTCGGCACAGAAATCGCCCCGATAGTGAGGAAAAGGCTAACCTCTGAGACAGTGGATGCTTAAGCCTACTCAGCGAGCTCAAGCCGAAGCTTCTCTAGAACTTCCCAACGTGCGAGGGACTTTTCGATAGTAAGATGGATGTCATTCAAATCCTTTTCCAGAAGCTGAAATGCTCCATCCTTCCTCTGGTAAAGGGCAGGGTCGGCAAGCTGTTCTGAGAGCAGCATCTGACGGGCCTCCAAAGCCTCAATCTTTGCCGGCAGTTCATCTAGTTCCTTCTGCTCCCGATTGAGGAACTTCCTCCCCTTCTCAATTTTTATCGGTTTCTTTTCCGCGACAGCCGCTACCGCTGGGATGGTGGAAGGTATGACGGCCCCCTCTGCCGGACGCTGGCGCACCCAATCTTCGTACCCGCCTATGTATTCCCTCACTCGGCCCTCTCCTTCAAACACAAGGGTGCTTGTCACGACATTGTCAAGAAATGCGCGATCGTGGGAAACCAGCAGCAGCGTCCCTTCGTAACCCACAAGTATTTCCTCGAGCAATTCCAGGGTCTCAGCATCGAGGTCATTCGTCGGCTCATCTAGCACGAGGACATTAGCCGGTTGGAGAAAAAGGCGCGCCAGCAGGAGACGGTTGCGTTCACCACCGGAGAGCATCCGGGCTGGCATGCGGATGCGGTCGGAATCAAAGAGGAAGTCCTTCAGGTAGCTGTGAATATGTCGGGGTCGTCCTTGGAAGGTCACCGTTTCGGCCTCTCCGGCCACGTTTTGCCCGAGCGATTTTTCATCGTCAATCTGATCACGCAGCTGATCCAGATAAACGATCTGGAGCTTGGTGCCGTGTTTGATCGTTCCATTGGTCGCCGGGAGCTGATCCAGCAGAAGCTTCAGCAGAGTGGTCTTCCCAGATCCGTTGGGGCCGATGATCCCGATCTTATCGCCACGCCAGATCGTCGTCGATAAATCGCTCACGATGGAATGCTCGCCATAGCAAAAGGAGAGATTGGTTGCCTCGATGACTTTCTGTCCCGAGGTATTTCCCTCCTGAAGCTCGATTTTAGCCTTGCCCGAGCGTTCACGTCGCTTGCTCCGTTCTGCCCTCATCGACTCGAGCGCGTGGACACGCCCTTCATTCCGGGTACGACGTGCCTTCACTCCTTGACGGAGCCACGCCTCTTCCTGCGCCAGTTTCTTGTCAAAGGTGTTCCACTGCTTCTCCTCAGCCTCGAGGGTTGCGGCCTTGCGCTCCAGATAAGTTTCAAAGTCGCAGGCCCAGCTCGTGAGATGGCCGCGATCTAGTTCTAGAATGCGGGTGGAGAGTTTGCGGAGAAAGGTTCTGTCGTGCGTAACAAAAAAAATCGTCGGCCTCACCCTGAGCAGGAAGCTTTCCAGCCAGAGGATTGATTCGAGATCAAGATGGTTTGTCGGTTCATCCAGAAGCAGGACATCAGGCTGCCCGATCAGAGCGCACGCCAGCAGGACTCTACGCTTCATTCCCCCGGAGAGACTCTGAAATTCCTTTCCCGCCGGAAGATTCATCACTTCCATCAGCTCTTCCTGACGGACATCGGCCTCCCATTCCTCCTCGGTTCCTCCCACCCGAAGACTTGCGCGAATTACCTCCAGCACCGAGCCACTGATTCCCTCCGGCACTTCCTGTGGCAAACGAGTCAAGATCACGCCTGGTGGTTTGATGATCTCTCCCTCCTGCGCCTTCTCCTCGCCCGCGATCACCCGCATGAGGCTGGTTTTGCCCGAACCGTTGCGCCCAAGCAGACAGACGCGCTCCCCCTGATCAATCTGAAGATCGACTTGGTCGAGCAGTGGCTGGTCGGTGTAGCGGAGGGTGATCTGACGAAGTTGAAGAAGTGGCATGGAAATTATCGGAATCCTTGACCGCGTGGGTCGGTTCACAGAGCTCGTAAATCGTGCCTAGTTGACCGGCCCGTTGACCCCTGTAGGCGACGCTGTCGGCGGCGCTAACTCATTCATCCAAGGTTTGTCCGTCGCGCTCATCTGAAGCGAATTCATGACCACATAGAGAACCTCCTCGAGTCGGGCGGCATCGCAGCGGTAGATATCGGTGATTCCCTTTGGAGGCTGCCAAGTGGAAGAAGAAAATCCGTATCCGTAAGTGAGCTCATCAATGATGAACGACATTGCAAAGTCACTGCGTCGAATATCGATCCGTTTTGGTGTGTACTCCGAAGCGATCCAAAGTTTGGCGGAGAAATCCTCTGCCTTCGCCGCTTTGCCAATCTCGGGCATCAACCCACCGGAGACCACCCGGCATGACGCGCCACCGACTTCCGCAACTTCCGCATTGTTCTCAAGCTGGAAAAGGACTGGCAACAGTACTGCCTGCTGGCTGGTGAAAGGTAGTTCCAGTGGAGCGCTTCCCTTGGAATGGGGGCGCGGTTTATGCTGAAACTGACCCAACAGAAACTGGATCTTGGAACCGGGAGTCGCCCAGACTTGATTGCCATTGCGACAGACAGTGACCGTTTCCCCGAGCACCGGAGCCTGTAGGAGAACCCGTCCCGGATATTGAATTTTTACCGTAAACGAGGCCCCTTGGAATTCCTGCGGGAGTCGGCCTGCCACCTGACCCACCGTGGCTTTTAGTTTCAGGGCGCGATCTGTAGTCTGGTTTCCCCCGAGAAGCACTCCCGCCATGGGGGTAATCATCTTGGAAAGGACGTCATAACGATTTTCCGAGGGCGCAGGGCCGTAGAAGNNGGCCCCCGCCACAAACAACGGTGTATTTGTGCTCTGCGCACAGGTAGATGGCACCGAAAATCCTGATAATAGAGCCACCAAGACAATAAGAGGTGAAGCAACCAAAGGACGTGACATCTCACTTTAATAGCGAGCCGATGTCATCAAGGCAAAGCCAACCTCCCCAAACACAAACCCCACGGATTCCATCCGGAAGTTCCTCTAGAGTTTACTTCAACANNCAAAGCACTCTCAGCAGCCGAATTAGTGTCTATGCTCGGCCTTAAGCCCCACCCGGAAGGGGGGTACTTTGCAGAAACATTCCGTTCGGCAACACAGCTCACCCTTCCTGATGGACGGGTTCGCTCAGCAGGCACCGCTATATACTTCCTGTTAACTCCCGACACTTTCTCAGCACTTCACCGTGTGGCCTCCGATGAGGTATGGCATTTCTATGAAGGGGCTCCTCTGGAAATAACCACCATCACTGCTGAAGGAACGCTTAAAACCATTACTCTTGGAGGGGATCTTGAGTCCAACCAGGTTTCCCAGCATGTCGTGCCCGCTGGAATCTGGCAGGGAGCTCGCCCCATCGATGAAGGCGCTTCAAACAATGAAGATTACTCACTCGTCGGATGCACGGTGGCCCCGGGTTTTGATTTTGCTGATTTCGAAATGCCCACACGTGCCGAATTCCTCCTACTCTTTCCGGAGCATGCGGCCGCGATACTGAAACTGACCCGTGAATAAAGAACGCCCCTCTCATCTGGCGATCCCACCCGGATCAGCCAACCTCAACTGCGGTTCGGACTGCCTTTGGCTAGATTAAGCTGCGTATCCCCACACCTTTTCCCTTGCAGCATAGGGGTATGAGTCGTGATGGTGTGGGGCAATGCCAATGCTGATCGGTAGCGGAATTGTCTACGCCTTCCTCGAATCGACACCCGAGGGAAAGGCCGTCCTCTTCACTCTCTTTGTCGGCTCGATTTTCAGTTGGTCG
>PLEU01000017.1:4451-11094 GCA_003136515.1 Spartobacteria bacterium
AAATATGCCGACCGGATAACCTCCGCGCAGATGCGCTCCGTTCAGGCCGCTATGGAACGGGCCGTGGGTGAATCGGCTCTCAGCCTCGAATCGCAGATGATCATTCTCTCGACCGCCGTCAGCGGTGCCCCCTTCATCGGATTGCTAGGCACTGTCTGGGGGGTAATGGATGCCTTCGGAGGTATTGCCGCATCGGGAAGCGCCAGTCTGGCGGCGATGGCTCCGGGTGTCTCCGGGGCCCTCATAACAACCGTCACCGGACTCCTCGTCGCAATCCCCGCCATGTTCGGCTATAACTTTCTGGTAACCAGCGTCCGGAGCATGATCGTCTCCTGTGACAACTTTGCCGCGGANNTTTTTCCGAGATTGAGCACCGCTTTGTCAGCCACGGAGGACGCAGCGGGTAAATTCCCCGCGTAAACCCAATGCGCCGATTCTCAGACCGTACTCCCCTTCACACGCTCAGCGAGTTGAATGTCACTCCGCTGCTCGATCTNNGTGCTGCTGATCATATTCATGATCACCACCCCGCTAATGGAGAACAGCATGGATCTGATCGTTCCTAGCAGTGCCACGGCAAATACTGCAGTGAACCCCTCCCAGGTTCAGACCATTTCCATCGATCGGAACGATGTGATGAAGCTCAACAATGAGGTGGTCACCGAAAGCGATCTCTCAGATCGCCTGACCCAGTTAAAGAACGGGCAACCGAACCTCGCCGTTGTTGTCCGTCCCCATCGGGAACTTCCGGTTCAGGATTTCGTCCGCGTGATGGATTTGCTTCACAAGGCAGGCATCACCAAAGTCGGCGTCATGACCCGGCCCGTGGATCAAGGCGGTCAGTAAGCCGCCATGAAATCTTCCGAACCCCGCTTCCGTCGGGCGCTCATCGTCGTTGCCATCATTCACATCCTCTTGATAGGAGGGCTTCTCTGGTTCTTCACCCGCCCGGTCACAAAGCCTGCCGGACAACTCACATGGATGGACACAGGCTCATTTTCTGATTCTCAGGCAACAACAGCGGCGGTTCAACCGACACAAACACCGGAACCCAAAGAACAACCAACGCCGGAGCAAACACCTGCACCCACTCCTCCAGCGGTGGAGACTCCTATTCCGGAGCCCATATCCACCCCCCAGCAACCAGAATTTCAACCGACACAAACACCGCTGCCTCCCTCAGAGATCCCGCTCAATACGCCAACTCCAACCCCCACCCCTTCCGCTACTGTAACTCCTGTTGCCTTACCAACATCTACCCCCAACCCCACACCAAAACCCACTCCCAAGCCCACTCCCAGACACACGCCAAAACCCAAAAAGAAACCAACTCCCAAGCCTACTCCTAGGCCCACTCCAAAACGGACGCCAACGCCTGAGCCCACTCCGACTCCAGAAGAAGAAGTAACGCCCACCCCGACTCCAAACGAAACCCCACTACCAACTCCCAGGGCCATCCCCAAAGCTTCTCCAAGTCGTTCCCACAAATCTGATGAGGAAAATCATCCTAAGCCGCATAACAAGCCCTCGCCTCGAACAACGCCAAAGGCCACTCCAAAAGTCACACCCAAGGATACAGACGATGATGACCAAGAGGCGACATCTCATAAATCAGATGAGGAGGAGAACGCTTCCACCGACACCAAGAAGAAATCCGAAACGCATCACAAATCCAACTCAGGTGACAATGGCAACTCAGGGAATGACACGGCTAAAGCGGCGTTTCTCGCGACCAAAGGTGGCGGGAGCGGATCTGGTGGCGCAGGTGGCAATGGAGCCGACCCCGACACTATCAATGCCTATCAGAGCCTGATTCACGATCGATTATTCAGCGAATGGGACAACCCCGTTGCCCTAATTTCTCCAGAGCATCAGAGCGGGTTTAGTGCCACCCTCAGGATCACGATTCAACGCGATGGGACAATCAGCGATTTCTCCCTCGCCCACCCGAGTGGGAATCCCATCATGGATCGCTCTGTCCTTGATGCCGCCGCAAAGGTCATCAAGATCGCACCCGTCCCATCAGGAATGGGCACAAGTAAAGGGTACACCGTCACCATCAACTTCGATCTGGGTGGAGGGAATTAGTAAACTTATTCTCTTTTCCATGGAAACCCCCGGCCCCTACTCCAGAGCTCTCGGAATGATAGTGCACATTGCCGATGGTATAGGCGTGGCGATTCTGGTTGCGGGGCTTTTCTTCGCGGTCTTTCTATCTTTGCGAACATGGACGAGATCTGGAAATGGTCAGCTGGCCTATACTGTCCTTCGCCGCACGCTGGGCGGGGCGATCCTTGCGGGACTGGAGGTTCTGGTGGCTGGTGACCTGATACGAACCGTAGCAGTCGATCCCACGATGAGGAACGTGATCATCCTAGGCTTCATTGTGCTGATCCGAACCTTCCTTTCCTTCTCCCTCGAGATCGAGATCGAGGGAACCCTGCCATGGAAACGCGCGCTGACGCGGACAGGCGCCTCAGTCCTTGCCGATACGGTACAACAATCCTCTTCCGATCAGCCCAGATCACTCTAATATTGCGCCGATGTGCCCTTGCAGCGAGTATTCATGTGATGTCCACGATGACTCCCACTTTTGATCGGACGACTGATCGCATTACCGACCGGGTGATCGAGGGGGAGAGGATCACTCCCGAGGAGGCCCTGGAACTCTATCATCTGCCGCTGGAGGAACTCGGAGCCCTAGCCGACTATCGCCGCAGATTGGCCAAGACCGGTGCCTTTGACGGTAAAGGAAATGAGATTGTCACCTACATCATCGACCGGAACATTAACTATACGAACATCTGCAATGTTTATTGCAAGTTCTGCGCCTTTTACCGGACGGAAAAGGATGCTGAAAGCTATGTGATCACGCATGAAGAAATCGACCGGAAACTGGATGAATTGACCTCCGCGGGAGGCATTCAGATTCTGATGCAAGGGGGTCATCACCCGAGCCTCACCATCGACTGGTACACCGATCTGCTCTCCCACATCAGGGAAAAATATCCGCATGTCAACATCCACGGCTTCAGCCCTCCTGAGTTTAATCACTTTGCCGAGGTTTTCAAGATGCCGCTCGAAGAGGTGATCCGCCGTTTCAAAGAGGCTGGGCTCGGCTCCATCCCCGGAGGCGGTGGCGAGATACTCGTCGATCGCGTACGCAACCGCATCGCTCCACTCAAGGCAAATAGCGATCAGTGGCTCAAGGTCATGGAGATTGCCCACGGCATGGGATTAAGCTCCAGCGCCACGATGATGTTCGGTCATGTCGAGACAGTCGAGGAACGCATCGAGCACCTCTTCCGTCTGCGACGCCAGCAGGATGAGACAGGAGGCTTCACTGCCTTCATCTGCTGGACTTTCCAGTCTGAGAATACCAAACTCCGCGCTGAGCCGGTCGGCTCCGCAGAGTATCTGCGGATGCAGGCCCTCTCTCGCATCTTCCTCGACAACATTCCAAACGTGCAGAGCTCTTGGGTAACGCAGGGACCGAAGATCGGTCAAGTGGCACTCCGTTACGGGGCCAATGACTTCGGCAGCGTGATGATGGAGGAGAATGTCGTGAGCAAGGCGGGCACCAGCTTCCGACTCGAAGCACAGGAGATAGAAACGCTCATCCGGGAGGCGGGCTACACGCCCTGCCGTCGTAACAACTGGTATGAGTTGGTGGACTGATTCCGCCGTTTTGAAAATTCAGATCCTGTTGCTGCTTGCCGCATCCGTTTTTGCACAAGCAGACTCCCGCTTCATTGTTGATGATGACGCCTATGAGAAGGAGTCGGGAAAGCAGACTGATCGACTGCTCAAGGAGGGTAAGCTCGTCGATTATTCCTGGCTCGCTAGGCACGTTCCACTTGTACGGCTTGGGCTGGAGGTTCCACCCACCTCAACAAATCCGCTTACCCCTCCCGATCTCGCTGACAAACTTCGACACAGCACTGTGGCCGTCGGCCTCCGCTATGAGGATCCCCATAGGAAAAAATGGGACTACATGATCGCCGCCACCGCTTTCGCCGTGGCCCCGGAGATACTCTCCACCTCTCTCCACGTCATGACCATTGATACCGAGATGATGCACGAGGCTCAAGCTGTCGCCATTACGGAAGATGGGAAGGTTTTCCCGATTACGGAGATCGTGGCATCCAGTGAACGCGCCGACACTTGTCTAGTCAGGGCTCCCGGACTGTCGCTCCCTCCACTCCCCATGCGCGGCGGTGTGCGTCCGGGCGAACCGGTCTGGTGTATGAGCCATCCCGATGGCTTCACCTACATGTTCACCTCGGGTCAGGTCGCACGGATCAGCAAAGATCGTGAGGACAGCAAGCATGAACCGGCCCTTCATGTCGAGGTGACCGCAGAGTATTGCCCTGGCTCCAGCGGTGGTGCCGTGACCGATGCGGCGGGCAATGTCGTTGCACAGGTCTCGAGTATCAACAACTATGATGGCTTCACCTCCAGCGACGGGAAGACCGTCAACGGAATCGTCTCCGCTCGTACCTGCACGGCGGCGGAGGAAATGCTGGCTCTGACAGCCGCCGGAGAGAATGAGCCGGTGCCACTTCCAGTTCCTCCTTCCCGTCCGAAACACCGTTCGCCTAAACCCCAGTCTTCACCTCACCCTGCAACGCAGTAATTCTCTGCAAGATTCTTCATCATCCTTCACCTTCCGGCTTTCAGCTTTCCTTTTTCACAACTTTCCTGTTGCCAAGGTCTCCCCACTCTGTAATTGTCCACGCCCCATGCCAAAAGCCATCGCCCGCAGCAAAACCAAGAAATCCGTGGCCAAGCGTTTCAAGCTTACCGCCACGGGCAAGGTCATTCGGTCGAAGGCCGGTCGGCGCCATTTGCTGGAGTGCAAGAGCTCCAAGAGTAAGCGTAAACTCGGCAAACAGGTCGTTGTCCATGACTCCGACGTAAGCCGCGTGAAGCTGAACCTACCCTTTGGTCTCAAATAGACCGTTCCTAGACATTCATACCATACGATCCGAGGATCTGGCCGGGAGTTTCCCGTGTCTGCCCGGGCGGGTGAGATCCCGGATCGAATAAAACAAACAGCCTGCCCGAAGAGGCCCGTCGTGTCACAGCGGCGGGAATGACAGATGCCAAGAGCCACCAATTCCCCCGCAAGCCGCGCCCGTCGCAAACGGGTCATCGAAGAGGCAAGCGGATACCGCGGCCGCCGCTCCAAACTTTTCCGTTACGCCAAGGACGCCCGGATGAAGGCCAAGTACTGGGCCTACCGTGACCGCAAAACGCGCAAACGCAACGTTCGCTCCCTCTGGATCACTCGACTCAATGCAGCCGTACGTGCCCAGGGTCTGAATTACAACCGCTTTATCGAAGGACTCAAGGCAGCCAACATCCTGCTCGATCGCAAGGTTCTCTCGGACATTGCCATTCAGGATGAAAGTACCTTCACCCAGATCGTCACCAAGGCCAAGGCCGCCCTCGAGGCGAAGTCACAGGCTCGCGTGGCTCTGGCTGCCTAATAACGTACAAAGCCCGATCCCGGGATTTCCCATGGAAACCGAGATCGAATCACTCCGGATTGAGGCGCTCTCCGTGATAGCGGAAGCGTCCGATGCCGCCGCTCTCAAAGAAGCCCGCGTCCGCTTCCTAGGAAAAGCCGGTTCCATTTCCCTCCTAAGTGAGGGAATGAGGACCCTCTCCAAGGAAGAACGCCCCGTCATCGGGCAGCTTCTGAACGGACTGCGCAGCGCCGTTTCAGCGGCACTCGATGAGAGGGAATCCGCTATGTCCGCGCTGGCTGATGCGGAGGTCTTCTCCGCCACCGACACCACCCTTCCGGGCACAGCGCCCCTATCCGGCTCCCTCCATCCACTCACCCTCTTGGTTGACCGTGCCGTTCAGATTTTCCGTAGACTCGGCTTTGCCATCGCTGATGGTCCCGACATCGAGACCGAGTGGAATTGCTTCGATGCCCTGAACACTCCCGCGGATCATCCGGCTCGCAAAGAGCAGGATACTTTCTATCTTCCCGACGGGCATTTACTCCGCACCCATACTTCCTCCATTCAGATCAGGACGATGGTGCAGCAGTCACCGCCCATCCGTATCATCGCCCCCGGTGCTGCCTACCGACGTGATGAAGTCGACGCAACCCATCTCGCCCAGTTCACCCAGATGGAGGGGCTCTATGTCGCTCCCAGTGTCAGTCTGGCCGATCTCAAAGGTACTATCGAATTTTTCTTCCGCGAGCTTTTTGGCCCTGGTACTGAAATCCGTTTCCGTCCCCATTTCTTTCCTTTCACTGAGCCGAGCTATGAAATTGATATCCGCACCGCGGCACTGGGCGGTAAGTGGATGGAGTTGGCCGGTTGCGGGATGGTCGATCCTGCTGTGTTTGCCGAGGTGAACAAGGCAAGAGGGGACGATGCCTATAATCCTGAGAAAATCAGCGGCTTTGCCTTTGGATTCGGACTCGACCGTCTGGCCATGAACCTCACTGGCATTTCCGACATCCGGATGCTGACGGAGAATGACCTCCGTTTCCTTTCGCGATTCAACTCACTTTAGCACGACCTGGCCCATGAAGATTTCCCTCTCCTGGCTGCGTGAGCATCTCCGCACGGATAAGTCTGCCGCCGAGATCGCCACGATCCTGACAAATGCCGGTCTG
>PLEU01000100.1:0-274 GCA_003136515.1 Spartobacteria bacterium
AACCTGCAGCCATCACCAATACGCTCGAAATTGCCGAACGCTGCCATGCGAAACTGGAATTTGGAAAATCCAAATATCCCGATTACCGACCACCCGAGGGCAAGACCCGGGAGGGATACTTGCTGGAACTCTGCGAGGAGGGACTCCGCCGCCGCTTTGGTGAGCGGGCCTCTACCGATACGGAGCTTCGCAAACGTCTTGAGTTTGAACTCTCCGTTCTCTCCAAAACCGGATTCACAAGCTATTTTCTTATCGTCTGGGATTTCATTCATTA
>PLEU01000100.1:332-8886 GCA_003136515.1 Spartobacteria bacterium
GTCGCGCAGATCATCACGTTCGGCACGATGGGCGCCAAAAGCGTGATACGCGATGTGGGCCGGGTGCTGGGCTGGAGCTATGGAGATGCCGACCGGATCGCTCGGATGATCCCAAACGAACTCAATATCACCCTTAACGGCGTTGATAAAAAAGGAAAGCATGAGCCGGGTGCAATCGACAAGAATCCCGAGCTGAAAAAAGCAGTAGAAGAGGAACCCTCCACCGCTCAACTTTGGGGCTACGCAACTATTCTCGAAGGACTCTCCCGCAACAGTGGCGTCCATGCCGCTGGAGTTGTCATCGCTGACCGCGACCTCTCTGAATACATTCCCCTAGCCCGCGCCAATGACGGCAGTATTGTGAGCCAGTATTCCATGGCCCCGCTCACCGATCTCGGGTTGCTCAAAATGGATTTTCTGGGGCTCAAGACGCTCACCGTCCTCGACGATGCCGTGAAGCTGATCCGGCGCCACACGTCATCCTTTGATCTCTCCGCAATCGCGATGGATGACGCCGCGACCTTCGCCCTCCTCAACAGGGGGGAATCAATCGGCGTCTTTCAACTCGAGTCAGGGGGAATGACCGCAACGGCCAGGCGCTTCCAGATCGAGCACTTTACCGACATTATCGCCCTGATTGCCCTCTATCGACCCGGGCCAATGCAATTCATCGATGATTATGTCGATCGAAAGAAAGGCCGGAAAAAGATCGAATACGCCCACCCTCTTCTTGAAAAAATTTGTGCTGAAACCTACGGCATCATCGTTTATCAAGAACAAGTACAGCAAGCCGCGAGTGCGCTGGCAGGCTACACGCTCGGGCAAGCCGACCTGCTCCGCCGGGCGATGGGGAAAAAGGATTTGGAAAAGATGGCCAAAGAGCGCGAGGTCTTTGTCGAAGGGTGTGCACGGGTCAACAACATCCCCTCCAGACAGGCCAATGCAATCTTTGACTTTTTGGAAAAATTTGCCCAGTACGGGTTCAACAAAAGTCACAGTGCCGCCTACGGCCTGATCTCCTACCAGACCGCTTATCTGAAGGCCAACCACCCTGTCGAATTCATGGCCGGACTCCTCGGCAATGAAATCAACAATACAGACAAGATCGCAATCTTCGTCTCCGAGTGTGCGCGCATGGGGATTACCATCCTTCCGCCCGACATCAACCGGAGTGCCCTCACCTTCCTGCCAGAGGAACTTCCCGGAGGCAGGGCTATCCGCTTCGGTCTTGCGGCGATCAAGAACGTTGGCGAAGCGGCCATGGCCGCCGCGATTGCCGAGCGTGAAGCCGACGGTCCGTTCAGAAATCTGGAGGATTTCTGCTCCCGACTTGATTCCCGATCCGTCAACCGAAAGATCCTGGAAAGCTTAGTAAAATGCGGTGCCTTTGACTGGGATGGACGTCATCGCGCAGCCCTCATGGCCGCAATTGAGGGCGCGATGGGTGCGGCAGCCTCCGTCCAGCAGGATCGTGCTAGCGGACAGGTCTCTCTCTTCGATTCCTTGGCAGACATGGCTCCTCCATCTAGTAAATTATTGAAAGGAATCGAGGCTGGAGAAGGTGTTCTCGATCGTTGGACGCGTGCTGAACAACTCGCCCATGAAAAGGAACTACTGGGCTTCTACGTCACCGGCCATCCCTTGGATGACTACCGGGGGAGCTTGGAATCCGGCAGCTACGGCACCATCACGGAGGCGGTCGCGATGAGCGAACCGGGTAGTCTGCGACTCGCGGGTCTACTGACCACGGTGGAGAAGAAATTCACTAAAAAGGATGGGCGTCCCTTCGGCATCATGACGCTGGAGGATGATACCGGAACGCTGGAAATAACCGCCTGGGATGAGTCCTTCAGCAAGTACGAACTCCTGCTTAAGGCTGGAAACGTCATCTCCTGCAACGTAAAGGTCACTCCGCGCGACGGAGAGATCCGCGCTATTGCGAGCGACTTCAAGGCCCTTACGCCAAAGCCTTCGAAAAAACCGCTCCGCCTCCGACTTGACAGAATCAAGCTCACTGATGCCGATCTCCCGGCTATCACCGCCGCAATTCGGAAACATCCCGGCAAGCGCATTCTCATTCTGGAAATTGTCACCCCGTCGGGTGCTACCTTCCCGCTTCAACTCGGCACGGAGTTCCTAATCGGCGACGAACCCTCCCTACGGTCCTCCCTCAAACCGTGGTTGGCCCTAAATTAAATATCACCCAGCCTCCATGCCAAACACAGAAACATAAAAAAGCTGCCTCCTCATGGAGGAGCCTACATCTAGCCTTCTTCAGTGCTTATTGAAATCAAGGCAAAGCTTTTCATAAATCTGCTAAGCGCTATGATGATTTTTCATGAGCACTTCTTCATACAAACTTGTCCTCATCCGTCATGGCGAAAGTACCTGGAACCGTGAGAACCGATTTACAGGTTGGACGGATGTCGATCTGAATGAAAAGGGCCTCGGCGAGGCGAAGGCCGCCGGAGAGTTGCTGAAAAAAGAGGGCTACAGTTTTGACCGTGCCTATGTCTCCGTTCTGAAAAGGGCGTTGCGGACACTTTGGATGATCCTCGATGAACTGGATGAACTCTGGATTCCTGTGGAGCGCTCCTGGCGCCTGAATGAGCGGCACTATGGCTCGCTTCAGGGACTGAACAAGGCGGAGACCGCCGCAAAGTTTGGCGATGATCAGGTGCTGATCTGGCGTCGCAGTTATGATGTTCCACCCCCCCCGCTAGAGCAAAGCGATGAGCGCTGGCCCGGTCATGATCCCCGTTATCGCAATGTCCCTGTTGCCGAGCTGCCACTGACAGAGTGCCTCAAGGATACGGTCGATCGCGTCCTTCCCTACTGGCACAATGAGATTGCTCCCGCTGTGAAGCGGGGGGAGAAGGTGCTCGTCACCGCTCATGGCAATACCCTCCGGGCGCTGGTCAAATACTTCGACAATCTGAGCGAGGAGGAGGTGCTGGCACTAAATATCCCGACCGGCATTCCCCTCGTCTATGAACTTGATGAGTATCTGAAACCCATCCGGCATTACTATCTCGGCGATCAGGAAGCCATCGCCGCCGCAATGGCCGCTGTGGCCTCTCAGGGCAAGTCCCAGAAGTAACGCTCCGTCTCGCCCTCAGTCCCGATTTGTTTCTCTTAGGCCTTTGTTTTCATGACCAGTCATCGCATACACGCATACCTGTTTCCCATTGCTGATCTCTCAGGTGAAATCCCAGTCAAAGGCCTCAAAACCCGTGGAGAAGTTCCCGAATATGATACGTGGGATCTGACACCACTCTTCCCTGATGATGAAGCCTGGGAGAGGGAGTTTGCCAGATTGGGGAGTCGTTATGCAGAAGTGAACTCCTTTCGAGGAAAACTGGGCCTGAGTGCCGTTGATCTCCTGGCTGTTCTGGAATTTGAAAAGTCAGTAGATCGCGTGTCGGGCCGTCTGGGACAGTACGCCGGGCTGCGCCTTTCAGAAGATGCATCCGATGCCACCGCTCTCGATCGTGAAGGACGGCTCCAGTCGCTGGGTGTCAAAATCAGCGAATCCTGTTCCTGGGTCTCTCCGGAAATACAGTGTATCCCAGATGAGACCTTTGAGGCATTCCTTGCCGATCCTATCCTAGTGGAGTGGGTGGTACCTTTAACACGCCTGCGCCGCCTCAAACCACATACCTTGAGCAAAAACGAGGAACGGCTCATCGCCCTAGCTATGCCATCACTCGGCGGGCATCATGAAACATTCTCCCAGCTCACCAATGTCGATATGACTTTCGGCATCATCCGGGACGATAGAGGACAGGATGTTGAGCTGACCCAGAGCAGCTTTTCCTCTCTCCTCCAGCGGCCCGACCGGGTCGTGCGAAAGGCTGCCTTTGACGCCTTTTACGCAGAATTTTCCGATCATCGTTACACACTGGCCAGCGCACTAGCGAGTTCCGTGAAGGGAGATGCCTTCCTTGCGAAGGCGCGCAACTATCCCTCCTCTTTGGAAGCTTCCCTCTTCATCGATGATGTCCCCGTTGCAGTCTATGAAAACCTGATCACAGCCGTACGCTTACGTCTTCCGGTGCTCCACCGCTACTACGGTCTGCGACAAAGAGTTTTCAATCTACCCGACCTGCATGTCTATGACACTTACGCGCCGCTCGTCTCAGCGGTGCAGTGTGATGTGGGCTTTGACGATGCGGCGGACAAGGTGCTAAGCGCCCTGACACCGCTCGGAAAGGAATATACGGATACCCTGTCCCGAGGTCTGAGGGGAGAACGCTGGTGCGACCGCTACGAAAACAAGGGGAAGCGGAGCGGGGCCTTCTCTTCGGGCACTTACGAGGGTCCTCCCTATATCCTGATGAACTACAAGTCGGATGTTTTCTCCGACATTTATACACTGGCCCACGAGGCGGGCCATTCGATGCATACCTGGTACGCGGCGCGGACACAGAGTTTTCAAACCTATCATTATCCGATCTTCCTGGCAGAGGTTGCATCGACCTTCAACGAGATTCTCCTCACCGAGCATCTACTCGCAGAGACTAATGATCGAGCCACGCGCGCTTATCTTCTCAATCGACAGATCGACGACCTTCGCGGCACCCTCTTCCGCCAAACTATGTTTGCGGAGTTTGAAAAAATCATCCACGCCGAGGAAGAATCTGGAGCTGCCCTCACTCAACAGAGCTTACGTACACACTACCGTAGTCTGCTGGAGGCCTACTTCGGATCAGGAGTCGTCATTGACGAGATGCTGGAACTGGAATGCCTTCGCATTCCGCACTTCTACAGTGCCTTCTATGTCTATAAGTATGCCACAGGGATCTCGGCGGCAATCACCCTAGCCACCAAGGTGCTCAAGACCGGCGATACGGATGACTATCTCGGATTTCTCAAAAGCGGCGGCAGCAACTTCCCAATAGATACCTTGGCGGCGGCTGGTGTGGAGATGCGTTCCCCGGAACCGGTGAACGCGGCGCTTGATCTCTTTGAGCGGAGAGTCGCGGAACTGGAGGATCTTCTCGGATAATGAATCGGGGATTCATCGACAAGCTTGTCGAGCGGATCCGATTCGTTGAACCGGAGGATGTTGGACATTACCTCCAGCTTCTCTCGCGCGAAAAGGGGTTTCTTGAAACGATTTTCAATGCGATCTTGGAGGGAGTCATCGTCACCGATCCCTTGGATAGGATTATCTATCTTAACAAGGCGGCGTGCTCATTTTTCGGCATGGATGGCACGGGAAATATTGGGCGATACCTCCACGATGCGGTACCCGGACTTGATCTCCGTTCTGTGACCCGAACCGGTGATGTCCTGAGTCGAGATCTTGAGGTATTTTATCCCGAACACCGCTTTCTCAATTTCTATGTCACTCCCCTGATGAGTGACGAGAGAGAGGATTCTCGCCGAAGTCTTGTCGGTCGCGCAATTATCCTGCGAGACATCACCGAAGCCCGCCGTGAGACCCAGGAGACCATAGAGAGTGAACGATTCTCGGCAGTGACGCTTCTAGCTGCCGGAGTCGCCCATGAAATAGGCAATCCTCTAAACTCACTCGACATCCAACTCCAGCTTCTTGAACGAAAACTAAAGAAGGATCAGAACTCGAAGGAAGCCAGAATGAACCTCTCCGAGTCACTTGCCATCGCCCGAGGGGAAGTGCGCCGTCTCGACCAGATCATCACGCAGTTCTTGAAAGCTGTGCGTCCCGCGCCGATGGATTGCCATCCGACTGATTTGAATGCATTGGTTCTGGAAACCGTCCAGTTTCTCCGTAGCGAAATTGAAAACCGCGGCATCACTGTCGAGCTCTCACCTGCACAATCCCTCCCATCCGTTTCCCTAGATCGCGATCAGATGCGTCAGGCCCTCTACAACGTGATTCGGAACAGTTTCCAAGCCATGGGTAACAAGGGACTTCTCCGCGTCGTGACGGGAAGCGATGACTCACACGTCTGGGTGGGTGTCGGCGATACCGGCGGCGGGATAGCTCCGGCGGCTATCGGAAAGATCTTCCAGCCCTACTACTCCACCAAGGATGATGGGAACGGCCTTGGCCTCCATGTGGTGCAGAGAATAGTGCGCGCTCACCAAGGCGAGATCATCCTTGAAAGTGCAGAGGGGAAGGGTCTTGTATTCACGATCCGCATACCTCGTATTGACCGGCGTATTCGCTTTCTTCCACCCATCGACCAGAGTGATCAGAACGATAAAAGTGTACCATCATGAGCACCCCACCCAAAATTGGCGACAAAGCCCCCTCCTTCACCTCTACTGCCGTAGGCGGCAGCTACGGTAACGGCACTTCCCTCTCCCTCAGCGATCTGAAGGGCAGGCCGGTAGTCCTCTATTTTTACCCCAAGGATGATACTCCTGGATGCACCACCCAAGCCTGCGGTATCCGCGATGCCTGGCAGTTGATCAAGGGCACGGGTGCCGCCCTCTTCGGTATCAGCATCGACCCGGTAAAAGCGCACGAGAAATTCATCGCGAAATTCGACCTTCCATTTCCTCTTCTCGCCGACACCGACAGGAGCATCGTCGAGGCATATGGAGTCTGGGTTGAAAAATCCATGTATGGGAAAAAATACATGGGCACCGAACGCACGACCTATGTCATCGATGCCAAGGGAAAAATCGCTGCGATCTTTCCCAAAGTGAAACCGGCAGAACATGCGGAACTGGTACTGGGAGCTTTGAACAGCATTGGCTAAGTTTGCGATCGCTCCAGAGACCGGTGAGGATGCCTCATGAGCATTAATCAAAGCCCGACAAGTAAAGAGGGGCTTCTATCCGTTATTGTGCAGGTTTCATCGGTGAAGGGCACTCAGTGTTTCCGAGTATTCTGTGCTAGTTAGCCAATGGCACAATATCTTGTATCTTCTGTAACACGGACGAAGGTGCAACATACTTGTTACCGGGTAATTCGGTGATGGCGTTGCCATCCTTGTCGATGAGAACAAGAGATGGGATGGCTTGAGGATAATATTTACGTAACCGCCCATCCCCCTTCCTGTAAAATGATAACGCCGGCCAAGGCATGGAGTCCGATTTGATATAATCGTCCATATCTTTTGCGGTTTCATCCTCACTGAAGAAGACAAGTTCAAAGTCAGGATGCGATCCTTTGAAGGAATTGTACCAGCGCACCAACTGCGGTGTGAATTCACGGCACCCCGGGCACCAATGGCCCGAGAAGTAAATAGCGGTATAATGTGGAGATTTCCCGGTATAAGTCGTCGTGAGCATATCTTTGATTTGATCAAAAAATAGCGGACTGTCATCGACGCTCGGAGAGGGGCTGGGGGTATCTACTGGTGTAGGCCTAGGTGTTGGTGCTGGCGTGAATGGTGTCACGCTGGGACGCGGGGTTGGTGTCGCCATAGCAGCCGCGATGGATTCTGGAGAAAAATCATCACTTGGTATTTTAAACGGCTCTGCCCCACCACGACTCACAGTTACTTCGTCTGCCGCAACAGAAATGATCGTGAGGGTGGAACCCTTGGGCAGATCCACACTTCCGATTTGGTGACCATCAGCGATGATCGGTGCCTGTATCTCTCTAACCAGATCAGCTTCGATTATGGCCGAGTGAACGCAGCTGATCAGACAGACATTTCCTAGGAAAACAAGGGGGGGACTGAGCTTCATAGGCAATAATCAGTTGCCTTCATGTACGGAAGCCACCTGCTTCAGTCAAGGCGGCAGTGATATCCTTCAATTTTATACACCGTTCGTCATAAGATTACTCAAATCAGTATTCTACGCGGACGGCTGCGGCTTGATAAGCCACCCTATGCGTTCCTTTTCAATTTGATTTTATCGAATAAGTACTTACTCCTCACCACATTAAAGAGGCCCAGGATTGTGAGAAAGCTAGAAAATCCTGATCAGGCAGATGTGAATCACTAGTAGCGTCAGGCTCTTCATTGTGGCTTCTTTTTTTTTCATGTTTCATTGTATCGGCTTTGCACTTCGTTTTATCATCTAACTTTCCGTATGACTCAAAAGTCGTAAGTATTTGATTGTCAGCATTTCGGGCCGTAGCTCAGCTTGGTAGAGCG
Organism: Spartobacteria bacterium; assembly: GCA_003136515.1. Next base: position 8,378 of record PLEU01000100.1, read on the forward strand.
CCACGTTCGGGTCGTGGAGGCCCAGGGTTCGAATCCCTGCGGCCCGAGTTTTTACAGAAGACCGGAAAGTCACTAGAGGCCCACAAATAAAGTCCATCGGAATCAGAAGTTTTTCGACAGCCTAAAAGATGCCTCAAGATAATGTTCCAACCCTGCATGAAATCGAACTGTTGTTGTCGTCACAAAGCGGGGTGTTGACCCCATTGGAGCATGGAAGTTCCTGGCATATCGTGCTCTCCATGAAAAAAACCGCCCCGAGTCCCTTATCTTTGATTCTCTCCTGCCTTACCACCATTGCAATCGTTTCTCTCGCTGGTTGCTCCTGCTGGCACAAGCATTCTTGCACCAACTCATCGTCGATGACGACGTCCTCCGACGGCAAGAAAATGCAGCACCCCCAGTGACAACACCACGCGCTATGCAACCAACTGCCCAACAAGGCGACTAGCAAAGAAATTATATGATCAAGATTACAGGTATAGTTTTCATGCCTATCCGGTTGACGCCAA
>PLEU01000015.1:0-1360 GCA_003136515.1 Spartobacteria bacterium
TCTGGGCTTGATGTCCGCTCTGGTATGCCCAAATCTGAAGAATCGTCTGCACAACAGGTATAGCTATAGATAAAAATACAACCAAGCCAAAGCCAGAGAGTGCCCAGACTGAACCGCGGGATCCTAGTTTCCACTTAGTAAAAGTAACGATGCAAGCTACGAGACAAACGATCAATGTCGGTAGCTGCAACGAGGTTATTGAGAGGAATATACTAATTGGGTCTGGTGCGTTCATTGAGTTTATGTACTGAACCGAGCGAGGCTGGAATGCGAAATAACAGATTTGGCTACGCTTAGGATTTCCTTTAGGGGGGTGGTTAGTAAATGGGACTAGCTCCTGTCCTTTTGCACTCATCGACGAATTGCACAAGGAGAAATCGCCATTTGCACAGTCTGGCTCGGAAAGTTCCCTTTGAAGGCGGGTGATTGTCTTCCCGATTGACAGCAGTGACATTGCAATCGACAAAGTCCTGATCAAATCGATAAGGCTTGAGTAATCACTTACGCCCTCTCTGTGAAATGACCCCCCAAGGCGGCAACGGTAAATCCCAACATTTGTTATTACTAGGGGTAACTCTGGTTATCGGCGTGACTCTTGGTGCCATCGCTGGTGTGACAATGAAGTCTCCCTTTGGATCGGGTGGAGTTTCTCAGAACTCGTCTGGAGAATCTCTTAACGAAGCTGATACGGATGATGCCTCTGGAAGCTCAGGTAGTAAGAGTGCCGCGAGCATAGCGGTTGGTAACGCCAAGGACTTCGCATCTCGTCTGCGCGCGCTTATGAAGCTTAACGGGATAAAGAAAATGAGAGGGCTTATGGATCTCATTGATCAGCTCGACCCTTCCAAGACGCCGGAGGCTCTAGCCGCTCTTCAGTCATTACATGGCGAGGATGAGGAGGATGAGGTAGATCTAGAGAAGCAGTTGCTGAGCAATTGGGCCGAGAAGAACCCAAAGGGAGCTCTTGCATACGCCCAGTCACTGACAAAAACGAATGAGCGGAACCAGGCGGTAGCCTCCGTACTTGTCGGATGGGTTCAAAACGATCCGACTGCTGCCCTAGCNNAACCGATCCTAAGACAGCGCTCCAACTTGCAAGCTCCCAAACTGGTAGCAACCGTAACAATCTTCTCTCGATAGTTATGCAGAATTGGGCCAGTCAGGACATTGACGGGGCCATGAACTACCTTTTGCAGATGCCCGATAGCTCGCAGAAAAACACCATGCTCCAGTCGATGATTTACATGGCAGCCAGTCAGGATCCGACAAACGCCATTGCTCTGATTGGACAAATGACACCGGGCCCCGAACAGAATGGGGCGCTCCTACAGATGGCCAATCTCTGGGCCAATAGCGATCC
>PLEU01000015.1:1501-4390 GCA_003136515.1 Spartobacteria bacterium
CTGGTGCTTCTAGGGATATTGCCCTCAGAGCTGTCGTAAGCAGTTGGGTGAACAGTGACCCCACTGCAGCCACAGCCTGGGCCCAACAGCAAACAGATACGAATGTCGCAAACACTATCTGGCCCCCCATCATCCGTGGAGTTGCCCAAAATGATCCGCAGACAGCTGAGGGGCTTGTGCAGAATCTTCCCGACGGCCCTGCAAGAAACGGTATCATTCAAAACATCGGTTTTCTGCTGCTTCAAAGCGATCCTGCCAGTGCTATGCAACTTGTATCCACAATCAGTGACGTGAACGTGAGAAACAGCATCCAGCAAAACCTGGCCAGCAACTGGATGCAAATTGATCCAACAACCGCCATCCAATGGGTCAATAATTCCAGCCTCCCNNCGTTATAAGTCGCCAATAGTTCGGGTTTTGCCAGTTCTTCGAGTCCCCGAAGCAGCGTTTTGTTTAAGATGGTGGATTTATGCCTCGGAGAGTGGCCGTCATTCTCTCATTGCGTAAAAATATGAAGTAACGATTTCAGCCAACCGACCAGAGAGAGAAGGTTCCGTTCGATTGGAGAGAGTAATTCATTGGCTTCCCTGTAATTGGAGAATTCGGGATTTTGAGCAGATAGTTGGGAGCGAGCATCTCAAGCGAGGCAGGATAGGCGCCCTTGGCTAGACGATATTGGCAAGCCAGAACCTCTTAAGCATGCNNACCCAACCAAGCGATGCAGCGAAGGAGGTAACCCTTTGAGTTGAAACTTAGTTGAGAGGATTACGAAGCCTTGGCCCTGCGCAGATAAATCAAAAAACAGATAATCCCAAGTCCTAAATAAGCATTACTCAAGGGTTCAGGTACTGCTTCGAGTTGTCCGCCCACGATAGCACCAGTTCCGATCTCATTGGTTCCACTGTCACTATAGAATACGATTTGAGAGAGATCGCCGCTATAGGATCCGGAGATACCAATCGAATCTGCCATGGCATTCCAGTTCCAGATCGACAAGGAGCCGTTGATGGCAAGGGAGGTGAAGCTGAGTGAAGCTGCATAACTACCAAAATCTACGGTAGATGTGTTGTTAAGGGTCCAATCGCCCAGGTTCTGGCCGAGGGCGGCTCCGATTTGAACTGCTCCACCGTTGAGGGTCAGAGAGGCCGAGGAATTTACAGAGTTACTTGCCTCAAGCATGAGGGTTCCCCCGGTGGCCACAGTAACATTGGTGGTTCCACCCAGAGCTCCAGCCACGGTGGGCACCAGAGTCCCCTGATTGACAGCAGTGAGCNNCCTGTCGGACTCAACGTGGGTGAAATATATTGTACTATGACATAACCATTGCTCTGAGTGTTGCCTCCTTGAACCTGTTGCAAGTTTGAAAAATTCGTTATCGCGTAGGACGTACCACCCCCGGCCGCGGCTCCGTCAATGATTTGCTGGTTTTCTCCGAATGTGCNNAGCCTATGTCGATTGTATAGGCGCCGAATGTTCCGGTACCACCGCCACCGCCTGCACCGAAACCTCCACTGCCGCCATAGAGATCACCGAAGAGGTGAGGGTCTTGCGTGACTTCTCCCGCACCTCCTAATCCGTATATTTCGTTACCGGAAATTACAATCGTTGCGCCCCCATATCCGCCACTAGATAAGGAAAGGGAACTGCTTTGACCAACACCCCCGTGGCTCAAGATGCCGGAGCCGCCACCCCCTCCCTGAGCGCTGGCAGCGTAGTACCCTCCTCCCGTGCCACCGTTCCCGGAGCCAGGATCGCCTCCGCCAGAAAGTCCGTTTACGATTCCACCTCCTCCTCCCCCACCCGCAGCCATCAGAAGCNNGACTGACTTGCACCCACGAAAACGAAGGTGCCGCCACCTCCCCCACCACCAGCCACCGGAGCGGCAATGAAATCCGGGCCAGGAGCACCCACTGTCCCATTGGTGCCAGCATTGCCGACGAGTACCGCAATGTTCGTGCCGGCGTTGAGGTACAGAGTCCCGGAAATGAATCCACCATTACCTCCCGTGCCTCCCGTACTATTGTCGTAGTTCATCGCTGTGCCCCCTTGTCCTCCGGCGGCCGAAATTTTGTAGAAACCGCTCACTGGCATTGTGGCATTGCCGATCGCATTGCCCGAAGGATTGAACACGATCGGATCGAGTTTCAGGGAGGTAAACGTTCCGCCGTTCAGTGTCAGCACACCTGCTGAGCCTCCAAAGGAACCTATATCANNTCCATTGACGGTAACGTCGCATGATGAAGGAAGAGCCGCAGCGTTGCCCAGTTGCAGCGTGCCCGCGTTGACTACCACACCTCCGGAAAAAGTATTAGGTCCGTAGGCAGCAAGGGGTTGGAGCAGGGTCGTTCCGGGTCCGTTCTGCACGACCTGAAGGTTACCTCTGAGAGCGCTCAGGAAAGGGTAGTCACTTGGACTGGAGTCTCCGGCTGCATTGTTTTGCTGAAAATCCACCACACCTCCCCCCGTGCCTCCTTCAATGGCGTTGGCTCCAATAAAGGCCCCGGAACTTCCCGTGCCGCTACCAATTGTTACTCTTCCTGTTGAGCCCGCATTCTGACCAAGGATCACAGCAGAGTTAGTGCCGGAATGNNTCCTAAAGCAAGAGTAGCGTTATCACCTGCATTCTGGCCGACAATCACCTGGCTGGTTCCCTGTTCCAGTGCTCCGGGACCTAGAGCCACTGTTCCCTGATGAATCACTGTGGACCCTGTGTAGTAGCTGGTGCCGATCATTGTGAGTGTACCCCCTCCCGTAAAAATAATACCTCCCTGGGCATTGGTGTCGTTGGATGCCTGAGCCACGTTGGGATCATTCAAATTGCCCGCCCCCCCGAGGCTGTTGACCGAGAGGGAGTTTCCGCTGCTTACATTGAAGGTCACATTGTTGCCC
>PLEU01000035.1 GCA_003136515.1 Spartobacteria bacterium
CCGTCGCCAAGGAGATCGAGCTTGAAGACCCCTTTGAGAACATGGGCGCCCAACTCGTGCGTGAAGTGGCCTCCAAGACCAGCGACATCGCCGGTGACGGAACCACCACGGCCACAGTGCTCGCTGAGGCTATCTACAAGGAAGGACTGAAGAACGTAACGGCAGGTGCCAATCCCACCTCCCTGCAGCGAGGCATCAACAAGGCAGTCGAGGCCATTGTCGGAGAACTCGCCCGCATCAGCAAGAAAGTGAAGGACAGCTCCGAGATCGCTCAGGTTGCCACTGTCTCTGCCAACTGGGACACCACCATCGGCCAGATCATCGCTGATGCAATGGAGAAGGTCGGCAAGGACGGAACCATCACCGTCGAGGAGGCCAAATCCATCGAGACATCCCTAGATGTCGTCGAGGGAATGCAGTTCGACAAGGGATACCTCTCCCCCTACTTCGTCACGAATGCAGAGGGAATGGAGGCCGTTCTAGACAGCGCCTACATCCTCATTCATGAGAAGAAAATTAGCAGCCTTAAGGATCTTCTTCCTTTGCTCGAGAAGGTTGCCAAGAGTGGCAAGCCGCTTCTTATCATCGCGGAAGATGTCGAAGGTGAGGCCCTCGCCACACTCGTGGTGAACAAGCTCCGTGGCACCCTGCAGATATGCGCTGTCAAGGCCCCCGGCTTTGGTGACCGTCGCAAGGCCATGCTGGAGGACATCGCTGTCCTCACCGGCGGACGCTGCATCACCGAGGATCTCGGCATCAAGCTTGAGAACATCACCCTCGAGGATCTCGGCCGTGCAAAGCACATCACTGTGGATAAGGAAAACACCACCATCGTCGAAGGTTCTGGCAAGAGCACCGATATTCAGGGGCGGGTCAATCAGATCCGCCGTCAGATCGAGGAGACCACCAGCGATTACGACCGTGAGAAGCTCCAAGAGCGTCTCGCCAAGCTCGCGGGCGGTGTCGCCGTCATTAATGTCGGTGCAGCTACCGAGACCGAGATGAAGGAGAAGAAGGCACGCGTTGAAGACGCACTCCACGCCACCCGAGCGGCTGTCGAGGAAGGCATCGTCCCAGGCGGCGGTGTGGCTCTCATCAGGGCCCAGAAGATCCTCGACACTCTCAAGCTTGAGGGGGACGAGCAGGTTGGTCTTGAGATTATCCGTCGTGCTATCGAAGCTCCTCTACGGCAGTTGGCTACCAATGCCGGCAAGGAAGGAGCACTTATCGTTCAGGAAGTTAAGAAGGGCAAGGGGAACGAAGGTTACAATGTCGCCACTGGCGAATATGTGGACCTCGTGAAGGCCGGTGTCGTTGACCCGACCAAGGTGACCCGCAGCGCTCTTCAGAATGCCTCCTCGATCAGCGGGCTTCTGCTGACCACCGAGGCGGTCATTTCCGAACTCCCTGAAAAGGAGAAGGCTCCGGCCATGCCACCAGGCGGTGGAATGGGCGGGATGGGTGGCATGGACTACTAAGGTCTGCACACAACCTCTCTCTAAGAGAAATTACAAGAGAGTCGGGTCAGAAATGACCCGACTCTTTCTTTTGGTACCCCCGGCAGGGCACATTTATTTTGGGATTAGTTCACTCTTCACGTACACTTTCAAAAGAAAGCGGAGTAAACTCTAAAATCAGAATGGGTGGTTGCACTGGAGCTATCAGCGCGGTCAGTGAATAGTGATCGGATGGAAAACTTTGAACTCGTCACCCTGAGGGGAGGTTCTCGCAGCATTCGCTCGCGGATGCACGGGGAGACGATGCACATCGGAACTGATCCCCGAACCGAGGCCCTCGAACTTCACATCGGGCAACAGCAACTGGTGGAGAGGGTTCTTGAATGGAAGGGAGGCAAGAAGCCTTTTGTGATCTGGGACATAGGTCTCGGCCCTGCCGGAAATGCCATTACGGCCATTGAGTCTCTGAAGGGCAGTAAGACACCGATCGAAATTCATAGTTTTGAGATCTCAACCGAGGTGCTGGAGTTTGCCCTTCAAAATGCCGAGGCCCTAGAATATCTCAGGGGATGGGAGAGCGTGATTAGAGGGCTTTTGGACGGGGGGATTGCCTATCCATTGCCAAATATCAGATGGCAGCTCCATAGAGGGGATTTTTCACGAAATCAGCTCATCGAGCCTCCGCCTTCGGCGATTTTTTTCGACCCATATTCCCCGGCCAAGAATCTGGAGATGTGGAATATGGAAACTTTCCGATCGATCTGGCTGGTGGTTTCTGATCCCCTCGCTCCTCCCTGCCTTATGACCAACTACACCCGCTCTACTGCAGTGCGTGTGACGATGGCGTTCGCGGGATGGTTTGTCGGAAGGGGGATTCCCACAGGGGATAAGAGCGAGACTACGATTGCCTCAAACCGTTTGGAATTGCTGGCATGCCCCTTGGGACACTCTTGGCTTAGCCGAGTACACTCCTCAACGAATGCATCCCCCATCAGGGGGCGGAATAACGAACGGGGCCCGATAACTCCTGAAGATTTTGCAGCACTCAGGGCACTACCCCAATTTCAAGGCCTCTGATTTCAGAGCTATTTTCTTACGGCCGTACTGCACTAACACACCTGGATTGTTTCCAGATCTAACAGCAGGCCGAGCTTTTCGATTTTCCCGGCTATGTGCCCTACACCCACGGCGCAGTGATGGGCGGGGCCTGCTGCATTCCATCGAGTTATAAATTCGCGGGCACCACAGGGGAAGCGATAGCGGCTGTTGGTGTTCCCGATTTCCAGAATGGGGCCGGGAACTGATTCACCTTCCGCAACGAGGAGGCCGAGCTTTCCACCGGGGCGTTCTATTATGGACAAGCAGGTTACGGCCCCGTGCCTCACAGCCATCTCAACGGATACACCGCGACCCACCTTGCCATGATAGACCTTAAGCGGTCGCACCTTGGTTTTTCCCTGAGAAATGGCAATGTGACCCGGGCCATCGTGCCCCATCAGGACGACATCATCATTGAAATCCAGCGCATAATACTCGGTGAAGGAACCACCCGCCCCGAAGAGATCCATAATCTTCATCGCCTGAACGTTCTTGACCTCATATTCTCCAGCGACTGGGATGCCCCGGCCCGTTAATTGAGAGGTGCCGAGGATGATCGAGGCGAGGGTCATCTCGTTCTCACTCACGCCGGTTCCCTTGTAATAGTAGGCCATTGAGCCCAGACGATACTCGGAAACAAGCCTGTCAAGAGCCACCCCCGTCCGCGCCGCCTCGGCAAGATCCTCTTGCGGGCAGTCCGGCTGCACATCAAATACCAAGTGGAACTCTTTTAACCGAGCTTCAATTTCCGATATCTTCACCTCATTTCGGAGAGCGGAGAGTTCATCCACCTCTAGAATCTCGATATGGGTGCCGAATGTTGACGACTGAAGTGTCACATCGGAGTAGATATCGAGCATGCCACTGTAATAGTGGCCCATAAGCCCGAGCCGGTTCTCCGCCATCCCAGCAGCGACGCGGGCTGCCTCCACCCAGGCATCCACTTCGTCCCAGCAGAGCGGATCATTTTCTAGAATGCCGGTGATTTGGTGAAAGGGAATGCCGGAACGCTGAAAGATATTGGCGATCTCCGGCACTGGACAGGCCGAGCAGTAAGCGAGCCAATCTCCGGTCATCTTGGTGCGATCGCCAAGGGCGTTGAACATGGCGTAATCGATAGTTGGCTCGGGTACTACATTGAGCACGATTACCGGCACCTTTGCCCGTCGAACAATCGGAAGGACAGTGGAGGAGAGGGCGTAAGTCGTGACATAAAGGAAGATAAGATCGACGTCGGCGCGGCGGAAGGCGCGGCCTGCTTCCTGAGCTCTCTCCGGTGAATCAACGAGACCAAGATTGATCACTTCCACACCGGGGCGTTTCAACTTCCCGGCAACCCTCCCCACATATCCCTCGAGGCGCTCCTTGAGTCCCGGAAATTGAGGCCAGTAGGTATCAAGTCCGATGCCAAAAAGTCCGATGCGGAGGGGATGCGTGGGGGAATTCATGATCTACAGGGTATCTTAAAATATGGGACATGTTTCTTCCGTTGACACTCCGAAAGAACGATATGATAGCAAGTCAAGTTGCCGAAATAAATGCAGGCATGATGATGAATTAAAAGGACAGGAAAAAGAAAATGGTACGCTGCCCCTTTTTCAAAAAGCGTTGATCTCCCTGAGCGAGACCAGCATTCTCCTTGTTTAGGCACCCGTAGCTCAATTGGATAGAGCGCTTCCCTCCGAAGGAAGAGGTTGTGAGTTCGACCCTCGCCGGGTGCACGTCGGCCTATCTAGAACGGTCGATCGTCGGCCACGGAACGTAAGCAAAAACTGACCAACACCGTTTTTATATTCAGGGGGATCTTGGTTAGCCGGCAAACTTGTCCATCAGCGCAAAGAACCGCTTCTTTCCAGAGGCGCAAAGAACAATCTCGCGGAGAATTTCCTCCGGAGTTTGGACGAAGGGCGAAGGTGGTGGTGCCACGTTGGGCTCGGCGAGCGCGTCCCTCATCATTTCTTCCGTCCACTCGAGATGAAACTGAAGGGCTAGCACTTGGTCTCCAATGATGAATGCCTGCTGTTCCGCAGCTGCATTGCTTGCGAGCTTAACGGCTCCCGGCGGCAGGGAATAGGTGTCGCCATGCCATTGGAAAGCTCTGAAAGAGCCCTCCGTGTGTTGAGCCAGAGGTCGATAACTCGTCTCTGTCAGTTCCTCATCTTGACCAATAGAAAACCATTTTTTTCCCTCCTCGGTGAGATCAATGGGCTGCCAGCCAAATTCCTTGCAGGTGTGACGATAGGCTTCCCCGCCGAGGGCTGCGGCCAGAAGTTGGCAGCCAAGGCAGAGACCGACTATTTTTTTCCCAGCGAGGACTGCTTCCTTAAGATACTGCTTTTCCTGGATCAGCCAGGGATACTTTTCCTCTTCATAAGCCCCCATCGGGCCTCCTAGACTGACGAGGAGATCAAAGCTGTCGAGTAACGGGAAGGAGATACCGTTTGAGACCAGGCAGGTAGTGACAATATGTCCGCGCTTATCAGCCCATTCCAGAAGTGCCCCGGGGCCGTCGAGTGGATCATGCTGTAGAAAAAGAAGACGCATTGAACTGTGGGGATGGTGGAGTGCTTGTCGGAGACAAAGGATAATTTTGCAACGATTTTGTAGCAAAGAGCGTGCCTCGTTGACACATGCAATG
>PLEU01000114.1 GCA_003136515.1 Spartobacteria bacterium
AGTCGGCAAGAACGTGCCCACTTCCCCGGAGGATCGCATCCGGGTTCGCTTTGAAGAGATCGATAGCATCGCCGATTCGGTCATGATCATTCATCCCGATCATTCATGAAATCGGTCTGGACTCACAAGGATCTCTGCGCCCTCGCGGACCATACCCCCGCGGAGTTGCTCACGATTCTCAACACCGCCACGGCCTTCAAGGGAGTTGGTGAGCGCAATCTGAAGAAAGTTCCTGCTCTCCGCGGTAAAACGCTGGTAAATCTCTTCGTCGAACCGAGTACCCGGACACGCATTTCTTTCGAACTTGCCGCCTTGCGCCTGAGTGCCGACGTGGTGAATATCTCCGCCTCCGCATCCAGTCTGGAAAAGGGGGAATCGCTCCTCGATACGGCCCGCAATCTTGAGGCACTGAGGGCGGATCTCATCGTAATCCGCCACAAATCGGCCGGGAGTCCCCGTTTTCTGGCTGACCGACTTGAGGCATCAGTTATCAACGCGGGTGACGGAGCCCACGAGCATCCCACTCAGGGACTTCTCGATGCCTTCACGGTCCGGGAAAAACTGGGAACACTCGAAGGGGTCCGGGTCTCGATCGTTGGGGATATCCTTTTCAGTCGCGTGGCCCGCTCCAATATTCAGATACTAACGAAACTCGGTGCGAAGGTGACCTTGGTGGGCCCGTCAACACTTGTGCCAAAATCGTTCGAAACCCTCGGAGTCCGCGTTGCGCACAATATCGATGACGTGCTCGAGGAGAGTGATGTGATCAATCTGCTGCGTATCCAGCATGAGCGTCAAAACAAGGAGTATTTTCCCGGAGCCGGGGAATATACGTCCCGGTTCGGACTGACAAAGTCCCGTGCGGCGCGGCTTCATCCCCAATGCCTAATCATGCATCCTGGACCGATGAACAGGGGAGTCGAGATTGACAGTGATGTCGCTGACGGGCGTGGCAGCGTGATACTTGACCAGGTCACCAACGGTCTTGCCGTTCGGATGGCTGTGCTCTACCTCTGCTCGGGAGGAGCCCCGATAACATCCGATGTCGGCTCATGAACGATTCTCTTCACATCAAAAACGGTCGAGTGATCGATCCTGCAAACGGGATCGATGAGGTGCGCGACCTCTTCGTAAGGGAGGGGGTGCTGGTCGACAAAAAGCCGCAGAGCTCAAGGGTTATCGATGCGGGCGGCCACGTCGTAGCNNTGATCGACATCCACGTCCATCTGCGAGAGCCCGGCCAGTCGCACAAGGAGACAATCGCAAGTGGTGCACGGGCTGCCGCCAAGGGTGGATTTACTTCAGTTGTCTGTATGCCTAACACAAACCCAGTGGCCGACAGTCCTTCCGTGATCGCCTGGATTCAGGAGCGCGCGGCGACGACTGCGTGTGTGAATGTCTTCTGCACGGGCGCCATCACGCGTGGCATTGCCGGCGAGGAGATGGCTCNNGACTCCCATCGGCGCACTGGCAGCAGCCGGAGTCGTGGCTTTGACGGATGACGGGCGCTGCATTCAGAATCATGGGGTGATGCGTCGCGCCGTTGAGTACGCGCGCCAGTTCGGACTGCCTGTGATGGATCATTGTCAGGAGGCGACACTCAGCGTTGACGGCGTGATGAACGAGGGGGAATGGAGCACCCGTCTCGGACTTCCCGGATGGCCATCCCTCGCCGAGGATTTGATCGTGGCCAGAAACATTCTCCTCGCTGAGGAAACTGGCCATCCCATTCACTGCCAGCATATCAGTTCTGCACGAAGTGTACGCCTACTCCGTGAGGCCCGCAGACGCGGCGTGCCAATCACCGCCGAAGCCTGCCCTCATCATATTTCTCTAACCGATGAGACCCTTAAAACCTTTGATTCCAATTTCAAGGTCAATCCCCCGCTTAGGACGTCTGCCGATATCGATGAAATCATTGCCGGGTTGGCCGACGGGACAATCACCATCCTAGCCAGTGATCATGCGCCCCATGCCCCCTACGAAAAAGAGGTTGAACTTGATCGCGCCCCCTTCGGCATGCTTGGCTTGGAGACGGAACTGGCCGTCTTTCTGGAAATTCTGCTTCATCAACGCAAGGTGCTTACGTTACCTCAGGTGATTGCCATGCTGACGGTGAACCCGGCCAGACTTCTGGGACTAAACCGCGGGACGCTTTCTCTAGGGGCCGTCGCGGACATCACGCTGCTCGACCCGCATCATGCCTGGGTCTATGACAAGAATGATTCCCCCTCCCTCGCACGGAACAGCCCATTTCACGGCCATTCACTTCGCGGTCGCGCGCTGATGACCATCGTTGCGGGAGTTCCTGTCTGGGATCTGGAGTCAGGCTTTGGGGATAAAAAAAACTAGGAAGTCGTCTGTTTTGAGTCTCTCCCCCTTCACGCTGCTTAAGACCGATGTGTCGAGTGCCGCGCGCGCCGGCATACTCCACACGCGCCGGGGTGATGTGGAAACGCCGGTTTTCATGCCGGTTGGCACACAGGCCACTGTGAAGGCAGTCACTCCTGATGAGCTTCGGTCTCTCGGCGCGCGCATCATTCTGGGAAATACCTACCATCTCCACGTGCGACCGGGCGAGGAGGTTATCCGGGATTTGGGGGGATTACATTCCTTCATGGGCTGGGACCGATGCCTTCTCACCGACAGTGGCGGCTTTCAGGTTTTTTCCCTCTCGAAGTTGCGCAAAATCACTCGGGAAGGGGTGCACTTTCAGAATCATCTTGATGGGACCCCGACATTCATCGGCCCCGAGACCTCGATGCAAATCCAGCGTGATCTTGGAAGCGATATCGTGATGGCGTTTGATGAATGCCCCCCGTTTCCCTGCACCCATGAGGAGGCGGCGAAAAGTCTGGAACTGACCACGCATTGGGAAAAACGTTCCAGAGAATGGTGGTGGACTCAGCCGGAGGAGGGTAGACCGCTGCTTTTCGGCATCGTGCAAGGCAGTTCCTTCGCCGATCTCCGCGAGGAATCCGCACGTGCGCTTGTAGGGATCGGCTTTGACGGTTATGCGGTGGGCGGGGTCAGTGTCGGGGAACCTGAACCAGAGATGATGAAGGCCGTGGAGCGGAGCGTTCCATTCCTGCCTGAGTCCTCCCCACGTTATGCCATGGGTCTGGGTACACCGCCGCAACTTGTAGAAATGGTGGCTCGGGGGATCGATATGTTTGATTGTGTCCTGCCGACACGGATTGCGCGCAATGGCACGGCTTTCACCTCTGCTGGAACTATCAATCTGAAGAACGCCCCCTTCACACGTGATCCACTACCGATAGAAGAGGGCTGCGGCTGTCCCGCCTGCCTGACGTTTTCCCGTGCCTATCTGCGTCATCTTGTCAAGGCCGAGGAGATCCTCGGCCTACGTCTCATCACACTGCACAATCTCCACTTCTATCTCACGTTGATGAGAAAAATCAGAGAAGCCATCCTCGGAGGCTCCTTTTCCGAATTCAGGCGGGATTTCGTCTCAGGCTACCGAGTTTGGGCCGCAGAGGATTGAGTAGGAAATCAAGAATTCCTAAGTCTTAACGCTCGCAAGGATAAATGCTAACTCGCGGCCTTGAGAATCCACGCTTAAAGGCCGCCATTGCGTCGAGCGGGCATTCGAACATCCGCTACCAAGATTGGCTGCTGTATTGGCGCGAGTAATCGTACTTGGTTTCAAAACCAAGTTCGGGCGGAAATTCCGAATACCCTGAATTCAGCCACTGGATGTTGTTCTGGTATGGGGGATTGAACGTCCCGTGATTGGTAGGCGCGAGGAAGGTGAAGGTCTCATAAAAACCATATCCCATCCGGGCAAAGGTGCGCCCCAATCCCCGTACCAAACCATAACCGAACGCCGCCGAATTACCTTCCGCGTCATTCACATCAGACATGGAATCGATGATTTCCGTGGGTCCGAAAAGGAGATTGCTAAGCCCGCGTCCCAGTTTGCGGGTTGGCCCCTGATCAGACTGGGGCGGTGCCTGGATGTCGGCGAAAACGATTTGCTGTCCAGCCATGCTGGTCAGCACTAGGACGATAAGAATCAGGGGGAGCTTTTTCACTGGTAGTTCAGAATCGTAATTTCAGACGCAGTTTGGCAAGTCTAAAGAAGTAGATCCTTGATCCCGGACGAATCCGATCCCGCGGCGATCCGGGGAAGTGGCGGAACCGGTGAGACGCCGAGAGGCCTGACCCATTCCATAGGTGCACGAGCTCCATTTTCAAGGATCGGGACGGACTTGTAGGCAGCCGAAAACATGTCCATACGGGCATCGATATTGTCGATGAAATGGAGAAGAGCCGCCTCAGGTGTCTTGGGAAGTATTGGCGAGCCAAATTCGAGCTGCCCGTGATGAGAAGCCACAAGGTGGAGAAGATGCAGGCGAACCTCCTCGGAGGAGGGGAGGAGTGTTTCCCATCCTTCCTTCGGGAGTTCGCGCCAGAGGGCGTTGATGAGTTCTATCCCGATGGAGAGGTGGCCGAGGAGTTCCCCGCGGAGTTCGGTCTCCAGGCCAAAACCGCGTTCGGGAGGGCATGTTTCCCAAAGTTTTCCCGTATCATGAAAAAGGACCCCGGCGATGAGGAGATCACGGTTGAGTTCGGCGTAAACGCCGCAGAGTACGAGTGCGCATTCCATCATCCGGGAAGTATGTTCCAGCAAACCTCCCCGGCGGGCGTGGTGATTGCCCCGCGCTGCCGCCGCCCTGCGAAATCGCACTCCATACTGATCGAGGAATTTGTGGCAGAGTGCGAGTAGACGGGGATCTTGGAGGGTATCTGTCGCGTTCCTGATTTTTTCCCATGCATGATCAAGCTGGTTACGGTGTTCTGCGGAGCCTTCCATTAGTAGATCAACCGCCTCTTCCGGCAGACTGTTCATCTCCCAACCTTTTGCATCAAGACCAAACGAGCCGCTGTGGCTGAAGAGTCCCTCAATCATCACAAAGTCACCCTTTTGGGATGATTTGCAGGATTCAAATGCCACAGTATCTGCCCAGGCGCGAAGGGTCATGTTTTCGGCGGCATCACGAAACAAAATTTCATAAAATGGCTTTCCGTTGGAAGCTTCCTTAAGAGTCAATCGTTCCACCTGGGCATGGATGACGGCCCCAAGCGGGGAGTGTTCCCGTGTGCCCTTCTTAAGGTCGGCTATGCAGAGTAGGGGTGGCATGTGAAGAAATGGATGAGGGATGAAGTGTGCAGATTCTAATGCCAAACAGGGGGATCAATTACAGGATCAACATGCAGTCGCCATAACTGAAAAAGCGATACTCTTCCTTCACCGCCTCCGCATAGGCACTCAATATGAGTTCGCGTCCCGCCATCGCACTCACCAGCATCAGTAGCGTCGAGCCGGGGAGATGGAAATTGGTCAAGAGTGAATCGATGTGACGGAATTGATAAGGAGGGCGGATGAAAATCTCAGTAGAGCCGATGGATGGGGTAAGCGTACCGGGAGGCTGGGATTCCAGCACTCTTGCGGTAGTGGTGCCGACTGCGAAAATCCTTCCGCCCATCTCTTTGGCCTCGGTGATGACTCGGGTGGTTGCTTCAGCCAGAGTATAGTGTTCCTTGTGCATGAGATGCTGGGTAAGATCTTCTGTTTTTACAGGGCGGAAAGTTCCCACGCCGACATGGAGGGTGACAAAGGTGTGCGGAAGTCTTGAGAGAAGTTCCTTGCTGAAATGAAGTCCCGCTGTCGGTGCAGCCACCGAGCCTTCCTCACTGGCATAGACTGTCTGATAGCGTTCCCGATCTTCCTCGTCCGCTTTTCGATTAAAGTATGGGGGGATTGGCATGGTCCCGTAGTGTTCCAGATCGGGGGCCGAGGCGAACTCGATACGTCGAGTTCCATCTTCCAATATCTCCAGAACTTTAGCCGATGTTCCCGCAGTTTCGACTACATGGCCGGGGCGCATTTTTTTCCCTGGATTCACAAGGGCCGTCCACTCCCTCTCGTTCTGCTTTTCTAGGAGCAGTATCTCTAACTTTCCTGTGGTATCGAAGAGTCGTGCCGGGATCACCTTGCTATCGTTGAGCACCAGGAGATCCCGGGGAGAGAGATAGCCTGGTAAATCGAGGAAGCGTCGATGCTCTATCGCACCGCTTTTCCGATCCAGAATCAGCATTCTGGAATCTTCACGATGCTTGGCAGGTCGGTTTGCCACCAGTTTCGCAGGCAGCTCGTAGAGATAGTCCGCCAGCCGATCGCTCATTTCCAAAGTGTCAGCATAGCGGCTCCGAACACCCCCGCGCTATCACCAAGGGCGGGACGAAGGAGAGGGGTGTCGAATCGGTCATTGAAGAGATGGTGCAATATGGAAAGGCGTGTTTCGGAGGTGTAGAGAAGATCCAGATTTCCGACACCGCCGCCAATTACCACTGCATCGGGATCTAGGATGTTGATAACGGCTCCGGAGGCCTCGGCGAATTTTTCACGCAGCCGCTCCAGTGTTGCAATGGCATCTGCATCGTTTCGAGAAGCCCTCAGGACGATCTCTGGGAGCGGAACTGGTGAACCAGTACGGGCTGCATAGAATTTTTCCAGAGCAGGCCCGGAGCAAACACTTTCAACGCAGCCGAAACGGCCGCAGTAACAGGGAGCTGCTTCGCCGCGCAAGGGATTGTGCCCCCATTCCCCGCAGATGCCATGAAATCCCGTGAGCACCTCTCCAGCGACGACTATTCCCCCCCCGACACCGGTTCCGAGGATAATCCCAAATACGGTTTTCTTACCACGAGCAGCACCAAGATTTGCCTCGGCGAGAGCACAACAATTGGCGTCATTAGCTATCACAATTTCACACCCAAGGAATGCGGATATGTCATGGGCCAGCGGTTTGCCGTTGAGACAAAGTGTGTTGGAATTTTTGAGTAGACCTGTCTGTGGGGTGGTGACCCCGGGCGTGCCGATGCCAAGGTAGTCGGGACGTTTCAGACCGGATACTGACTCGAGTTGATCAACAAGCAGGGAGATCTGGGAAATCACATGGTCGTATCCCCTGGGGGATTCCGTGAAAACCCGGATGCGATGAAGTGCCTTCTCAGGACGGTTTGGATCAAGAATGACCCCCTCGATCTTAGTGCCTCCAAGATCAATCCCCCAAAGGGGATTTTCGATTTCACGGATTGGGGCCGCAACTGTGACGTCCCGCCTTCCACTTAGTGGATCAGGAGGGCTCTCAATGTGCTCAGACATGTTCGGTGAATTTCGAAGGTGCGATCCCCTTTGGCAAGGCGCAAGGGTGGAGCTCAGTGTTTTATTGGATTTGACAAAAAGGGAAACCATCACAATGATTTACGGATGAATTTTGCACGTTTCTCCCCGGTGCTTGTCGTTGCTTCGGCTCTGGTATTTTCATTGATCCCCTCGCCTGAACTGCAGGCTGGAGCTTCCAACAAAAATGGGGATCCCTATGGCAATGGCTCATTCTTCCCTGACTCTGGGAGCTATAGTGGCATTATGCGTGGCACTAATGGCTTTGTGGGGACTGTGGAATTCACCACCTCAGACACAAACACCTCTACCAACGGGACCACAAACTCAGGGGTTGCAACTGTCTATGCAGCTGGTCAGCAATACGTGGGGAGCGCATACGGGGTACAGGATCCCTCTTCGCAGACAATTGCAGTGACCTATTACGGCAATGCCTCAAGTGAGATTATTGCTCTCCCTACGGTTAGCTATACCGAGCAAACCTATACCGACCAATACGGATATATTTACACTTATTTGGTTCCAACCTATGGCGTGACGAACTTTTCGGTGAGTAACAGTTGCAGCGGGCAGTTTTCGGCATCGTTGCAGAACAGTTATCCGAACCAGACTTTTTCCGGTTCGGGAATTGCCGATGCTTCCATTCAGGATATTTCCGTGACCCTGCAAACGAATTACTCAGTCACGGCCGGCAGCACGAACAGCAGCACGAATTACAACTACACGACACCTTCCACGACAAATAGCCAGGTTACGTATCAATACATATTTACTAATGAAAACGTGGTTTTTAACAACAGCGTTACAGGCAGCAGGGTTATCCAAGATACGGCCGGTGCTGGGACTACTGGGAACTAGCGACATCGTGGACCGAAAGTTTGAGTTTATATAAATTAACTTTTATAAATAAGCATAAAAACACCTTCGCTTTTACGCTCGTAGAACTCTTGGTTGTAGTCGCTATTGTTGCGGTATTGGCCCTTTTGGCATTTCCTAATATAACTCAGTTTATCGACAAGGCGGAGGGAGTCGTTTGTACTGGAAGGTTAAGAAATCTTTGGATTGTTTTTTCCACGAGCCTTAATGATGGAAATGCGTGGCCCCAGTTGCCTACGAATATTACAATCGGTTCGACTGATGAGCAGAAATGGTGGCTTACCAATACATCTACCAACATGGGTTTGACATCCAAGGACTGGTTATGTCCGACAATTTCCCGGGCACAACGCTCTTCAACAAACACTCAGCAAATAGCGTTGATAAATTATTTACCCACACTGTTTGATGCTTCACCCGCGAGTCCCAAAAAATGGTCGCGCATGCCATGGTTTTCAGAAATGCAGGCCGCCCATGGGGAGGGAATCCTCAGCGTCAGGACAGATGGTTCTGTCTGTCCAATCCAAGATCCTTGAGCTATTTTGTGGGAGGAAGATTCATCCGATTTGTTCTGCTGGTTATCGTTAATCTACCTTTGCAGTTAGCCGCTCTTGCCTCGGAGGAAACTGTCAAACCAACCTTTGCCCGGGATTCCAGTGTGCAGGTGCCGCGAGGCGGAGAAGTTCAAATAACTCTTCAGGCAATACCTTCTTATGGGAATCAAATATCCTTTGAAATTCAAAGAAATCCGCAGCACGGGGTTCTGTCAAATCTCAGTAATGATACCGATCACACGGCGACCGTAAGCTACCGGCATGACGGCAGTAAAACATTTCTGGATGACTTTACTTTCCGAGCCCAGGCTCCGGGACATGCAAAATCGTCGGCTGCCAGAATCGTAATAGCANNTGCACCCAAACTGGTTTTCGAGCCGAAGAGCGTTGATTTTGGCACCGTTATTCTTGGCGGGACACTAAAAACAAACATAGTGATCAGGAATGTCGGTGGGGGTACGGTCGCCGGGAGTTTTGTTATTCCCAAGGGTTATGAACTACCGAATGGGGGGGGATTTTCCCTCAAGGAAGGAGAGGCAACCAACGTTTCCTTGGAGTTCACTCCTGAGGGGGCCCAAGAGTATTCGGGCTCAGTTTCTGTTATCGCAGACTGCGAGAAAGAAGAGATGCAACTCACGGGGAAAGCCTCTCCACGATTTGAGCTCAGCGAAAACGGCCCGACGGGATGTACTGTCAGAAATATATCCTCGCAAGCGGTGAATATCTCCTTCCTAGGGAAGGCCCCTTGGGTGATGCCTCCCTCCACATCCATTCCTCCAGGAGAATCGAGAACTTTCCTCTTTCAAGAGATGGACGACGAGGAGGGGGCGCCAACGGCAAGAGATGCCTCGGAAGTGCAGATTTCCGACGGTTTTAGTACCAGCGTTTTTGAATTGCCCCCACCTCATGGTTTCATTCCCCTCACACTTCGTTCAGAGGACATCAATTTTCCAAAGGAGATCCCATTGGGAGCTTCCCTGACGGTAAAATTCTCCCTACTCAATCGTTCCCAAGAGTCACGGAAAGCCGAATGGACAGCCATCTCTCAATCCGGGGGAGGCATGATTTCCAAAACTCCGTTGGAATTAAAAGGAGGGGAAGCCAGGGAAGTGGAGTTCGTCTGGAAACCCACTCAGTCCGGTGATGCGACCCTCAAGGTATCTGTGGATGAGGGGTTGAAGACCCACCATGAACTGCTCTGGAATACAATAGTGGTATCTCCTTTGGACAGTGATGCCAATCATCAGGGATCCATCAACGAGTCCTCCGAATCCCAGGATCCGTCATCAGAATCCGAAGGCCCAGTTTTTACGGAACTGCCAAAAAATTCACCCCCGCCTGTTCCGCTGGAAAAACTCAGGTGGACGAGCAAGAAACCGTGGTTTGGAAAACCCTTGATCCTGTTGAGTTGGCAGCCCGCGAAAGACGCTGGTGAAACATATCGGATCGAAGAACAGGTGATCCAACTACTGCAAAGTTCCAATGACCAGCCAAGCGGGGGTTCCCCGTCCATTCCACCTTTCAACGTAGTATTGCTTCCGGTTGATGACCAGCAAGTGAAACAGGATAAAGATGCCGATTCCGTGAAGTTGGACAAGCTCTCTGCGGGCTGGCATCTGATCGTGGTCTCCAAGATTTCCAAAGACGGAACTGTGGCAGCACAATCAAAACTCCAGGTTTTCATGCCCGGGACATCTTCGTGGTGGCATCGGTGGAGAGGACTGCTGGGCGTTTGTATCGCTCTGGTGCTAATTTTTTTCCTGCGAAAATATCGGGAAGGATCGGCCTAGAGGATATTTCTTAGGATGCGGGCGGTTTTATCGATCACATCCTGGGTGTGGGCCGTCGAGAGGAATCCGGCTTCAAACTGCGAAGGTGCAAGGTAGATTCCGGCTTCAAGTGAGGCGTGGAAAAAACGTGCGAAGGCGGCTGTGTCGCTGCCTCTTGCATCGCTCAGATTTCGCACGGGGCCTTCACGGAAATAGAGGCAGAACATGGAGCCGATTCTCTGGAGTGTCAGGGCTTTTCCTCGGACGATTTCCCTCATGGCCCCCTCGAGCTGAGCTCCTCTTTCTTCAAGGAGTTTCCATCCGTTGATTCGTTCCATTTCGTTAAGTTGGGAGAGACCTGCGGCGAGTGCGAGAGGATTCCCGGAGAGTGTTCCTGCCTGATAGACAGGCCCAAGAGGAGTGAGGAAATCCATTATTTCACTTTTTCCCCCAAAAGCTCCCACAGGAAGTCCACCTCCGATCACTTTGCCTAGGGTCGTCAGATCCGGAGTGATGCCATAGATTTCCTGCACGCCCCCAGGANNCGGAAGCCGGTCATGACTTCGTCAAAAATCATCAGAGCCCCATGTTCTTGGCAGAGTCTCTGCACGGTTTCTAGAAATCCAGGCTCCGGAAGATAGAGTCCCGCGTTGGCTGGAACAGGCTCCAGAATCACGGCGGCAATCTCCCTGCCATGTTCTCCGAACACTGCCCGGAGAGATTCAGGATCATTAAAGGGAACTGTGATCGTGAGATTTGCGAGAGCAGCAGGAACCCCGGCGCTGTCCGGCTGGCCTAGGGTGAGAGCACCGCTTCCCGCCTTGACTAAAAGGGAATCCACATGGCCGTGATAGCACCCCTCAAATTTTACGAGGCGATCTCTTTTAGTCGCACCTCTGGCCAGTCGGATACAGGACATGACGGCTTCGGTACCGCTATTGACCATACGTACTTTTTCTACAGAAGGAACCATCCGGCAGATTGTCTCCGCCATTGTGACTTCCAGAGGATTGGGGATCCCGAAGCTGGTACCGTGTGCAGCGGCCGTACGAATTGCTTCAACGACGACTTGTGGCGCGTGTCCCAGAATCGCCGGGCCCCAAGTGCCGACAAAATCGATGTATTCCCTTCCGTCGGCGTCAGTGATTGTGCAGCCCGCTGCTCTGGTGACGAAAAAGGGATTGCCGCCGACCCCTCGGAAGGCACGGACGGGAGAGTTCACCCCACCGGGGATGCGCTGGAGCGCGCGTTCCCAGAGCGACTTTGAAATGGCACCCGGGGAATACGTCCCTGTTTGCGGTTCTCCGTTCACTTGCTTAGTTCCAGCATCCGCCTCACCGAGATCTCCGCCTTTTGCCGTATGCGTTCATCAAGAAGAATCTCCGGTTGGAGATCCCTCAGGCAAAGGTAGAGCTTCTCGAGAGTATTGCGTTTCATGTAGCGGCATTCCGCGCAGGCACAGTGATCGGTTGGGCCGGGGATGAAAATCTTGCCAGGGATCTCACGGCGCAGTCGGTGCAGCATTCCTTCTTCGGTGACGATCACGAAGGCATGGGAAGGAGAATTTTTGCAATAACTGACCATCTTTTCCGTCGAGCAGACTTCGTCAGCAAGCAGGCGAACGACATGGGGGCACTCGGGATGTGCAACGACTTTGGCGTTGGGATACTCTCTTCTGGCCCTTTCGATGCTATCGCGCGTGAACTCGACGTGGACATAGCAACTTCCCTCCCAGAGATCCATCGGGCGATGGGTTTGTTCGATGACCCAGGAACCGAGATTCTGATCGGGAACAAAGAGAATGGGACGATCTGTCGGTGCGGCCTGCACGATTTTCACAGCATTGCCGCTGGTGCAGATGACATCGGCGAGGGCCTTCACTCCGGCACTGCAATTGATATAGGCGATGACAAAGTAGTTTTTGGCGGAGTGCTCTTCGAGAAAGGTTCCGAGTTGATCCGCCGGACAGGAATCGGAAAGTGAGCAACCTGCTTCCATATCGGGAATGACGACCGTCTTGGCCGGGCTTAGAATCTTGGCGGTCTCTCCCATGAAGTGCACCCCGCAGAATACAATGACGTCCGCTTTGGTTTCAGCGGCCTGAATGCTCAGGCCAAGTGAATCCCCGACGAAATCTGCGACATTCTGGATCTCTTCAATCTGGTAATTGTGCGCGAGAATAACAGCATTGCGCTCGCGTTTGAGACGTAAAATCTCAGCGACAAGATCTATCCGGTCGGGAGCCAGGGGAGGGGAGTTTTCCAAAAGGGAGGAAATCAGGCCGCTTCAGTAATCAACTGCCGCAGGATAAAGGGCAGGATGCCACCATGCCTATAATAATCAACCTCGATGGGAGTATCAATGCGCACCTTTACCCGGACGTCCAGGACGCCGCCATCTTTGCGGGTGATGCGAAGCGTGATGTCCTGACGGGGCTGCAGATCCTCGCCCAGACCGACAATGTCAAAAGTTTCCGTCCCATCAAGTCCGAGTGTCTGAGCGGTCGTGCCTTCATGGAATTGAAGTGGCAGAACGCCCATGCCGACAAGATTGGAGCGATGGATACGCTCAAAGCTGGCAGCGATGACGGCCTTCACGCCCAGGAGGCGAGTCCCCTTGGCAGCCCAGTCACGGCTGCTACCGGTGCCGTATTCCTGCCCGGCAAGAATCACGAGAGGCACTTTTTCCGAAGCATATTTCTGTGCTGCATCAAAGATGCTGAGTCGTTCGCCGTCTGGGAGATGAAGGGTCTCGCCTCCCTCGACACCAGGCAGCATCAGGTTCTTGATCCGCACATTGGCGAAGGTGCCTCGTGTCATGATTCGGTCGTTGCCACGGCGGCTGCCGTAGCTGTTAAAGTCCTCCCGCGTCACGCCCTGTTCGCTTAGGAATCGGCCTGCCGGTGACTTTTCCTTAATCGCTCCGGCGGGTGAGATGTGATCGGTCGTGACGGAATCACCGAAAATGCCGAGGGCACGGGCTCCCGAAATGGGGGTGATAGTTCCGGCTTCCATGCCGAAGTTTTCAAAGAAGGGTGGCTCCTGAATATAGGTACTCTTCCCATCCCACTCATAGATTGATCCGGTGGGGGCGCTGATTTCGTTCCACTTCGGATTCTGCCCGGCAAAATCGGAATAGAGCGTGGCAAACATGTCCGGTGTGAGGGCGCTGCGGAGCGTTTCGCGAATCTCGGCGAGGCTTGGCCAGATGTCGCGGAGGTAGATCTCCTTGCCATCCGTGCCATGCCCGATGGCTTCCGTTACAAAGTCGATATCAACGCGTCCTGCCAAGGCAAAGGCAACGACAAGCGGTGGGGACATCAGGAAGTTGGCTTTTATATTCTGGTGGATGCGGGCCTCGAAATTACGGTTGCCGGAGAGAACTGCGGCAGCCACCAAATCGTTGTCGGTGATCGCCTTTTCCACTTCGGGATTGAGAGGACCCGAATTGCCGATGCAGGTGGTNNAGGTGGTGCAGCCATAGCCCACGGTCTGGAAGCCAAGTTTGTCAAAGAAGGGTTGCAGGCCGGTTTTTTCAAGATAAGCGGTGACCACTCGGGAGCCGGGAGCAAGGGAGGTCTTGACGGTGGGATCCATGGAGAGTCCTGCTTCAACGGCTTTTTTGGCAAGAAGTCCCGCAGCCAGCATGACGCTGGGATTACTGGTGTTAGTACAGCTCGTGATAGCGGCGATCAGGACGCTTCCGTTGCGAATAGTGCTCTTTCCATTGTGGTAAGGAGACTCCGGAAAGGAGTCGGTGGCATCCGCAGTGGGACGATCACTTAGCATCTCCTCTTCGTCGGAGGGAATGGTTGGGTTACGGCGTGCAACCGTTGTTTGCGTGGCAAGGGAATCACCATTCTTGCCATAACCGCCATCGGCAATCGGCTTGGCAAGGAGATTGAGGAAAGTCGATTTGAGCTGGGGAAGATCAATGCGATCCTGGGGACGTTTGGGGCCTGCCACACTCGGCTGGACACTCGCGAGATCAAGTTCAAGATCGATGCTATAGTCAATCTGGCCCTTGCGTGGCATGCCAAACATCTCCTGAGCCTTGAAGTAATTCTCAAAGGCGCTGCATTCAGCATCCGTCCGACCTGTTGCACGGAGGAACGCGACGGATTCGGCATCAACAGGAAAGATTCCCATCGTGGCTCCATATTCCGGAGCCATATTGGCGATTGTGGCACGATCGGGGAGCGGAAGGGACTCGGCCCCCTCGCCATAAAACTCCACAAATTTTCCAACGACCTTGGCGGCGCGGAGCATCTGGGTGACGCGGAGGGCGAGATCGGTTGCCGTGACCCCTTCTCTCAGTTTTCCAGAGAGATGAACTCCGACGACTTCAGGGGTGAGGAAATAGACAGGTTGTCCAAGCATTCCTGCTTCTGCTTCGATGCCGCCGACGCCCCATCCTACGACCCCGAGACCATTGATCATGGTGGTGTGGGAATCAGTGCCGACAAGGCTGTCAGGGTAGAAGAGTTCCCCCGCTCCGGTCTTGGCATGGAGGACGCCACGGGCGAGGTATTCCAGATTGACCTGATGGACAATGCCGATTCCGGGAGGGACGACTCCAAAGGTTTCAAATGCCTGCTGACCCCATTTGAGAAACTCGTACCGCTCGCGGTTGCGCTTGAACTCCATCTCGAGGTTCAGCTTCATTGCATCCGCCCAACCGTAATAGTCCACCTGCACGGAGTGATCGACGACNNCTTGCCGCCTAGCCGGGAGACGGCGCTGCGCATTGCTGCGAGATCGACTAGCAGAGGAACTCCTGTGAAATCCTGAAGTACGATTCGGGCCACAACAAAGGGGATTTCTTCCGGGGCGGGAGCCTTGGCATTCCAGGCGGCAAGGGCACGGACATCCTTTTCATGCACTTTCCTCCCATCGCAGTTGCGAAGTACCGATTCCAATACCACCCGGATGCTGAAGGGGAGTCGTGAGATGGCCCCTAGACCTTGTTCCTCAAGCGCAGGAAGAGAATTGTAGAAACCGGAAGTTCCCGTAGAGGGGGAGAAACTACGAAGGGTTTTGAATGGATCGTTGGTGCTCATGAAAGAACTGGGTGAAACCAGGGTGGATGATCGGTTGCTGATTTATTTTAATTCGGCGAGTCGTGCTTGGATGGCTGCGAAATCTGGAAGCTGCTTGGGATCGTCGCTTGACTCGGCGTATTGTACGACACCCGAACGGTCAATGATGAAGGCGGAGCGTTTTGCCACGCCTGCCATTCCGAGACCCACCTGGGGTAGAAAGCTATCATAGGCTACGCCATAGGCCCTGGTGACACTGTGGTCGTAATCACTCAGAAGAGGGATGGTGATCCCCTCCTTCGCTGCCCAGACCTGTTGGGCAAAGGGATTGTCTCCACTGATGCCATAGATCAAGGCGTCAAGTGAATCATAGACGCCGATTCCCTTGCTGNNTCCTTGGTGCAAACACCGGTGAAAGCCATGGGCACGAAAAGTAGGAGGATATTTTTGGTCCCGATTTCCTTTGAAAGGGTGATTTGCTTGGGCCCTTCGGCAGTTACAGTGGGGAGAGTGAAGTCAGGGGCCGGGGTGCTTGGAGTGATCATGAGTCTGAGGAATGGGTTGTCGTGGTTATTTAGCTGTCAGAAAGAAATAATCCTCAAGTTCGGGCGGGCGAAAGACTGAAATCTTGCAGAAGTCATTAATTGCTGCCCACAGGGGAGTTGGTTTGAGTTTCAGGAGTTGCTGGGCTGGGTGATGGAGAGGGAGAATCTGATGCAGCAGGATTTGTGCCAGAGCTTGCTTCGGGATTGCTCAATTCGGATGACGGGTAGGTAGAGGATGGATTCGAGGAGGTTGGTTCCGGAGAAGAAACTGTTTCAGGAGTTGGAGTAGGGGTTGGAGTAGGCCATGGCTTTTCCAGAGATTTCCATTCATGCCAAGGAGCTTCGTCGCTGCCACCCATTTCCTTCCACAGTGAACGGCAACGCTCGGACCAAGTGTTGTAGTTCGGAACTTTGAATGGCTTATCTGCGGTTCCGGGGAAGATGATATAGCTGATCTTGGGGCGGTCCACAGGTCTCATGTCGGCATTGGATTTCGGGTCGATTTCCCGGCAGATGCGCAGAGAAGCCTCACCGATTTTGAAATTCGGCCCCTTGTCTCCTAGGATCGCAGGATAGAGTTTTCCCTTTGCAATGACGATGGCGTAATCACCGATGGAAAGATGCTCTGCTCCCTGTTTGAACATGAATGACGGGAGGACGATGAAAGGGTCGGCTACCCCGACGAGAAAGCTCCAGCGCTTCAACTCATCCCGGGTGGCTTTGGCATCAGACAGGCTGGCTTTGAGATGTATTGGCTCTGTTTTGCTTTGCGAGTCGTCATCACCGGATTCCCCTTCCATCGTCTCTATCTGTTGCTCAATCGTGTGCAGATAAGGGTTGGGATGCCTGCTTGCCTTAGGCCATCGGTAATTGGTTTGTGGTTGGAAGAAAAGGCCGGGCTTCCCCAAATCGAAGTTCCGATCCCCGTCAGATCCGTCGGTGTTCACATTCATCAAGGCCTGAACTAGAATCGCGCGACGCGATGTTTCGGGATTCTGAAGGTCGAGAATTGTCTGACAGTCGTAGAGACTGTCCGGGGGTAGCAGGCGTTGGAGTTCACCCAGATTCGCCTCCAGATTTTTATCCTTATAATCATACAAGGTTGCGTAGTCTGGAGATGGCGAGGCAGTCCGGAGAAGATCCCTGAGATCTGGGAGCAGGGAGGCGAGTTCAGGAGTAGCAGCGAGTACATCCTCCGGCGTTGACGCAGCCTTGGGAACCTGAAGACGTAGTTCCAAATGTAACTGATAGGCATCAGGATCCTCCTCCAGATGAAGTGCGGTTGATTCGGAGGGCGTGGCTACCACAGAGGATCTGACCCTGATTCCACTGAAAAGCCTCCCGATCTCATAAGCTTTTTTGGGAAGCATGGTGAACGACAGGTGGGGCAGCTGCTGCGGGCCGTACTTGAAATAGCAGTATAGCGCCAAGGCCAGGAGGAGAATAACTCCCATAGCAACGCTCACCGCAGTTTTCCCGACCATCTTCATGCTAGGAATAGGCAAGGAAGGCCGTCATGACATCCTGCGGTATGTCGAGCATCTTGTAGTCTGTGGAGGAGACAAAGAGCAGGCTTTGGTTTCCTTTCCCGAGGAGGCTTCCGGAAGAGTCGTAGACTTCGTGTTCCAGTGTGACAAATTTCCGGTTGTGCCCCGCAATGCGGATTTTGACGCTGACTGTTTCAAACTCCCTCGTCTCACGGACAAATTTGTGCTCGAACGAGCGTGTCAGGATGTAGAACGGCGTTTCCTTAAGATTGAACTTCGGCATCACCCTGTTGAAGAAAAGTTCCCGTGTCTTGCCCACCCACATGGCATACATGCCGAAATAGACATTCCCAACGGAGTTCGTGTCGGCATAGGTGGCGATGAATGTATGGATGAACCATTTGTCTTCAAAACGTCCCGAGATGTCGTGGGTGCCGATTGGGGCGGGGGTCAGCACTGTCCCCACGGGAGTGAGGGGTACTACGGAAACACTCGATGGCAACTCCAACTCCTCCGCGCCGATTGTGAAATCTTCCGCAATGGGTTTCACCATCAGCCAGATCACATATCCGAGAGGCATCGGTGATGCGAGAATCTGGAACACGGGCTGATGCAGGAAATATCCGTAGGCGAAGATGACCACGGCGAGGGAACCGATGCAGAACATCTTGACCTGTGGTATGACATTCACAGGCCCGTTCATGAAGGCCCGCCCGATTGCGAGAGCCGAGTAACCGACGAAGAAGGTCGCGAAAAAGATCATGAAGTATTCCAACTCGATCCCGACGGCGGCACCAATCACGGCAATGAGGGAGCAGACTACGAAAGGTGGAATCGGAGAGGTGAGTAAACGCTCCGGAATAATAGAGAAAATCGGGTGTTTGCTCCGGCTGGCATTGCTCTGCAAGAACCAGCGTAGTGCGATATAGCCGCTGTCGAGGGTCGTGAGAATGCATCCCGCCAAAAAGGTGAGATAAGCGCCAAGCAACCAGGGATTGACAGGGAGTGCACTGAAGACCCGTGTAAGCAGCGATTCGGCATAGGGGTATCCGGCGAGACCTTTTTGGATATACTGAGAGGCGCCTCCATCCATCGCCCAGAGCGCGAGGATGCCATGGAAAAGGAGGATGGCACCGAAGAGCAGGGCGCCAACAGCATAGGATGCCGTGATGGAGGTGTTTTCCCTTCGGATCTGAATAGCCCTCTGCCATTGCTGGAGATCAAGCCAAGGGCCGACAATGAATCCAATGCAGATGGGGATTACATAGCCCCAGAAATTCAGATCATGGGTCGGGAGTAGGCTGGGTCGGTGGATTCCACGGAGGTAGGGTGAGCCGAGTTCGGCGATGATGACGACGGCACAAGCAAGAATGAGGGCAAGGAAAGCGGCCTGGCTATATTTGATACGGCGAATAGAGAATTCTTCACCAAAGAGAATGCCCGCAGCCAAGATGATCAGCGCCGTGAGTGGAAGATAGAGAGAATCGGGTTTCAGGCCGAGAGGCTGCCAGCCATACCGGATGAGTGCAAAAATCGTGAGCGAAAGAGCGATGATCTGGTAAAGGAAAAATACGAGGCGGAATGGCCTCGACCAGTTCACGAAGAAGACGGCGAGGGATTCCGATCCGGGATGACGCCTTGCGATAGCATCGCAGACCGCACCGAAGAGGAAAAGACCCAGGCAGTTTGGGATTAGAAAAGTCAGGAGTCCGGTGAGGCCGAATTCCACGGTGAACTGCACAGAGAAAAAGAGCCCCAGACCCCAGACCCAGGAGAGGGCCACGGTGTTACCCCAGAGCAAGACATTGAGGAAATGGAATCGCGTGGTGGATGGGGAATGGCGGGCCATGAAGATTGATGCTAGCGTCATCAGAGAGCTCCTTCAACCGCAATGGCACTGTTCTTGCAATCGGCGGTTTCCACGGGCAGGCTAAAGAGCTTTCCTTCCATCCACGCCTTGAAGATTCTTGCCCGTTATCTCCTTACCTCTTTGACGGTGGCCACTGCGATGGGAGTTGCCCTGCTGAGTCTCGTCCTTGTTTTAGGGAATGTGTTCAAGGAGATGCTCGATCTCCTGATCAACCACAACGTGCCGCTCCAGACGGTGCTATCTTTTGTGGCCTTCGTTCTACCCTTCTCCATGACCTTCACCATTCCGTGGGGATTTCTCACGGCCGTGTTGCTCGTCTTTGGGCGTATCTCCGCGGATAATGAGATTGTAGCCCTACGCGCGTCGGGGGTGAGTTTTCCCAGGATCTTCCTTCCCGTGGCAGGCATCGCGGTTGTTCTGGTGGGAGTCTGTTTCTGGATCAACACAGAGATCGCACCCCGCGCCCAGTATTCGATGCTCAGCTCCCTCTTCAGGATAGCCACGAGCAATCCAATCTCCATGTTTCAACCTGATGAAGTAGTCGATCAGTTTCCTGATTACCGGGTGTACGTAGGTTCGCGGGATGGGGATCTGATGAAAAACCTGATCGTTTTCGAGATCAATGATCGGGGGATTCCCTCCAAGGTCGTCTTCGCCAAGACTGGGACACTTTCAACAGACACACCAAACAACCGCCTTCTGCTGAAAGTCGAAAATGCCCATTTTGAGACTCGTGACGAGCTACAACCAGACGATGTGAATCTCATCCGTCAGGGAATCACTATGGAGGAAGGGACCTTCCCCATGTCTCTGGAGAGACTCATTGCAGAAAAAAAGAGGGAGAAGCCGCTGAGTTCCTACACGCTTCAGGAGCTTTTTACAGCGCTAGCTAAGCCGGATTGCAAGCGGCGTCTGGCCTTCCAAGTCGAGGTGAGCCAGCGTTTCTCCATGTCGCTTGCTGCACTCTCCTTCGCTCTTATTGCCGTGCCTCTCGGGATCACGGCGCATCGCAAAGAGACCTCCGTGGGATTCGCCCTGAGTCTGGCGATCGCATTCGGCTACTTTTTCTTTATCATCGTTGCCGACACCTTCCGTGAAAACGCCCATGCCATGCCTGTTCTTTTGATCTGGCTTCCTAATCTGTTCTTCACGGGCCTTGGTGTCTGGCTCTTCAGTCGTCTGGCCAGACGATAAAGAACGCCCGCAAATTTTCTCATGCCCGCCCAGAATCCGATTCCCGCCCCCCCCGTCTC
>PLEU01000071.1 GCA_003136515.1 Spartobacteria bacterium
GGCATGGCCGAGGAGAGACTGGACGCTTCGCAGATCGGCACCATTGTCGAGCAAGTGCGTGGCGAAAGAGTGACGGAGCTTGTGAGGACTGAGCGTCGCGGGTAGTCCCGCTTCCCGGACATAAGCTTTCAAGAGCAACCAGATGGAACGGTGCCCGAGACGTTTGCGGCTTTTATTAAGGAAGAGTGGGCCAGTTTGAATCCCTGCCTGATGGCGGTAGCGGGAAAGGGCTTCCAGAGCGAGTGAGCCGACCGGGACAATCCGCTCGCGCGAGCCTTTGCCCATGACTCGAATAGTTTCACCTATGGGATCGAGATCTCGCACATCAAGGGAAGAGAGTTCCGCCAGGCGCAGACCGGAGGAATAAAACAATTCCAGAATCGCCATATCACGGGCAGCCATCCATGAAGGAGCCTGTTTGGATTTTGTCCTTTTGGCAGGCTGATCCATAAGGACGGTGACCTGCGGCACCGTGAGGAACTGCGGGAGCGTCTTTTGCAATTTGGGCAGGGAGACGAGTTTCAGGACATTGGCGGTGGTGACATTTCTCTCCGCAAGGTGATTGTAGAAGCTGCGAAGCGCCGCAAAGCTGAGCCTGATGGTGGCCCGCGACTGACCTTTTTTCATCAGCTCCAGGAGGTAGGCCCTAAAGTCATCTGGTGTCGCCTCGGACCAAGGCAACTCGGGGCGAAAGGCACGGAATTTTTCAAGCGCCTGACGGTAAGCACGCAGGGTCTGTGGGGAGTAATTTTTGCCTCCCTCCAGATAATCAAAAAATTCCTCCCGCAATGGATCCGGGAGAATCTCCTTACTGGGAGAGCTATCGGGAACTTCCTTCTTCACCGGCCAAGAGTAGAGCACTTCGGGGAGGTCAGGCAAATTTCGTTCTGGGATATACAGAGGATTCAATTTCATGATTCCCTGTTCATCACATGACCGCCCCCGCTTCATCCCGATCTCTAAATATCGGTTTTCTGCGCCGGGGATACTCCTCCAGTGGCGGAGTGGAGGTTTATCTCAAGGGGCTGGCTGGGGGCCTGCGATCCGAAGGTCACAGAGTGATTTTGTTCGGGACGAAGGAGTGGCCACTTGAAGAATGGCCTGGAGGGGAGATTCTCCGTTGCGAAGGCAGGTCGCTCGCCCGGTACATCAGAGAGGTTGAGGACCACAAAAGGTCTTTCGGCATCGGGCTCGATTTACTCCTTTCTGTTGAAAAGGTGCCTGGTTGTGACCTGTATCGCACGGATGAGGGACTTCATCTGGCTTGGCTGATGGCTCGTCAACAATATGTCCCTGTCTGGACACGATGGTTCCAGTGGCTCAGTCCTAGGCATCGTGAGAAACTCCGCCTGGAACGCCTCCTCTTCCAGCCTCATTCCACACGCCGCGTGATCTCTATCTCGAATAAGATCACCCGCGACATCGTCTCTCTCTACGGGTATCCGCCTTCGCAGATCAGTATGATCAGGAACGGGGTGCCCCATTTTGGAATTCCCAGTTCCTCGGAGAGAATGACAGCACGCGAGCAACTCAGTATCGCCCAAGAAGAAAGAGTCGTGCTCTTTGTTGGTACGGGCTGGCAGCGCAAGGGGCTTGGGTTCGCGATCCGTGCCGTGGAAAAACTAAACTCAACTCGGCAACCAAGTGGGGGTTCCCGGAAAATCACCCTTCTTGTCGCAGGTAGAGGATCCGTGAGCCGCTACAACTCACCTTTTGTGCGTTTCCTTGGGCCTGTGAAGCAAATGGCTCCAGTCTATGCTGCGGCCGATATTTTCGTCACGCCGACTATTTTCGAACCATTTTCGCTGGCCGCATTGGAGGCACTCAGTTCGGGGCTTCCCGTTATCACGAGTTCGGCTGCGGGGATCTCCGAAATCATGACTCAGGATGTGCATGGGGAGATCATTGAAGAACCTTCCGACATCGATTCGCTTGCGGCGGCACTCATCAAGTGGTTGTTGATCACCGATGACCCTGCCAGGATCGCCATATCTCGGACAGCCTGCTCGGAACTGGCCGCCGTTTTCACCCTGGACCAAAATCTTCACCAGACACTGGCGTTGATTAACGAAGTGATCTTGGAAAAAGAGTCGCTGAAGGGAGCGTGAAGAGTCTCTTTTTCAGCGGTATTACCTACTTGGTTGTCACGGAGAAACTCGCGGTGACTTGTGGAGCACTGTGATAATTGGCGTTTCCTGCTTGGTTGGCCGCTAGAACTACTGTGCCGGGCTTCTTTGTGAGAGTGATCAGATTTTTTTTAATTTTTGCAGGGCCGGATTTTACGGTCACAGTGACCAAGAGTCCGGCGTTGGAGGTGGGCAGAACTATGTCGAAGGGCGGCGCTGTCACAGTCGTTGTTTTGAATCCAAGGGAGAACGGGGTGATAACTTGATTCCCTTTGTTGACCTTGAAGCTTGTGGTGACTTCCGGGGCGGGCTTGAAGTAATTTGTGGTGCCAGGCTGGTTGGCGGCTAGGAATACATTCCCGACGGACGTTGGAGTGATGATGGCGTTGGTAATTTCATTGGTGATGGTGGCATTCCCGGAGAGCACGCTTACCTTGACAGGGAGGCCGGAACTGGCTGCGGGAGGAATGATCGCAAAAGAAGCCCCACATTGCTGAGGAGGGATTTCAGGAAACGCCGAGATGATCTGTGCCGGATCCTGGAGTGAGGGGGAGAGAGCGGCAACTTGAGCGGCATAGGGACTTCCCAAGCCTGTTGCCAAATCATACCCAAGGGTTGCACGGTAAGTGCTCGAGCCTGTTGTGATGTCCTTCAAGGGCCAGGAGTTGGTCGCATTGAGGTAAGTTTGTTTGGAGTAAAGGAGGGGAAGGATGGCATCATTGCTCTGACCCAAGCTGGCGCGTCTCGCCAGAAGGGCCGCCCACTGCGGTACGGCGGCACTGGTTCCCCCTACAACCTGCCATGATCCGAGCTGGCCAGGAAGGGTTGGATCAGTGAAGTAAACCGAGACTCCTGTGTTGGGATCCGCATCATAGCTCACGTCGGGAATTCCCCTGAAGGAGTTCAGGATCTGAATCTTCTTCTGGAAGGGGGGTAGGGACTCGTACTGGCTGATTCCTCCGCCGCTGTCCCTCCATGCTGATTCCGAAAAGAGTCCCGTCTGGTTGTTATAGGCAAGTGAGGTGCCTCCCACGGCGATGACATTGGTGGACGTGGCGGGATAGCAAACATCTTTGTTATCACCTGTTGCGGCCAGAAAGACCGTTCCCGGAGACTGAAAAAAGGAGTCCTCTGTTAATTCGCTTGGATATTCCGTATTGCCGTAGCTCATCGAGACGATGTTTGCGTTCAGATTCGTCACGGCATATTGGACCGCCTGATCCGTCATGCTGCCATCGGCGTCAACCACCAGTACAATAGTAGCTCCGGGAGCCATCGCATGTGACCACTCTACATCCAAGGTGGTTTCTGAAGCCCAGCCTGAATATGCTGGGTCGCTGGTATCGGGATACCCATTGGGGTAGTAGATCTGAAGATTGGTTCTGGGTAGGTGGAAAGTATCGCAGAAGACGTCCAGATCCGACTGGATATTAGCGCTTCCGAAAGCATCAATGACCGCGATGATTTGACCTGTCCCATTCGCTTGAGATGGAATGAGATTGAAGCCGTAAGCCTTGCCTATTTCATTCGGCGTGTAACCACTGTCCACATAACTTGTCCCAAGGGGGATAGGGTCGCCATTTCTGGCGCTTCCAATCGTGTTGGCCCTCATGCCGTCCCTCCATCCATATTTCCATTCGATCATCGGAAAGGGGCGCGACGCATGTTGATCACTGATTTGCGCACCCGCACTGCTGATCGCAGCGACCGCGAGCAGAGACGTGATCAAGGGGGATTTCATGGTTTGCCGAAACGTAGCACTAAAAGCTTACATCGCCTGCTCAAAAAGCAAACAGGATATGAATCTGCGACGAATCTTCTCGGAGGAGTTTAGGACAATCATGGCGCGCAAGAGTGGTTCAGGCCCGACTCACTACTTCCTGAAGTAGTCCATGATGGGTTTCTCGATTTTTGTCCAAGAGAGCCAAGCGCACAGGATAGTAATCGTGGTAAGGAAAAAGATGCGATACTCGGGGATCTGAACAGTCCAGATGAATTTCGCCGGAATAAACGTGTCGCAGATAATGGAGACCAGAATGTGATAGATATAGAGTCCGTAGCTAATCTGGCCCAGTCCGACAAGAATCGGGAAGCAGAGGAGTTTGCCAAGATTACCATTCAGTCCGTAGCTCACACGGAGGGTGATAAAGGCCATGGAAAATGCCTCCAGCGGCTCTGCTAGGATGGATTTATAGGAGTGGAGATCACCGCTTCGGAGTGTGAAGGCAAACACCAGACACAGGATGCTAATGAACCCCAGCAGGATGCAGAAAACATTGTTCCTGAACCAGGGTTCGATTCCGGTGTATTTCCTGAGCCAGGCGGCAATGGCTCCTGCCGCGAGGGAGTCCAAGCATGATGCGGGCAGCACCCAACGGGCCATGATGGTAGCGTCGGAGGAGATGCAATGCGCCCGGAACAAGATTCCGCCAAGCGCCACGAGCACGATGCAGGGGAGCGTGAGATTTCTCGGCACAATCAGTATGAGGATCGGCCAGACAAGATAAAACTGTTCCTGAACACACAAGGACCAGAGATGGGAGATGGCATCTGGCCAATAATCCTGAAGTGCGATGTAAAAGTTGATTGTGAAGGTGAAGAGCCATCCGATCTGGTGACGCATTTCTCCTAGGCCCAGGGCCAGCCCTATCAGGATGAAAATGAAATATGCGGGGGCGATTCTTGCGAAACGATTGAGATAAAATGCCGTAAGTATGGACTTGATGTTGTGGCTTTTATCCTCGATTTGTCCGCGGCGGTTGAGCAGGGAGAGGGTGATGAAGTATCCGCTCAGAACCATGAAAAACCGGACTGCTATCACGCCTAGATGATAACTGTCGGGCAGGGGAAATCCGGGGAGTTTCGCCCCGAAGTGATCGAACAAGATGATGCAGACAGCCACCCCTCTTAGGGTGTCAAATTGGGGTAGATAGCCTGCAGCCGGTTTTTTCCGAACACATTCAGGGGATGATTGATGCACAAAAAGGAACTTGGTGATCAGGCTCTCAGGCTACTATTCTGTAGATGGAGACCAGAGCCAAGGCTGAAAAATGGGATACGCCCAAGAAATCGATTCCTGATTTCTCCCGGGCGGAATGTGGGGCAGTTTTCTCATGATTTCTGGGCACTATCGAACCACTTTGGCAACGAAGCAAATGAATCAAGGATAACGTCCGGGGTCACGCGGCTGTTCTTCAGTTGTTCCGGCAGGAACTTGCCCGTGCGAACCAGTATTCCTATACTGCCAGCCTCCTGCCCTCCTCCCACGTCTGCTTCCAGATCATCTCCGATTACGGCAATGTTTCCCTGCGCCAGATTAAGGCTCCGGGCGGCCATTTGGAAAAATTCCCCCGCCGGTTTTCCGATCAGGAGTGCCTTGCATCCGCTGGCGTACTCGAGGGCTGCGACTATAGAACCAACATCGAGGCAGAGTCCGTCGTTTCCCCGGAAATAGCGATTCCGGGCCAGAGCTATGAATGCAGAGCCCTCCAGTAGAAAACGGAAGGCCATGTTCAATTTGGCATAGCTGAGTTCGTCGCCTATATCCCCGATCAGCACGGCTTGGGGAGATGTCTCCACTAGGGAGATGCCTTCCAGATCCTCCTGAAGGGAACGCTTAATGAGGGGATAACACCGAGTCAGTCCATGGTTGAGGAGATAATCACGGGCAATGACTGGTGCGCTGAAGAGTTCCTCGGCTGGGACGGCCAGTCCAAGCCTCGCTAGTTTTTCTAGAATGGCCTTCCGGGGTTTGCTGGTCGTGTTGGTGACAAAACGATAGGGGATGCCTTGGGATTGCAGCCACTCCAGCGTCGCGGCCACTCCGGGGATGAGCTCCTCCCCATTGACCACGGTGCCGTCCAGATCGATCAAGAGTCCCTGTATGGATTTCTGTATCGCCATTGGTAGAAGAGTAGCATATACTGCGCCTAAGTTTAGTGGCTTTTCGATTACCCAAAGAAACGTTCCCCCTCTTCCGTAAATGACTGTAGCGGCTGTGATCCTAACTTCGGGAAAGGTCAACCTTAATTCAGAAAACTGATACGAACTCTGCTTGTCTATCCGGTT
>PLEU01000024.1 GCA_003136515.1 Spartobacteria bacterium
CCGTGGAGTGGAGCTTCTCACCGGTTCACCGGCCACCGTTGAGCCGAAGCAACTTCGCGAGCTTTATGTGGCCTCGACCTTGAAGCCCAAGGCACCGGATGCTTCCTAGGGAAGCGCCATGGAAAAAACAATTTGGCAATCTCATGACGCCTCAATTCTTAACAGGGTTTGAGGCAACCGTGGATCAGGTGGTTTACCATCCCGACTTACCAGCCTCACAGGATAAGCCGTTTCCATTTGTCTATTACATCACCATTCGCAACGGGAGTGATCAGACCCTCACCGTAAAGGGGCGTAAGTGGGTGGTGCGAGAGGAGGATGGACTCACTTCAGCAATGGAGGGAGATGGCGTTGTCGGCTGCTTTCCACGTTTGGAACCGGGCGAGGTTTTTTCCTACAACAGCTATCATACGACAGCGGGTCGCGCTGTGGCGGAAGGGGCTTATCTTGGGATTACTGAATCGGGCCGGCCGGTGTTGGCAAGGATACCTCCCTTCGAGATGGTGCCTCCGACTTCGTAATCTCGGGAAGTGGTTACCCTTGAGAAGTAGGAATTAGCATGGCGCTCCCGGCACTCGATTCAGGAAGAGTCCCAGAATGATGAAGAGGCTTATTAAGTTCTCCAGACTCGGCATGGAGCGTGCTAGAACTCACGGATGATTCGTTCCGCATTTCACCATACGCATGAATTCGGTGGGTTCCGGTTGCGCTATGGCCATGCGCTTCCCTTCGGAGTGAGTCATGTGCCGGGGGGACTGAATTTCTCGATTTTTTCCGCACACGCGACCGGATGCATTCTGGTGCTTTTTCGCAAGGGAGAGGCCCAGCCCTATGCGGAGATTCCCTTTCCTCCGGAGTGCAAGATCGGCGATGTCTTTGCCATGATCGTCTATGATCTCGACTATGAGGATCTGGAGTATGGATTTCGAATGGACGGTCCGTGGAATCCGAAGGCAGGACATTTCTTTGACCTGCAGAACATCCTTCTTGATCCCTTTGCCCGTGAGATTGGGAGCAGGGATGCCTGGCTCTGCACGGCTCCGCAGCAGGAGATCTATCCGCATCGGGCACGGATACCGTATGAAGATTTTGATTGGGGGCATGATCGTCCGGTGAATCTTCCGGTGGAGGATTTGGTGATCTACGAGATGCATCTGAGGGGATTCACCCGGCATCCCTCCTCGAGGGTTCGCCACCCGGGTACTTATGAGGGAATGATCGAGAAGATTCCCTACCTCCAGTCAATTGGGGTGAACTGTGTGGAATTGATGCCGGTGTTTGAATTCGACGAGTGTGAGAACAGGAGGATCAATCCGGAAACGGGCAACCTCCTTTGTAATTATTGGGGATATAGTACGATCGGATTCTTTGCGCCCAAGAGCGGATACGCCGCCACAGGTCACTACGGGACTCAGGTTGCGGAATTTAAAAATCTGATCAAGGCGCTTCATGTTGCGGGGATTTCCGTAATCCTCGATGTGGTCTATAATCATACGGCGGAAGGGGATCTTCGCGGGCCGACCATTTCCTTCCGGGGGATTGATAATCAGACCTATTATATGCTCAATCCCGACGGGAGCTATGCGAACTATACCGGTTGCGGCAATACGCTGAACTGCAACCATCCCGTAGTTCGGAACTTTGTCCTCGATTCCCTGCATTACTGGGTTTCGGAGTTTCATATCGACGGATTTCGTTTTGATCTGGCCTCGGTTCTGGGGAGGGATAGCAACGGTCATCCGCTTGCCAATCCTCCGCTCCTGGAGTCGCTGGCCCTCGACCCGATCCTTGCGGGATGTGACCTGATTGCCGAAGCCTGGGATGCCGGGGGACTCTATCAAGTGGGAAATTTTCCCGCCTACGGGCGCTGGATGGAGTGGAACGGTCATTACCGCGATGCGGCTAGGCGTTTCCTGCGCGGCGATGCGGGTGTGGCTGGTGACATGGTGCAGGGTATTCTGGGATCACCGAATCTCTACGCTCCCTCCGGGCGCAAGCCGACCGCCTCAGTGAACTTCATCACCTGTCATGACGGTTATACGCTCAGGGATCTTTATACCTTCAATGAGAAGCATAATCTTGCCAATGGGGAGGGGAATCGCGACGGAGCCAACGACAACTATTCATGGAACTGCGGCGCAGAGGGCGAGACGGATGACTCTGCAATCAACGAGCTACGGTTCCGGCTTCAGCGCAATGCGCTCAGTCTTCTTTTTTTGAGCCAAGGGGTGCCGATGCTTTCCATGGGCGACGAATTGGGACGTACCCAACACGGCAACAACAACGCCTACTGTCATGACGAGGAGTGGAACTGGCTCGACTGGTCGGGGATCGCGGGGACTGCGACGCCCAGCGCTACCGTTCAAGACACCACGCGCGCAACCGCGCTGAAACGCTTCGTATCACTCCTGACGGAATTCAGACGCCGCCACAGCATGTTGCATCGCAACGAGTTTTTCACCGGCGTTGACAGCCTGCAGTGTGGCTATCCCGATATCAGCTGGCACGGCATCAAACCATGGGAGCCTGATTGGGGTCCTTCCAGCCGATCTCTCGCCTTCATGATCGCTGGAGATTCCCGGTATTCCTCCGGGCCGGAGTCTGATTTTATCTATGCCACTTTCAATATGTGGCATGAGCCGCTCACCTTCGGGCTGCCGAAGCTCCCCGATGGAATGCGCTGGCGCCGAGTGATGGATACGGGGCGTGCATCGCCGGATGATTTCCTGGAACCAGGCTCCGAACAGCTCCTGCTGAATCAAACTTCAGTCACGCTGAGGGACCGCTCCGTGGTCGTGCTTATTGGTAACCGGGCGGGACGTCTGGGGTAAGGATCTTAGGAAGCCAAGACTTCAGACTAAAATTCGTTTCCTTTCAGGACACGAATTTTTTAAAGACTTCGTTGGCTTCCACGAGCGTCTCCTTACTGCCGATATCAAACCAGGTGCCTGGGACGTCCCAGGTGCCGACCTTCACGCGGGTGTAGAGCCACTGGATGAGACGTCCCGGCTGATCGGCGTTATTTCCCTCAGCGATGTAGGTGTCCACAAGCGGTAGAGTGTCGGCCCGGTAATAGT
Organism: Spartobacteria bacterium; assembly: GCA_003136515.1. Next base: position 3,078 of record PLEU01000024.1, read on the forward strand.
AGAGGGCGATTCCGGTCTTGGTGGTCTGCGGTTGAGCCGGCTTCTCTTCAAAATGGGTTATTACACCAGATGCATCGGTCGTAACATTGTTGTATTTGCGGATTTCCTCAAGATTTCCAACATCGTAGAGGGCGAGTGTGGCAGGATAGTGTTTGGCGGCTTCGGCAAACCCCGGTACTGGCTGGCTGAAAAGATTGTCCCCCGCCACAACCAAGAGATCTTGGTGACCGATATTCTGAGTTTTGAGGACATGATGGATGTCGCCGATCGCGCCGAGCTTGTCGCTGTCGCTCGTGGAGCCATCGTTGACGATGGTGAATTTCATCTCGGGTTGCCGGATCTCGTAATCTGCGGCCCACTCTTCAAATGATCTTGCAAACTTGTTGTTGGTCACCACATAGACCCGGTCAATGTCGGGAATCGGCGCCAGATTGTCCAACACCCACTCGATCATCGGTTTTCCGGCGACTTCCAGAAGCGGCTTAGCTTTGTTTTCGGTGAGGGGGTAGAGGCGGGTGGCATATCCGGCTGCCAGAATCAGAATATTCATTTATAGCGAGGGGTGAGTGCTTATCTAAATCGACTCGTGTCACATCGCCAAGCCTCATCATAGTGTCATGCGTGAATGTTTTGAATTTTCAGGATCATATGCGAGATGAAATGCGACGTTGAACTGATCGTAGCACGCCACGAGGAGGATCTGCGATGGTTGCGCCGGATTCCCCGTGCGATGGGAGTGTCTGTTTACAATAAAGGGGGGTCACCTGCTCTCGAGGAAAGTCTTGAGGCGGAATTATCCTCCGGAGCAAGGCTGAGCGTTAGACCTTTGGCCAATCATGGCAGGGAGGCAAATTCCTACCTGACTCACCTAGTTGTACGGTATGACGCGTTGGCTCCAGTGACAGTCTTCGCCCAAGGGCATCCATTTGACCATGCGCCCGATTTTCACGGCCGTTTGCAGGCGCTGGCTAACGGGAGGGAAAAACCGGATCCTTTTCTCTGGTATGGGTTCCTTCTGGAGACGGATGATGCCCATGGGCGGCGTCTCTTTGTTCCCTGGAGCAAAAACCCCGATCGAGACGAGCTTTCCACCGGGAAGCTCTTTGAAGAGCTCTTTGAGCAGCCGTCGCCGGGCTTATTTCACTTTTGCGGAGGAGGGCAGTTTGCGGTGACTCGTGAAGCCGTCCATCGCAGACCCAGGGTCTTTTACGCGAGGGCATTGGAACTTTCGACCGTGATCCCCCATGCAGCGCATGCAATGGAACGGCTCTGGGACCGTTTTTTTGGGGATCCGCTCATTGATCCAAAGGCACTTGGCAGGGAGGGGGTCAAGTACCTGAAAAGGGTCAAGAGACTGGAGGATGTGTCTAGGCTCACCAATGAAGAGCCAAAGGCAATTTGGAACGCATCCGGGGATTCAGTTTGAATTTTTGAGTCTTCGAGGGGATTGTTGTGCGATGCCCCGTNNTCCCCCTTGGTTGATTCCACTGATCGTCATACTTGCCGCCGCGGCCGCTTACTACGCCCTGCGTCAGAGCTCCCCCGAAGCCTCTTTGCGAACCGTTGAAGAGCTTGATCCCGATCTTTACTATGATCAGGCCAATTCACTCCGAGGGAACACCTATAAGATCGATGCAGTCATCGATTCCTCACTCGGAAATTCAAGCAGCAAGGGTAGACTCTTTTCTGTTGATCTGAACAAGACAACGCAGGGAGGTGCCCCGGCGATCCTCCCGATTCTGGTACCCCTGTCCCTGAGCAGCCTGACAATCCAGAAGGGGCAGCACTACCTCATGAAAGTGAAGGTAGTCGATAACGGACTGCTCGAGGTTGAAGAAGCGAGTAAACCGTGACATATATTAATACCATGATGGTAAGGACATCGCTTCTGTTACTGATCGCCGGCGGGGCTCTAGGGAGTCTTTCCGCCCAGGTGTCTCCGCCCGCGCAGCCAGCGGCCCCCGGAAGTCCTGGCGGGAATGCCGATACGGTTCATGAGACAGGGCAACAATACAAACAGGGCAACACGCTGACGGGGGCCGGTGATAACAGGCTCATTGGGAGACAGGCGCTGGCCGATTCGGATCTTGCCGGAAAGAAGGCTCTCCTGAACACCAAGCTCAACACCTTCATCGCCTTCTTCAACAACCCTTTTGCCGGAACCCAGTTCGAGAAATTCCTGAATGCCCCGCCTGAAACCACTGATGACGCCAAAACCTACCGGGAGCGCATCGACACCATCATGGGGCTGTTGTCGCCAGGGAATGCCACCAAAGAAAATCAGGACACTGCCTACAACCTCCTGCCCAAAGCCTCGGAGTTCGAAAGCGATGCAAACATCTGTATCACCATTCATGATGCCGTCTATGCGGCTGCAAATAGTAAGGTCGAGGTGGAGAGGCTGACCCGGCTCAACGAGGTCCTCGAAAAGCAGCGCTCAATCGCCGAGTACAACAATCTTCAGGCGGCGCGTGATATTCCACTCAGCGACACGGCGCCGACAAAAAACGACGAGGCCAACAACAACGCCAATCTTCAGGCTGAGCGCGAGGCGCGCATGGAACCGACCAAGAGGGAGGTGGCCTCCGTTTCCCAAACAATCGAGCGGAACAAAATGCAGATCGCAACCGCTGAAGCCCAGGCGAAGTTTCAGTTCCAGGCGTTGATTCTCCAACTCTTCGTGGAGCGTCGTTATCAGCATGTCATCATTGCAGACCGTTTTTACCGCGCGGTCTTCGATGATGGAGACCAGTCCATCGAAACTTTTCAAAAAATGGCCGACGATCTCGGTTACAACAAGGATGCCGGACAGCTGAAGATAAAAGCTCAGGCGAATCCTAATATCGCTGGAGCTGCAGGAGATAATGGGGGAGCGAGTGGATTTGGTGCCTCAACCGGCTCAAACGGAAGCGGTGCCAGTATCGGGAACGGAGGAGGAGGTATGGATGGAACGGCCTTTTCAGCCTCGGGGATGGAGTTTGGCATGGAGAACGCGAGCGTCGAGAGTCTGATGAACGCCGTCTCCAGCGGGATGAAAACAGTCAGCAAAACCTTTAAGACACTCAGCCAGCTCGACGGTATCTCCAATGAAATTATCAGGGATGTGAACGAAGGGGTGACCGTCTACAAATATCTCCTGTCACAGAATGAAGTCGAGGCGGCCACTGCCCAACTGGTCTCTCTCTGGACAAAGGGGGAATATCTGCCAAGTGTCCGCCTGCTTACGCAGGACGAGAAGAGAAGTTCCCTGAAGTACGCCCAACTGGTCAATAAGCTGATTACCTCCGCCAACTCGGGTAATATCGACACGCTTTCTGAAGTGGTGACGGAGATGAAAAAGGAGGCCTCCGATTTTGATGACACGGAGATCCTCGCGAACATCCAGGCGACCAAGGTTGCCAGCAGCATGCATATTGCCCAGGCCAGAGTCGCGGCTTCGAAAGGGGATCTACAGACCGTCCAGTCAGAAATTACGCGAGCTGCAAGCATTTGGCCCAATAATCCGGAACTCCAGAGCTTCTCCACTGACATGAGCAAGCTCTCTGAAGAGGCGAGTCCGCAGGAGCAGGCGCTGACCGATTTTGACCAGCTGTACGACCAGAAAAATTACCGACAGATTTTCAACGACAAGGAGAAGTACATCGCGGCGATCTCACAATCGCCGGAGCGTCAGGACAAGCTCAAGGAGGTGCTGACACAGATGGAGGAGATCGAGATGTCCATCATGCGTTCGCAGGAGATTGCCCGGCGCGGCGATTATGCCGGAGCTTGGGAGGGTCTCGAGGTCACCTCGGCCAAATATCCCGATGATTCCAAGCTCATCCAGATGCGCGCCGACCTGACCACACAGGCGCCCGACTTTGTTCATGACCTCCATGAGGCCCAGTCTTACGAGGATAAGAAAGAGTTTGGCTCGGCCCTCTCTTGGTATCTCCGCTCCCAGATCCGTTACCCCATGAGCGATCTTTCCCGGGAGGGCATCCAACGTGTCGTGAAGCAGATCATACCCGACGCCTCTTAGACGATTTTCCAACAGTTCCCTCTAGACGAGTTGTGTTGAATTCTCGCTCTGGCAATCTCATTTGCTCCCCTTTGTAGCCTTTGCGTGAGGCTCTGCTTACTCCCACTCGGAATAGGGCTCGATACTGCGGGCTGCGCTGTTTATTGAAACAAAATCATCCCGCTGCTCACGATGTTCAAAGAGGTAAACGGCATACCCGCCGAAGCCCCCGCCGCAATACTTTCGTCCGAGGCAGCCCTCGGACTCTGGGAGAGCCTTCATTCCCTCAAGCAACTGGGCCGCATAAGAGGCTTCGACAGCAGCGCCCAGATGATGGAGATCACCCCGTAGGACGGCCGTGCGGGCTAGGTGACTCGCGGCTTCGATGGCATCGTAGTCCCTGAGTTGATCGGCCATTCCAGGCGTATCGTGGGAATGACCGCTCCACCAGAGGGCTAGGCGGCCCTCGAGCATCGATCCATCGGTTTTGAACTCGAGGGATGGCTTGGGACCACTTCGCCAGACACAGAGACCTGTTTCGCTGATCACGGCGGGATCCTGCCATCCGACACCCAGATCAATCTCCTCCTCCACGCCAGTATGTCCGTTGAGGAGGGCCCAGGCACCGCTGCCACCTAGACCGGCGTTCCGTTCGTAGCTCCACTCGCGCAATGACACCTTGGGCTGAACGGCACAGTTAACGATAAATGCCCCTTTCCGTGCAAACCTTGGCACATCAAGCCAACCGCCCGCAAAATCGACCCTCAGAGGGGCGTCCTTGGGAGCCCTGATCCATTTCACCAGTTGGGAGGTGGAGACCGGTTCATACTGAGGAGGGGTTTTGGGAAGAACGATGTATTCCGCTCCGACCTCGGCGCAAATCGCACGCTTCAGTTCCCCATACTGGTCATCCTCGGTGACGGCTAGGACATCGGGCTTCAGCCGCCTGAAGTCCTCCAGAAAGTCAAGACCGTGATCACTCCCCTTGCCAACAACCACCTGATCCACCATGTTCAGGGCTTCCAAAATTCCCTTCTTATGCTCATCGGGGAGTGAAGAACGGCGCTGTTTGTGGGCCCAGAGCACCTCGGAGGAGGCGAAGGAAACCGTCAGAAAATCCCCCAACTCCTTGGCTTCACGGAAGAACTGTACGTGCCCGGCATGGATAATGTCATAACAACCGGAGACAAAAATGTGGCGCATAGTGACGGATAAGATGCCGGTGGAAATCCCCACCGACAAGAATTCGTTGCGTAGTTGGGAAGGCGGGATTTTCAAAATCAGATTGCCATTCCGCCGGATAAAAAGCTTTTCTGTAAAAACCACCCCCCATTCCATGATCCTCCCCCTCCTTCTTGCAGCCTCCCTGACTTCGACGGGAACAAATGGCACCACGGCTTCGGCCATCACTATGCGAGTGCCAGCCATCCCGTACCTCACACAGGAAACGGAACTCCGGTTTAATCTTCCGACCCAGATCCCCGGTCTGGATTGGGACATGCAGCGGTTCTGGGATCCTTATGAGACCGACCGGGACAATACCAAAAACTGGTTTCAGTCTGACTATGCCACGATGAACTGGTTCGGTTTGCGCGACCGCCTTGCGACCAACGGCCTCGACATCTCCTTTAACTACACCAGTGATCTAGCAGGAAATGTCACGGGTGGAAAAAGCCGTGGCTTCACCTACTGCGACAACTTCACCCTCGATCTCGAATTTCACAGTGAGCAGCTCCTCGGCTACAAGGGAGGCACCCTGAGCGTGATCATGCTAAATCGTGACGGGAACAACCTCTCGGCCCAACATATCGGCAACCAGTTCACCGTCCAGCAGCTCTATGGAGGTTCCACAGCCATCTTCTACGGACTCGCCTACGAACAGCTCTTTGATGACGACAAGATCAGCTTCAAGTTGGGTCGCATGGCTGCAGGGGATGACTTCTCCTCCTCCCCACTCTACTGGCTCTACATGAACAACGGCATCGACGGCAATCCGCAGTCCCTGCCGGTCAACGGTATGTTCACTACCTATCCCTGGTCCGTCTGGGGTGCCCGTATCCGGGCCAAAACTACCTCCGATACCGAGCTGATGGTTGGGGCTTATCAGGTCACGCCGCAGGTTTCCCTGCCCTACATGCACGGGTTCAACTGGAACATCAACCCCAACGACGGTGTCATGGTGATCGGCCAGTTCGGCTGGGCGCCAGAGTTCTTCAAACCGTCGGGTTCCTCGGTTCCTTCTGCAACGAGTGATGGCAAGTCGGTGGCCGCCGCCGACAGAAAGAGTGTCATTCCTACCACTGATGCCGAGATTGCTCACGGACTTCCCGGCCACTACTGGATGGGGGGCTACTACTCCACATGGACCTATCCCCAGTTTGGCAGCACTCAGGGGCAGACGGGGGCCTACGGCCTCTACTGGCATTTCGACCAGATGCTTTATAGGATGAGTCCCTTCTCCGATACGGGTTTGACTGCCTGGTCAGCATTTATCCTCTGTCCGCAGCAGAACACCGCCAAGGTTCCTTTCCAATATAACGGGGGGCTGGTCTATACCGGCATGATACCCTGCCGACCCCGCGATATCACACTCTTCGGTGTCGCCTATGGCAACTTCAGCTCCAACTATGCCCAGGCCAATCAGGTCAGCCTGGGAGGCTATGCCACCTATGAGCTTGTTTATGAACTGGGCTACCGCATCAACATGACGAAATTCGCCTACATCCAGCCAGACGCTCAGTGGGTCATCAATCCCGGCGGCACCGGTACTATTCCGAATGCGCTCGTCCTGGGGGCGCAGATCGGGGTGACTTTTTAGGGGAGGGAGACTTATAGGTGTCGCTCAGTCCAGGTCGTTGCCCATTGCTCGGAGCGCACACCTTACCGTCTCCGCGCATGCTTTGGAGGCGGAGTGTTCGACAAAGTGAGCAAAGTCCTTGTGAGCGCTCCCGTCGGCATTATCCGAGATGACCCGTAGGACGCCAAGTGGCAGACCCGCTGCACGGCAGACCTGGGCGATGGCGGCTGATTCCATATCGACACAGAGGGCGGACGTGAGGTGTGACAGAATTCGGGTGCGGGCTTCGATACCGGAGACAAATTGATCGCCTGACACCACCAACCCTTCGGAGATTTTGGATTTCTCTAATCCCTTTGGGCGCTTGGTGGCGAGCATCTGCTTTGTGGCACCGGCGAGGAGTTGTCGGAGAGCAGGATCGGCCTCGATTACGGAGAATCCCTCGAAGGGGATCTCATACAAGGGGAAGAGAGGCCGGGCATCCATGTCGTGCTGAAGGAAGGAAGTTGCAATGACGATATCACCAGGATTCAATCCCGCAGCCAGTCCTCCCGAGAGTCCCGTGACGAGAATGCGTCCGATCCGTGCGTGACCTGAGAGGAGGGTAGCCGATAGGGCTGCATTCACCTTGCCACAGCCGCAGAGCAGGAGTGCGACTGGCTGCCCCTCCAGATTCCCGTAATGGATGTCACGTCCGGTGATGGATTCCGTTCGTTCATGATCGAGGAAAGCGCTGAGATCGCGGAGTTCCGATTCCATGGCGGCAATGATGCCGGTGCGGGTTTTCATTGATCCAGTTCTAGCAGGAGAAGTGGCTGTGTCACGTGTCAGGAGAGCGCAGTAAGCGGGGAGATTTTCAACGCAGGCTTGACGGCTTGCCTGCACTCTGTGATGAGGAGGGTTCACCTATAAACCAAGCACACAAACCAAGGAGTCATTATGCGCATTGCAATGGTCGGGCTGGGTCGGATGGGAGCCAACATGGTTCTCCGCCTCATGAAGGCGGGTCACGAAGTCGTTGTCTGGGATCGAAGTGAGGCAGCNNTGCTAAGGGAGCCATCGCAGCCACCGACCCGAAGGATCTGGTGAGTAAACTAACCACACCCAAGGCGGTCTGGATGATGATTCCCGCCGCGTATGTCGATGACACCATCGCCATTTTTGCACCTTTGCTCGGACAGGGGGACATTCTAATCGACGGGGGCAATTCCTATTATAAGGATGACATCCGCCGCTCGAAGCAACTGGCAGCCAAGGGAATCGCCTATGTCGATGTCGGAACCTCAGGTGGGGTCTGGGGTCTGGAGCGCNNTACTGCGAGATGATCGGCGGACCTGAAAATGCCGTGACCTTTCTCGATCCGATTCTCAAGACGCTTGCGCCGGGCAAAGGTAACGCTGAGCCGACACCAGGGCGGACGAGGAAGGAAGGCACGGCTGAAGAAGGCTATCTCCATTGCGGCCCTTCAGGTTCCGGTCATTTTGTCAAAATGGTCCACAATGGNNAAGATGGTCCACAATGGCATCGAGTACGGCATGATGGCTGCTTATGCTGAGGGGCTAAATATTCTCAGGAATGCGAATGCCGGAAAGGTGAAGCGTGAGATCGATGCTGAGACAACGCCACTTCGCGAACCGGAGAACTATCAGTATGACCTGGACCTGCCCGAGATTGCAGAGGTCTGGCGTCGTGGAAGCGTGGTGGCAAGCTGGCTGCTCGATCTAACCGCCGACGCCTTGGCCCGAGACAATGATCTATCCTCGTTTGGAGGGCGCGTCAGCGATTCCGGTGAAGGACGCTGGACGATACAGGCTGCCATCGATGAGGGAGTTCCAGCCCCCGTGCTGACTACGGCTCTCTATGAACGCTTCTCCAGCCGCAATATGGCACTTTTCGCCGACAAGGTCTGTTCCGCGATGCGCTATGAATTCGGCGGTCATCACGAGAAGCCCGCCGACTCCGCCCATTAATTATTAGTACACGCCCAACGCTCACTCTACATGCCCACGAGTCCACTCAAAAGCGACGCCCTGGTGCTCTTCGGAGCCACAGGAGACCTAGCCCATAAGAAACTGTTCGACACTCTTCAGGCGCTCTACCGCCGTGGTGTTCTCGAAGGGCCGGTGATCGGGGTTGCCAAGAGCGGGATGACCCGGGAGCAGTTGATCGAGCGGGCTCGGGAGGGGATCATCAAGTACGGCCGGGGAGTGGATGAGACGGCCTTCAACCAGTTTGCGCAGAGCTTTCAGTATGTGGACGGTGACTATGGTGATCCCGCCACCTTTGCGAAGCTGAAGGAGGCACTCGGCCAGGCACAGCGCCCTATTCATTACTTAGCGATCCCACCTGTGCTTTTCGGAATCGTCACCAAGGGTCTCAAGGTTGCCAACTGTCTGGAAAACGCCCGGGTGGTGGTGGAGAAACCTTTTGGACGTGATCTCGCCTCAGCCGAAGCGCTCAACCGGATTCTGCACGAGGTGCTTGAAGAGAAGCAGGTCTTCCGCATTGATCACTATCTGGGCAAGGAGGCGACCCAGAATGTCCTCTACACCCGTTTTGCCAATTCATTTCTGGAGCCGATCTGGAATCGCAACTACATCAGCCACATACAGATTACGATGGCCGAATCCTTTGGCGTGGACGGGCGCGGAGCCTTTTACGATCAGACGGGATGTCTGCGCGATGTTATCGAAAATCACCTCATGCAGGTGGTAGGCTTTCTCTGCATGGAGCCTCCGTACTGGCCCGATATGGAGCGTGTGCGCGATGAGCAAGTCAAGCTCTTCCGTTCCATCCGAACGATCACGACCAACGACATCGTCCGCGGGCAGTTTGAGGGTTATCTCAGTGAGCCCGGGGTTTCCCCCAAGAGTCGGACGGAGACCTTTGCAGCCGTCCGAGTTTTCATCGACAACTGGCGCTGGAACGGGGTTCCCATCTACATCAGGGCTGGAAAAAAACTGCCGCTCTCCGCAACTGAGGTGCGCGTCCAGTTTCGCCGTCCCCCAGCCGTGGTCTTCCCCAATGAGCAGGCACCAGCCCATAATTTCGTCCGCTTTCTTTTCTCTCCCCGCATAGAGATAGGTATCAGCATGCAGGTTAAAATCGACGGGGAGCGCATGGTTGGCGAACCAATGGAACTCAAGGTGGTCGACCAGCAACCGGATGAGATGTCCCCTTATGAGCGACTCATCGGCGATGCCATCCAAGGAGATCAGGCCCTTTTTGCCCGCCAGGATGTCGTGGAGGAGGGATGGCGTATCGTGGAGAAGATCATCGACAATGCCGTCCCAGTCCATCCCTACAAGCCAGGCACTTGGGGCCCTGAAGCCGTCAATGATGTGCTGCTGCCCTCGGGAGGTTGGCACGCGCCGAGTCTGGATTAGCAGAGCAGGTGGCAGACAAGCTAAAACTGGAAAGCCAAAGCCGGTAGAAGAGGGAGGTCAGAGGGCTGAGTTCTGACTTCTGATATCTAATCTCTTCTAGGTAAGCTTCCTGAATGAACCCTGCACTTTTTCTACTCCTCGGTATCGTGCTGGGACTATTCCTTGGAGCGGTGGTGGGCTGGCTGCTGAAAACCTCACTGGCACAGAGGGAAATATCCTCCGCGCATATCCGTGCGGAACAGGCGCTTTCTGACGCTCAGCGCAGCAGGGACGATGCACGGCGGGCCGATGTGGAAATGGAAAAGGCCCTCGCCGATACACAACGTACAAGGGAAGAAGCACAAAAGGCGCTGGAGGAGTTCAAGACCAGCCAGATGCAGCTTTCAGAGACCCTCTCCGCACAATTCCGAAATCTGGCCACCGAGATATTGGAGGAGCGAAGCAAATCGTTTTCACAGACGAGCAGCGACAAGATAGGAGGTCTGCTGACACCTCTTCAGCAACAGCTCGAAAACTTCCGCAAACGAGTGGATGAAGTGCATGAATCCCAGACCAAAAGCACTACGGGACTGCAGCAGAATCTTCTCAACCTGGCACAGCTCAATTCCCAGCTTTCCGACGATGCCCGTAATCTTGCTTCCGCCCTCAAGGGAGAATCACAACGCCGCGGAGCCTGGGGGGAGCTTATTCTCGAGCGCACTCTGGAACTTTCAGGGCTGGAGCGTGGGCGGGAATTCGAGCTGCAGGTATCCACGGAAAACCGCCTCCGTCCCGATGCAGTGATCCATCTTCCCGAAGACCGCTTCATCGTGGTTGATTCCAAGGTTTCACTGGTAGATTACGAGCGTTCCTGCAATGCCACCGAGGAGTCAGAGCGTCAGCGTGCGCTCTTTGATCATGCCGCGGCGGTGCGCCAGCATATCAAATCTCTCGCAGAAAAGGGTTATCCGGACCTTTTTGAGGGGAAGACTCCTGAAGTCGTCATGATGTTCCTTCCCATCGAACCGGCTTTCGGCGCCGCACTCACGGCTGATCCGAAGCTCTTTGAATTTGCCTTCAGCCATCGGGTGATCCTGGTGACGCCAAGCACATTACTTGCGGCGTTGCGCACCGTGACCAATGTCTGGAAGATCGAGAAGCAGTCCAAAAACGTGCTGGAGATCGCACGGCTTGGCGGTCAGCTACATGACAAGTTGGCAGAATTTGCCAAGGGACTGATCGGAGTGCGCGAACGCCTTGCCCAAGCCACCGCGGCCCACGATGAGTCTATGGCTCGGCTCACATCGCAAAAAGGGAACATCATCGGCACCGCCCTCCGTCTCCGTGACCTTGGCGCGAAAGCTGAGAAACAGATGCCGGGAGAGATGATGACTGAATCGGGAGTAGCTTCTGAAGCCCCGGACTCAAAAATNNCATTAATCCCGTGAAGCACCCCTTTCTTTCCTCATTCCTGTTCATTCTTTCGGTGCTCTTCTTCGGAGGCTGCCAAAAGCATGAGTCAACTCCACATTCGGGTTCGCAGCCCCTCGTGGTCGGCATGGATCTATCCTACCCCCCCTTTGAGACCATTGATGCACAGGGAAATCCGGCGGGCGTCAGCGTTGATCTGGCCCGCGCCTTGGGCGAGTCACTCCACCGTCCCGTGATGATAGAGAACATTCCTTTCACGGGACTTATCCCCTCTCTTCTATCCGGGAAAATCGATCTGATCCTCTCCTCCATGACCGATACCCCGGAGCGTGAAAAAACCATCGCGTTCTCTGATCCCTATCTCTCGATCGGACTAGCTGTGCTTGCAGGGAGTAAATCGGGACTCACCGGACCCAAAGATCTAGATCAGCCAGGACGCACCCTAGCAGTCCGTCAGGGGACGACGGGACAGGTCTGGGCACAGGCTCATCTGAGCCAGGCAAAGACGCTAGTGCTCGACAAGGAATCCTCCGCCGTTCTGGAAGTGATTCAGGGAAAGGCTGACGGATTCCTCTATGACCAGATGAGTGTCTGGAAAAATCATCATCAACATCCTTCTGAAACAATCGCCCTGCTGGAACCCGTGCAGAGGGAGTTCTGGGCCATGGGATTACGTCCTGATGACACGGCCTTGCAGACCCAAGTGAATGCCTTTCTTAAGAGCTTTCGCGACGCCGGAGGATTTGACCACCTCGGCGATCTTTACCTCAAAGATCAGAAAGAGGCTTTCGCCAAGGCCGGAATTCCTTTCTACTTCTAATCTCCCCGCCCACCTCGCATGAAATGTAAGAGGGGGCTATTTCCAACCTCCCACTTCTCATATTATGAAAACAGCACTTCTTTTTTCGGGTCAGGGGGCCCAGGTCGTCGGCATGGGCAAGGATCTTGCCGCTGTCTATCCGGTTGTCGCTGAACTCTTCCGCAGTGCCGATGGAATTCTCGGCTATTCCCTCTCAGGATCTGCCTTTGAAGGCCCTGCCGAGGCCCTTACCCGCACCTCCGTTTGTCAACCGGCCCTGTATACACACGGCTTGGCCACCCTAGCCGTTCTTCGCGAGAGGGTTCCATCGTTCTCTTTTGATGCCGCTGCCGGTCTTTCTCTGGGGGAATTCACGGCCTATACAGCCGCCGGAACCTTTGATTTCGAAACCGGACTTCGCTTGGTGGATCAACGTTCTCGCTTCATGCAGGAGGCGTGCGAAGCCACCGAAGGAGGAATGGCAGCCATTATCGGGGCAGACGAGCAGGGGGTCCGTGATCTCGCCGCCGCTGCCGATGTCGATGTGGCCAATTTCAACAGCCCAGGCCAAATCGTGATCTCCGGAGAGCAGTCCAAGATTGCCCTCGCGGTTGGGTTGGCGAGGGAGTATGGAGCCCGCAAGGCTGTGGAACTGACAGTTGCCGGCGCGTTTCATTCCCGACTCATGGAACCCGCCTATCGGAGCCTCTCTGCCGTACTCGCTGGGACGCCGGTTAAGATGCCCCGCGTACCCGTTATTAGTAACGTGGATGCACTCCCCGCGAAATCACCGGATGAGATTAGGGAATCGCTGGCCGATCAGGTGACAGGCTCGGTTCGCTGGACGAGCAGCATTGAGTATATGATCGACCAGCTCGGCAT
>PLEU01000002.1:0-9625 GCA_003136515.1 Spartobacteria bacterium
ATGTCCTCTAATTACTCCTCCAATCGCGGCGGTCGTCCCCGTAGCAGCAGCAGTCGTCGTCGTCCCTCCGGTGTCAATGGCTCCTCAGGCGGTTCCCGCAATGAAGATCGTCCCCGTCGTGAACACACCCCGGTTCAACCCGTCAAGAAACAGGGCTTTTTTGGGAAGCTCCTTTCCATTAANNGTCCCGAAGTTGCGGCTCCCCGCCAGTCCCGCAAGCCCGAGCGGATCGAGGTGACGACCCCGCGTGTCTATGTTGGCAATCTCTCCTTTGACGCCACCGAGAGCGATCTCCTCGAACTCTTCAGCGGGATCGGATCGGTGCAGAATGTGGAAATAGTCGCCAACCGGGAGACCCATCGCTCCAAGGGATTCGGCTTTGTCCAACTCTCTACAATTGATGAGGCCAAGCGGGCCGTCGTGGAACTCCATGACAAGGAATATATGGGTCGCAAGATGGTTGTCAGCGGTGCCAAGGCAGTGGCCGAAAGCCGCAGTGAACGCTCCGAGCGGCGTGATGCCTCCTCCGAAGTGGCCCAGCAGGGTGCTTCCGAGGCAAACGAAGTAGCAGCCGCTTAGTTCAGAATCATCTCGTTTCCGTGTGTCCTGCGGAAACAATCGTTATTGTCGGTCCCACCGGGGCCGGCAAAACCGATCTCTCCCTCCGGCTTGCGGAGCTTGTCGGAGGTGAGATTGTCGGGCTGGATGCATTTCAGATCTACCGGGGCCTTCCCCTGCTGACCTCCCAGCCCTCTACCGCTCAACAAGCACGCGTTCCCCATCATCTCATCGGTTCAGTCGATCCGGGCGAAAGCTTTGACGCGGGTCGCTATCGGCGCACGGCCGGGCCGATTCTCCAAGATGTAGTCGGGCGGGGCCGAATTCCCATACTTGTCGGTGGCACGGGACTATATCTGAAGGCCCTTCTGGGAGGTATTGAAGAGTTGCCGGGATCCAATCCAGCCCTCAGGGATGAATTTTCCCGGCTTGATCTTCCGCTGCTCATAGAACGGCTGCGTTCTGCCGATCCAAAGGCGGAGGCAATCATCGATCTTGCCAATCGCCGTCGTGTCGAGCGTGCCCTAGAGATTATCCTTCTCACGGGAAAGCCGTTAATGGCATCGCGCACTGCAAGTCAATCCAAGTCTGCTTCCCCTATGCGCGGAATTCTACTGCTGCGCGACCGGGAGGAACTCTATGCCAGAATTGAGACAAATATAGCGGCGATCTTTGCGCGTGGTGTGGAGTCTGAGGTTGCGGGATTGACCGGCAAGGAAATCGGCGCGACAGCTGCGATGACGCTCGGCTTGCGTGAGATCCAAGCGCATTCTCGCGGGGAGATTTCGCGAGAAGAAGCAATGATCCGGATTATTCAAAGCACAAGGCGTTATGCCAGACGGCAGATTACCTGGTTCAAAAACCAGCACTCGTTTCCTACCTTGAATCTTAGCAACGTTCCGGCAGATGAGGCCCTTGACGAAGCCCTTCGCTTACTGAGAATTACGTAATGCCGGTCTTATTTGAGAAACCCCCCGAGCGTATCGATAACGGTTCCGGCCCCCTGCTTGATGTCTTCGACGGGATTCGGAGTAGGAGTAGCTGCAGGATTATTCATTTCTCCTGAAGGCACCGGAGATTTTCTGTCGAGACCGAGGATTTGAAGGCCTTGCTTCATGCCTTGTTGGATCAGAAGCCCGGCGTTGCTAAGAACCGCAGCGGTTACGCGTGGCGTAAGATCTTCGGTCGGGTGGGTAAGGGTTCCTCCGACATGAAGAGGAGTCCAGAAATAGCCGTCATGCTGATCCTTGCTGAAGACTTCCGCCGCGCCCGGGATGACCTTTACAATTGGGCTGGAGAGTCCGAGTTGGAAATCTCCGCTTAGTGCTCCACCTTGCTGGGTAGTGGCTGCGCCGACTAGCTTGATAAGCCCTTGAGATTCCAGTACGACACCCTTCCAAGTTGTGCTCTCTCCATTCAATGAAAAACTGGCCTGGGCCTGCTGAAGGAAGAGGTGATGAAACGCATCCATCTCCGTCAGGCGGGAGACTTCATCCATCATAGGAATGCCTGCGAGCGTGACATCATGAGCTTTGACCGTTCCATCGATGGAGCGAGTTCCTTCCTGATTCCATTGAATGGTGGCACTGCCCTCAAGGGTGCCGGTGATCTTCTGGTTCAGAAGTGGCAACAATGTGGCTATGGGAACCATCTCCCAGCGACCCTTAAGGGTACTCACATCGACGTCGGGGAAGGATCCTTCAAAATGAACCGTCCCACCACTCGGGAACGAGAGGTCAGCACCGCTCAGATCGACAAGTGATGGCTCGATCCGGCATCGCACAGTTTCAATATTCAAGTCCGGCAAATAGGGGCTTTGCATCACTCCTCCACTCCCTTCAATACGGATTTCATTCCCATCTGGGTATGCCTCAAGTCGAGTGTCAAGTATCTCCAGTGACTTCTCCTCAGGCAGGGCGAGAAAGATATCGGCCTTTGCCACTCTGACAACATCGATCAGCAGCTTGGAGGGTATCCAGGAGGGGAGCGTGGATGGGGCCTGGAGAGGTGTTTTCTCGAGGTTGTTCTTTGGCCTGGAGGTGTCGATATGCAACTCTGCATTATCTAGGGAAATCTCGTCTACATGCCATTGCCCGAGGAGGAGACCATAGGGATTGAAATGACTACGAAGGCCACTGGCTTCAAGTTGCCGAAGGGAGGTGGAATCAAGCCCCTCGGCATGCAGATGAGGAGTGAAGAGATCAAACCATCCCCAACGCAGCGGTCCGAGCGAGGCTTTGGCATGAAGCGCTTCAGAAGATTTTTCCTCGAGAATCGCATGAAAATCATCACCGGATAGCCAGCGGACGACTGAGAAAAAGACGATGAGGGGAAGAAAGATCAAAAGCGACGCCAAGAGAATCCAAAGGAGGGGTTTTCGCACAAAGCCACGATACAACAAAGCTATAGGAAGGAAAGCGGGGGCAATCCTCATAACGGCGCATGACTCCTTGGGATTCGCTGATTTGAGCTTGGCTCACGGAGTAGTCTGCTAAACGATTCCCTTCATGGCTAAGCCTTCAATCAAGAATTCGCTGACGCTCTTAGGCGGCGGCCCCCTCCCCCAAGTCTCATCGCCAGAGGAGGCTGCGTTGGAGAGTTTTGAGAGCCCCGCCTCCCGGGATTACGAAGTCACTTTTTTCACAAGGGAATTTACCTCCCATTGTCCTGTTACCGGGCAACCGGATTTTGCGGAGATCACAATCCGTTACACCCCTGATCGCCTCTGCATTGAGAGCAAGTCACTGAAGCACTATCTCGGTGCCTATCGGAATCAGGCCGTGTTTGCGGAAGGGATTGTGAACAGGATTCTGAGCGATCTCGTCTCCGCCATTGCGCCCCGCCGGGCCGTGGTAATCGGGGATTTTTCACCACGGGGTGGCATTGGCATCCGTGTGGAAGCGGTGCATGATCGAGGGGTCAAATCCTCTGCAAAAAAACGGTGAAGGTAGTCGTCCTGCTTAGTGGGGGGCTGGACTCCGTGACGGTGTTTCATGAGGCGCTGCAAATTCATGAAGTAGTGGCTGCGCTAAGTTTTGACTACGGGGCGAAGCACCATCACAAAGAGCTTCCGATGGCAACCTGGCACTCAATGCAGACCGGGGTCCCTCACCGCATCGCCGCACTTGATTTCGTTGCCCATGAATTTTACTCGGATCTTCTGAGAAGCGGCGGGAGCATTCCCGACGGCCATTACGAGCAGGAGTCGATGAAGAGCACTGTTGTTCCGTTTCGCAACGGGATCATGCTCGCGATCGCAGCCGGATTTGCCGAGAGCCATGGAGCAGAGGGGATCGTCATCGCCGCTCATTCCGGAGACCACGCAATCTATCCCGACTGCCGGGAGGATTTTCTGAATCCGATGGCGCAGGCAATTTCCGCTGGAACCTATGCCCGCATCGCACTTCTGAGGCCTTTTGTAGCCATGGACAAGACCGATATTGTCCGACGCGGGGCGGCACTCGGCGTTGATTTCAAGCGCACGTGGTCATGCTATAAGGGAGGGGAGCTTCACTGCGGAAGCTGTGGTACATGTGTCGAACGCCGCGAGGCTTTTCTCCTTGCGGACGTGCCTGATCCGACATCCTACGCGTCTACGGATCCGCTGCCTCCAAAGCCTCGGAAAATTAGTGGAAAGTTTTGAAAGAATGAAAGTGCTGACCTCATGAGGATTTCTGAAATCTTTCATTCCATCCAGGGAGAAGGATTGCTGCTTGGAGTGCCGTCTGTTTTTGTTCGCACGTCCGGCTGCAATCTTCGCTGCCGCTGGTGTGATACCCCCTATGCCTCTTGGAATCCCGAGGGGGAGACTATGACTATTCCGGAAATACTCGCCCGAGTGAAGGCTTATGACTGCCCCCATGTGGTGCTCACCGGTGGAGAGCCTATGATCGCTTCCGGGATTCAGGAACTGGCTTTCGGACTTAGGGAAGCCGGGCACCAGATAACGATAGAAACAGCCGCCACCGTGGCTCCGCAAGGCATTGTCTGTGACCTCGCCTCCCTCAGTCCGAAACTGGCTAATTCCACTCCCGATTCCGCTCAGGCCGGCCCATGGAGCCAGCGTCATGAACTGACCCGTTTTCAGCCCGGGGTGATTCGTGCATGGCTGGAATCCTGTCCAACCCAGCTCAAATTCGTCGTTTCAGCCTTGGAGGATCTTCCCGAGATTGAGGGATTACTTGCAGAGATTGGCAACGTTTCAGGCTTCTCGCGCGACCGAGTCTTGCTCATGCCTGAGGGAACGGATGTGGAGACTCTGCGCGAACGCGGTCCCTTGTTGGCAGAGATATGCCTGGAACACGGATTTCGGTATGCGCCGAGAATTCATATTGAGCTCTTCGGCAATACACGCGGAACCTAATAAAGGCTTTGGTGTTGGGCTTGTTCTCTCAGCGCGGGGCGCTGCATCTCTGCTCCGCTCATCTTGACCGGAAAATCCAGGATCCTGACTCCTTTTAGATCGCCTTCCCCACTCTCCACTGCGGTTCAATTTCCAGAGCAATGGGGCTTGATCCACCCGATCTAAGGTGATGGACAGCGGCAAAGGCCATCATGGCGGCGTTGTCGGTTGTGAGTTTGGGAGGGGGAAGGTGAAGCATCCATCCTTTGCTCTGACAGATTTTGAGAAGGCCTGAGCGGAGAGCTTCATTTGCCGCGACACCACCCGAGATAGCGACATCCCCGAGTCCATAGGATTCAACGGCCCGTGAGGTTTTTTGAATCAGGACATCGACGATGGCATGGCGGACGGAGGCGCAAAGATCAGCCATTCCTTGCGGTGACTTCGAGAGATCGGGATTTTTTTCCAGAAAGTAGCGGACGGAGGTTTTAAGTCCGCTGAAGCTGAAGTCGAGATTACCCTTTTCCATGAACGCCTTGGGAAAAGGATATTTTAATGGATTGCCTGTTGCTGCGAGACGGTCGATCACAACACCGCCGGGATAGCTGAGGCCGAGAAGCTTTGCTACTTTGTCAAAGGCCTCGCCCGCAGCATCATCAAACGTCCTGCCAAGGAGAGTGTAATCGTTTGCGCCGCGTACTTCAGTAAGTTGCGTGTGCCCCCCGCTGACAAGCAGGGCAATGTGATGTGGAATGGTCTCCTGCCCAAGAAACGGGGAGAGTAGATGTCCTTCTAAATGGTTGAGTGCCAGATAAGGGATGCCAAGTGCGAGCGCAAACCCCTTGGCATAGGAGGCCCCCACAAGCAGCGCCGGGGCTAGGCCGGGGCCTGAAGTAGCCGCCACGGCCCCAAGATCGTGGGGCGAAATGCCGGCGTCACTTAAGGCGCGTCTGACAAGCGGATCGATCGCAAGGAGATGATTGCGGGAGGCGACTTCGGGAACGACACCTCCGAAGCGGGCATGTTCCGCTGCTTGCGAGGCGATCAGGCTTGCGAGGATGGTGCCGGAGGGGCGCAAAATCGCAGCCGCCGTTTCATCGCAAGATGATTCGATGGCAAGGATCGGGCGGTCGCCGTCATAGGTCTTCATTTCGTGATGGGCGGCATGGCCGGACTTACGACTAAGCTGTTCCACCTGGCAAGCAGTGCGGGGGGATTCGTGCGGAGGAGACGTTCATTGCGTCCTAGCGAACGGAGTAGAATTGCTGCAATCTCATTGCGATCGAGATCTCTTCCCGCAGGGCATCCCGAAGCGACGGCAAGTGAGATAGCAAGGGATTGAAGAGCTGCGGGAAAATTTTCCATGCGCTGGTTCACATTCAGCCCGATGCCGACAACGGCGAAGGGACTTTTCCCCGAGCGTGTCTCAACCAAAATCCCCGCGACCTTGCGCCCAACGAGATAGAGGTCGTTCGGAGGCTTGATATGCATATTGGTAAAGCCAAGTTCTGCAAGAGCCTCCGCAAGGGCGACAGCGGCAAAACTCGAAAGCGCGGGAATCGTGGAATCGCTGATCTCCATTCTCAACAGAAGTGAGAACCAGAGTCCAAGTGGCTCGCTGGAGGCCCAAAGCCGCTGGAATTGGCCGCGTCCCGCCGTTTGTCTTTCTGCAAAAACGAGTGTTCCCGTGGGTGCACTCTGTTCCCCAAATTCACCCAATCGGAGCAGTTCGTCATTGCTGGAAGTTGTTTCCGAAACCACCTTTACAGGAATGCCCCAAGGGGAGGCCGCAGAAATCAGGGAAGCATCCAAAGGGAACAGAGAACTCATGGGCCGTAGCTTTCCAGTTCCAATGAGAGGTCGGCGTTTTGCGAAGAATGAGTGATGGCTCCCACGGATATGCGATCCACCCCCGTTTGCGCAATCGCGGCGACTTTTTCCAAAGTCACGCCCCCGCTTGCCTCCAACAACACGCCGGGGGCTGTCATCGAACGGAGCTCAACGGCCTGTTTCATCAGATCGCACGACATGTTATCGAGGAGGATGACATCAATGCCTGGGATGACCAGCAATCGCCCGACCTGAGCCATCGTATCCGCCTCAATCACGATCGGAAGTCCCGGATGTACGGCACGCAGCTTTTCGATTGCCGGCGGCAGGAGCGAAAGATCCCCTAGAGCGGCGAGATGATTGTCCTTCACCAACACGGCATCATGGAGACCCATGCGGTGATTCACGCAACCGCCCGCCTTCACCGCAAGTTTCTCCAGAAGTCGCCAACCGGGAGTCGTCTTGCGTGTGTCGAGGAGTTGTACTCCTGTTCCCGCCACCGCATCGGCATAGCGGCGGGCAAGCGTGGCGATCCCGCAGAGGTGGCCAAGGAAATTCAGCGCCGTCCGCTCTCCGGAAAGAATAGAGCGGGTGGATCCCCGGATTGTCAGAAGAATTGCTTCGCGTTGCATTTGATCCCCGTCGTGGCAGTCAACGCTGATTTCCAGGGCGGGATCGACTTTGCGAAAGACCTCAACCGCAGTGGAGAGACCCGCGGCCACACAGGGTGCGCGGGCCACGATTTGAGCGCGGGCTTGCGAGTCAGCCGGAATAAATGCTCGTGAAGTCACATCACCCTCAGCATTCCAATGAGTGTGATCGCCTCCCAAATCCTCGGCCAACGCGAGCGCAATAAGATCACATACTCCTGAGCTGGGACTGCTCATGTGACAATAGCAGGAGGAAGATCAGGCTGCCTCGGCCTTTGCGGCTTCATTAATCTCCCGAAGCTCGGAATTGTCTTCCGCGATGATTTCTGTAAGAGGGGAGAGGCCGAGTAGGCTGCGCTGCCAAGGCAGAAGAACGGCGGCGGCGGGGTCTGCAGCGACGGCTTCCAAAGCCGCCTTGGGAGCGAGAATGGAAGGGTCGAGATCAAGATCACGGGCAATCCGGTCACGATGATCGCGGAGTCTATTGAAGCGGTCAATCTGCTCCTTGCTAGCCCGCACACGGACGCCACGGATCATCTGAGGCCACTGGGACTCGGGAAGGGCGAGAGCTTCTTCCAAGGCCTCTTCCATGCGCCCAGCACGCGGCTGTGGCAGGCGGGGGCGGGAGAATTTGCTGCCCTTGGCGGCCTCACTTGCGAGCTGTAGAAGATTTTCATTGGAGAGGACATGGAAGGATGGACGGTCCCAGAGCCGTGCCTCGCTGTCGCGCCAGCGCCAGAGGGAGCGGAGAATGGCCCAGCCACGGGGAGGTAGGGCAGCATAGCCGGTGATGCGCCAAAGATTTTCCTCATCGCGCTGACGCGTTTCACGGGTGCCCCTGATCATCCGGTCACGCGATTGGCCGTACCATTCTAAGCGGCCGAGTTCCTCAAGCCGGGCCGCCAGAATATCGGCGAGCTGCGGGAGGAATCGTACATCGTTGAGTGCATATTCGACCATTTGATCGGAGAGAGGACGCTGTGCCCAGTTGGCCTTCCTCGAGGCTTTGGAAAGGGTGACTCCGAAGTATTTCTCCACCAGCGCGGCGAGACCGAGCTGCGGTTCACCGCAGAGACGTGCCGCGATCATGGTGTCAAAAATATCCTGATCGGGAAATTCGCCCGAACGGCGCAGCAGGCGCAGATCGTAGTCGGCATCGTGGAAAAGAATGGTCTTTCCCTTCAGGGCCTCAAAGAAGTCCTCTAGCGGCAGTCCCGCCAGCGGATCAATTAATTGGAGGTTCTGTGCCCAGCCACTCTGGGCATCTTGCCCCCAGCCGCTCTGAATAAGACAGAGCTTCTCAAAATAGCAGTGGAGGCTGTCAGCTTCCGTGTCGAGCGCCACACGCTTCTCTCCCGCTAGGCGGGCCAGATACTCGCGATAGGAGGATTCCCCGGAGATCAAGGCTCCGCGATGAATGTTGCCGGTGTCGGGAGATCGCCGGCATGGCGGGCACGGGGCTCGCGCACCTCGGTATTGCCATCCGTGGGGATGGTGACGAAAGGGCCGCCGGCGAGCGGGGCCACCTCGGTGAAGGCCACATCAGGCACATCGCTTGGAATTCCCTCCAGCGGAAAGTCCTTGCGGAGCGGATGATAGGGATAACCCTCCCACATCAGAATGCGGCGTAGATCGGGATGATTTCGGAAACGTACTCCCATGAGATCCCAGACCTCACGTTCGTGCCAGTTTGCCGTCGGCCAAATGTCGCAGACGGTGTCAACTTCGGCGACATCCTCCGCAGTTGTAACCTTCAGGCGCAGGTGAGTTTTCTTTTCCAGCGAATAGAGTTCGTAGACCACTTCAAAACGAGGGTCTGAACCGAAATTATCGACACTACTGATATCGAGCAACATGTCGTAACCGAGTTGATCGCGACAATAGAAACAGAGGTCGCGTATACGCGAGGACTCGAAGGAGAGAGTCGTTTCGCCGCGGAATTCATTCCGGGTGAAATTATCGGAAGTAAACGCTTTTTTGATCGTGTCGGCGTCAGCGGCAGCGCTCATCGGATCGACTCCAGCAGTGCCCTCTTCTGGTCGAGGAAGGAGCGCTCGGTCATCAGCTTCCCCTGAAGCTTCATCAGGCCGTCGAGGAGTGCCTCGGGGCGCGGCGGACAGCCGGAAATATAGACATCAACCGGGATGATCTGATCGACCCCCTGCAGCGTCGCGTAGCTACGATACATCCCGCCAGAGGAAGCACAGGCACCCATGGCGATTACCCACTTCGGCTCGGGCATCTG
>PLEU01000002.1:9640-9774 GCA_003136515.1 Spartobacteria bacterium
ATCAGCTCAATCGCGCAACAGGCGAGACCCATAGGCATCGGCCACAATGCGTTTTTTCGCACCCAGTTGATGGCGGCATCAAGCTTCGTGATGATGATGTTCCCCTCGATTTTGGAATCGTAGGCCATCGGTGA
>PLEU01000154.1 GCA_003136515.1 Spartobacteria bacterium
GGGGGAGTCGTCCTGCGGGGTTGTAATCTCCAAATAGAACGTCGGTAATAGCCTGACCTCCTTCTTCTCCAGGATACCAAGATTCCACGATGGCAGGCACATGTGATTCTGCCCAGTTAACTGACATGGCGCTTCCGTTCATGAGGACGCAGACAACCGGTTTGCCGGTGGTTGCCACCGCCTCCAGTAGCTGCTGCTGCACCGCAGGGAGATCCATTGTCGTGCGGTCGCCGCCCATCGGGGTTCCCTCTTCTCCTTCAATGATGGAAGAGATTCCTCCGACAAAAACGACGACATCGGCGCTCTTGGCTGCGGCAATGGCATCAGAGAAGGGAGCCTGGTTGGCCTCGAGCCAAGACAATGAAATTTCAGCTCCACGATCTTCCTGGAAATACTCCAGTTTGATCGGAACGCTTTCACCAGCCTTCAGGGGCACTGCAACCAGTTTTGTTTCAGCCTGGTGGACTCCCCAATCATCAATGACGCTCTGGTTGTTAACAAAGAGGCGGAATCCGTCATCGCCCCGAACGGCAAAGATGTAGTTTCCATCCCTGGTAGCCGTCACGTTGCCGGTCCATCGGACGCTGTAGTGATCATGATTCAGGCCCGGTGGTGGCGTGATGGACCAATTAAAATTCACCGTGTCGTCTTGGCGGGTGAGAACCGGGAGCCCCTGGAAATTTTCATTGGAGAAATATTCCCCTTTGAGGCCCGGTTTTCCGTCGCTCTTCAGTGCAGTCGATGGGATCGGGGCCGGGGTCAGTTGATCCATATCGGTGAGGTTGCATCCTTTGACATATTCTAGCTTAATGCCTGCCGCCTCCGCACGTTGCTGAAGCGCTTCCAGCGGGGTGACAAATTTAGACGAAGTGCTCGGGCGACCCGCCCAGGCCTGCAATGGGTAGTTGCCTCCCATGCTGCAAAGGTTGTCGGCGTTGGGGCCAATGAGAGCAATGGAGTGAATGTTGGTGCTGAGGGGGAGGAGATTGCCATCATTCTTGAGCAAGACCATCGACTCCTGCGCCGCTTTGAGTGCCAGTAGGCGATGCGGAGCGTTATCGATGACATTCTCAGAAATATTGCTGTAAGGAACCATCGATGGTGGATCAAACATTCCGGTCTTCATCCGCGCTGTGAAAAGGCGTTTCAGGGAAACATTTACCTGATCTTCGGTCACAAGACCTTCTTTCACCGCTTCCGGCAGGGCATCATACTCATGGTAGAAGGTCATGTCGCACCCATTATTGACAGCCGCAGCGGCAGCCTCGGCCATTGATTTGACATAGAAATGCCCCTTGTTCGAATCACCGCTAAAAATGTCCTTCACGGCACCAAAGTCGGAAATGACATAGCCCTTGAAGCCCCACTCACCGCGCAGTTTTTGCTTAACAAGAATCGGGTTCGCACTATCCGGAACCCCATAAAGTGCGCTGTAGGCAGTCATAACAGATTCAGCATGTCCATCGCGTACGGCGGCTTCAAATGCAGGGAGATAGGTGTCGTTTAGATCGTAGAGAGAAGGGTTAGCATTGAAACCATGGCGTTCTGATTCCGGCCCACTGTGGACGGCAAAATGTTTCGGGGTGGAGATCAGCTTCAGGTATTTGGGGTCGTACCCCTGCATCTCCTTCACGTAGGTTACTCCGAATTGCGCGGTGAGGTAGGGATCCTCTCCGTAAGTTTCTGGACCACGGCCCCAGCGGGGGTCGCGGAAGATATTAATGTTCGGTGCAAAATAGGTCAGGCCATGGGCATGCTCCGAATCAACCTGTCCCTTGTTGGCCCAGTTGTACCAAGCACGGGCTTCATCCGAGATAGCATGAGCCACATTGGTTTCCAAGGAGAGATCGAAGCTGCTGGCCAAGCCGATTGGCATGGGGAAGGTCGTTGCTTTGGTCGTCCAGAGACCATGCAGTCCTTCACTCCACCATTCATAGGCTGGAAGGCCCAGTCGTGGAATGGCTGGAGCTCCGTTCATCATCTGACCTGCCTTCTCCTCCAGAGTCATACGGGAGACAATGTCATCCACGCGAGTGGAAATGGGTAGATTTGGATTCCAGAACGGGATATTAGTCTGTGCGCTTGCACTGCAGCTTACTGAAAGAAGGAGTCCGAAAGTTAACCCGGAGAGGGCAAGTGCCGAGATTGAGTGGAGCATTTTCATGGAGGCGAATTAGGGGGGGCTTGGGTGGAGAATTGCTATCTTTATCAGACGGGTGGGGCGGATGGGAATGGTGTATGAGGGGTGGATTGAATTTAAGGGAAAGTCGTTGCTCCGTTAGTCCAATAAGGAGAGGAAATATCGGGTGGAACGAGCTGTTCTGGCTTTGGATTACCTCCGAGAAAGAACTCCTGAATCACTTCGGGTGCTGTCTGGACTTTCGGCTCATTTGGACTTCCCCATTGGTAGGCACCCATACGGATACGCACAGGCATCTTAGCTAGAGTGGGAATGGGTGTGAAGAAAAGGGTCTTGTTATCCTCACTGAGGGTAGCTGGACCCGAAATGACGAAGAACTGCACGGGAAGCCCAGAGCTTGCCGTAGCCCTTAAGGCTATTGATTTTGCATTAGCAGGCTGATTTGGAATTTGAGGAAAATCTATTGTTTGTGCAGTTCCTTCGGTGAGGTGATTGCTGATGAAGGGGTGGATTGGACGATCCGCCGAGCGGTATTCTACATTTCCCGGCGACCAAGCCATGATGTGTGGTTCCCAAGGCTGTGACTGACGACTGAGATTCCCTCGATGAGCCCAGATTCGGAAGGTGTCGGGGCCAACCTGTTTGAGTCCACCTGAGCTGACTCTATAGAGGATTGGGACGTCGGCATGACCCAGGGGAACTCCACCGTAAAGCAAGGCATGAGGGGATCTGTCAAGATAGACGGCCTTCACTCTGAAGGTGCCATCGGCGGCAATACTGGGATGGACATCGGCCACGCCGCTGTTGGCGAGCGAAACAGGCTCCCCCTGCTCGTCGAGAGCATTAATCATCTCTGGCTTCTTATTGATGCGCTGCATGACATAATCATTGATCGCCTCAGCCAGTTCGGTGTCAAAAAACCAGTCGGCCTTCTTCTTGTCTCCCGAATATTGATCGTAAGGCACGGGATGAAATTCGGCAGTCCCAAGATTCATTGAGTCGGCTAAGGCTCCCATTCCTGCTGTGATAGACTTCAGGGGAACCGGTCCACTCACCGGAGGATGTTCGGGTAGTCTCGCTGCGACCGCCTTGCGAATGAAGAGGTTGATGATAGGTACCAGATCGGGGTTGCTATTGTAGTGTCCGGCACCCATGTCGGGAATATTGCCGATGAGTTCCACATCACGACCAGTGGCCTGATTGGATCGTATGCGGAGTATTGTCTCACGATAAGTCTCCCAGCCCTCGCCCCAGTTCGGGCCACCTACTTCGGCCCATTCCGAGCCGATAGTCAGATAGGGAACATTGGCCGCTGGACCTCCTGTATAGTATCCCTTTAGCGGTATTCCTGCGAAGACACGGTCACTCCAGCTGCTGATTCCCCAGACAAACGGAGAGGCTGCCGAATGGGCTATCGGGAGCAATGGAGCATCTGCGATTTCCGAATAGCCCGATTCCCTAGCAAGATCGGAGAGCACCCTTTCAATATCCTTTTGCCCCTGTTGCCCATTGGGCCAGGGGCCACTGAGGGGAGGTTGTTTGTTGGCGGGTGCGATGGCGAACCCAGGAAAAATCCAGACAATTCCCAGATCGAGGTCGGCAAGATTCTTCCGGAATTCATCATTCATGAAGAGGTATTCCTCCTGCATGTTGTTAAGTCCAAGGATCAACCCCCGCACATGTCTGCACCCGGGTGGAATCCAGAGATAGGCCCGGCGATCCTCTCCGCCATAAACCGGAATCGACCACTGATAGACATCGTCTGCTAATCCCTTCGGAATCAGACTAAGCACGAGCGTGAGGGCTGCGAGTACCGGAGAGAAGAACCTCATGAAATCGCTGGGGAGATTGGGGTGGAAATTGAAATCTTCAGGATGATTTCTCGTTACGATAGGCTTCAGCAAGAAGCGAGACTGGCTGGGAGACTTGCTGACTGCTCCCCTGATTTTTGAGGCCGGTCTGAAGCTGGAGATGGCAGCCGGGATTGCAGGTAGCGACCGTTGTCGCTCCGGTCTTCTGTACATTGCCGATCTTGCGCTCCTGAAGGATCGCAGCCGTTTCCGGCTGGGTGATGTTGTAGACCCCTGCGCTGCCGCAGCACCAGTTCGACTCGGGAAGCTCAACCAGTTCCACCCCGGGAATGGCCTTGAGTATCAATCGTGGCTGACGGGTGATCTTCTGCCCGTGGCAGAGATGGCAGGCCTCGTGATAGGTGACTTTTTGAGGCTCAGCGTTCCCCCGTGGTGCTCGAAAGCCGATCTCAACCAACCATTCGTTGATATCCTTGATTTTACGGTCCCATTCTACGGCGCGCCCCGCATAAAGCGGGTCTTCTGCCAGTAAGCGCCCATAGGTCTTGAGATGGGAACCGCATCCGGCGGCGTTGGTGATGATTGCATCGAACGAGAAGGGATCGAAGAGATCGATCATCCGTCGCGCCAGAAGGGCAGCCGTCTCCGCCTCTCCATTGTGGGCATGGAGTGAACCGCAGCAGGGCTGGACCGGAGGAGTCACCACCTCGCAGTCATTGGCAAGAAGGACATCGACCGTATCCCGGTTTACATCGGAGAAGACAAGATCCTGAATACAGCCGGTCAGCACGCCGACGCGGTAACGGGGCTTTGTTCCCCCTGCTGTCTCGGGCTTCTCGATCGGTTTAATGACCTGATTGGAAAATTTCGGAAGGACTGTCGGAGCCTGAGGCTCGAGTTCACGCAGTTTGCGGGGAAGGAGACGCGTCAGGCCGAGTCTTCTCACCAGTGCCTGGGCTCCAGAGGCCTGATGAAGCCAGAGAACTCGCCCGACTAGACGTAGTAGCCTGGGATGAGTGAAAAGGCCCCGGAGTATCACTGAATGGCTGAACGAGCGCATCGGGGAGGCCGTCACTCCGGAGCGACTGATGTCGGCGCGGGCGACTTCAAAGAGATGGGCATAGTCGACTCCAGCCGGGCAGGCCGTTTCACAGGCGAGGCATCCTAGGCAGTAAGACATCTCCTCACCAAAGGCAGGAGTGAGTTCCAGCTTCCCGTCGGCAATGGCCCGCATTAGGGCAATACGTCCGCGGGGACTGTTCTTTTCTAGTTTGGTGATGTCGTAGGTTGGGCAGGTCGGCAGACACATCCCACAGTGCATACATTGCTGGAGCACCGAGTAGTCTAGATTGCGAAGCGTCTCCCCCGTAAGGGAGTCCGGGGCATGCGCGGCCTTGGTGACTGTCGTGCTCACGCGGTTGTCGCAGGGTCGAAAATCTTGCCCGGATTGAGAATTCCCGCTGGGTCAAAGGAACGCTTTATCACGCGCATCACCTCCACATTGAGTTCACCAACGGCTCCCGGAAGGAAAGCTTTCTTAGCCAGCCCTACACCGTGTTCTCCTGTGATCGTGCCGCCTAGTTTCACCGCCATGGCAAAAATCTCCTTCATCGCCTCTTCGACGCGATGCATCTGATCGGCATCCTTCTCATTGGTGAGGAATGTGGGGTGGAGGTTGCCATCCCCCATGTGACCGAAGGTGCCGATATTAAGTCCGTATCGCGCTGCCACATCCTGAATGCATCGCACCATCTCTGGCAGGCGGTCGCGAGGCACAGTAGCATCTTCTAGAATGGTCGTCGGCCCGACGCGTGCCAAAGCCGAAAAGGCGGTTCGGCGGGCGGATGCGAGGGCGGTTGCCTCCTCGGCGGTCGCAGCGGTTGTGACTGAAGTGGCCCCATTGGCTAGAGCGATTTCCTTCATGAAGGCGGCCTCTTCCTCTACGGCCCCGGGATATCCGTCACTTTCGATCAGAAGCAGGGCCTCCGCATCCCGTGGCAGTCCGATTGCGGCGTAATCCTCGACGCAATTGATCGTAACCCGATCTAGGAACTCCAGCGTGCAGGGGATTATCTTGGCCGCGATGATTGCAGAGACCGTACGTGCGGCATCTTCCATGTTGCCATAAACGGCCAGCATCGTCTTTCGTGCTGCAGGGGGGGGGATGAGTTTCAGCAAAACCTTGGTGATCACTCCGAGAGTGCCTTCCGATCCGATAAAGAGATCGCGCAAGCTGTATCCGGCCACATCCTTGACACATTTGTTGCCGGTCCACATCACTTCGCCGGTGGGTAGAACGACCTCCAGTCCCATAACATAATTGCGCGTGACACCATATTTCAGCCCCCGGAGGCCGCCGGAGTTTTCAGCAACATTGCCGCCGATTGTAGAAATCTTCATCGATCCGGGATCGGGAGGGTAGAAAAGTCCTGCTTGAGATGCTGCCTCGGCGATCTGGGCGGTTATTACCCCCGCCTCTGCCAGCAGAGTTAGGTTGGCCAGATCAAGTTCCAAGATACGGTTCATCCGGGAGAGGCAGAGAACAATACATCCCGGGGTGGGGAGGCTGCCGCCACTCAGGCCTGTTCCCGAGCCGCGCGTGACAACAGCAATACCCTTCTTCATGGCAAAACGAAGCACGGCCGCAACATGTTCGTTCGTTTCGGCAAAGACCACTACGCCAGGCACCTGCTGGAGGGCGGCGGTTCCATCGTAGGAATAGGCGAAAAGTTCCTCCGCCTCGGAGCGGACGTCAAGACCGGCGATGGCGGCTTGGAGTTCGGCGCGAAGGGTTGAGGAGTCGCTCATTAAAAATCGTTCGTTCCCCGGGAAAGTCGCGCGGATTCTTCCGGAAAGCCACAAGTCTCTGCAAGGGACAGACAATCCTTGAGCGGCTTCATCCCGTTTGATGTGGTCGGATCGCTCAGGGAGGCGGCAGCAGCGCAGATACCATAGAGAAGTGTGCGGGCGAGGGGTTCGTTCTCATGCAGGGCAAAGAGCACTCCCGCGCCAAAGGCATCCCCCGCTCCCACAGTGCCACGGATGTATCCCTCTGGAAGTCGGAGGGAGGATTGATAAGTGGCGTCACCTTCAGGCGTGAAGGCACAGGCACCTTCGGGATAATGAAGAAAAACAGCTTTTCTTACCCCGGCATTCAGGATGCTGCGGGCAGCGAGAGCAAGATTTTCATAAAGAAGCGTGTCTCCATCGCGAAGCTTGATACCCGTGGTCCGCTCGGCTTCAAATTCGTTCACGAAGCAGTAATCTACCTCTGGCAGTGCGGCATTGACGATATGGGAGAAGCGATTGGAATCCTCGCTAACGACATCGACCGAAGTCAAGAGTCCCGCCTTGCGGGCCTTTGCCAGAAGATCATGTGCCACCGTGCGGCCGCTTGCGGTCACTTCATCGAGTCGGTCGAGCAGG
This sequence comes from Spartobacteria bacterium, assembly GCA_003136515.1. Next base: position 7,378 of record PLEU01000154.1, read on the forward strand.
AGGAGATAGCCGAGGTGGAATATTTTCGCATTGGATACGCCGAAGTCAAAATGCTCCGGCCCGAGCAGGGCATTTGTGCCGCGTTGGTGAAAGAAAGTACGGCGCCCCGATTCCTTCACCGTCATCACATCGGTGTAGGATGTCGGAGCTTCCGAAGTCTGATGTAACCCCTCTGACTTGATGCCGACAGCCGCGCACTCCTGGAGAATCCAGGAACCAGCCTCGTCATGGCCTATGAGACCCGCCGCCTCGAGCGGGAAGGGGGCCTTCATAAGCGCAAGATCCTTGAGGACATTGAAGGGGCCTCCGCCATTGCAGCGCTCTTCGCTCAGGATATTGGCCAAGGCATCCTGGCCGGGAAAAACATCAATGATTTTGACCTGATCGACGATCCAGTTTCCGCCGGCCAGAATACCGCAGCGTTCACTCATGATTGTTCGTTCCGTTAGGGGTAATTTCAGCAGTTGATTAATGCCGACCGAACTTTCAAAAGGGCATGGAATTAATTTATTCCATGCCCTCTTGAAAGAGATCAGTTAAAACCTCTCGTCATGGGGTGACGGCGCTGCGGGACTTGTGTGACTCGAGAGCAGCAGCAAAGACTTCATGGCTGGCCACGGCCTCTTCAGGCGTGACACAACCGAAACGGTCACCAAGCAATCCTTCGCGTTCTGCTGCGAAGGCTGCCATCATCTGCTGGAGTATATCGGGGAAACCGGGCTCGAAGATGCCGCCTGTGACGGTCTTGAAAGGCATCTGGAAGCCTAGATCGATCCTCTTCCAGGACTGTTCTTTTCCGCGCTCAAAAAGGTAGAGAGCTTTCGGATCCTTGGTGGAGAAGCGGGCGCCGCCATCGGTGCCTAGGACTTCAAAGGTCCAGCTATTGGTCTCACCGGGTGCGAGACGCTTCATCTCAAGACGCATGGGAATTTCCTCGCCGAGTACAGAGGCCTCGGTGTGGAGGATCGCATTATCCCAAGTGTCGGCCTGAGCCATGCCTCCCTTCCCATCTGGACGCTCGGTATAAACCTTCTGAAGCTGGGAATAGACGCGTATTGGTTTCCAGTCCAGTCGGAGAGGAAGGTGCATGACATGCATTCCAAGATCTCCCATAACGCCGATGGCGCCGCAGGTCTTGGTTTGACGCTTCCAGTTGATCGCCTTGGTGGGATCCAGATCGCTTGAGTGGTGGAAGAAGGAATGTACTTCCAGAGGACGGCCGAATTTGCCTTCACGCGCCAATTTAAAGACGCGCTGTGCACCTGGCAGGAATGGGAATTCCGAGCTGCAGCGGACAAAGCGCCCGAGCTCCTTGGCCTTCGCCGCAATGGTGCGGGCTGCTGCCAGATCGATGCCGAAGGGCTTCTCCGCGAGTAGATCCTTGCCTGCTTCCATCGTGTCGAGATAGAGACGCTCGTGTAGATTATGCGGGACGGCGACATAGACCGCATCGACATCGGGGCTTGCCAGAAGCTCGTGGTGATCACCGGTGAGAAGCTTGACCGAAGGGATGCGGGTGAACCAGTCGCGAACGGTGGGCTGGAGATCGCAAACGGCGGTTAGTTCGCAGCCGACGCCGACATCTTCCAGGGCGCACCAACGGCTGACTGCAGAGGCAAGTTCGCGGCCCATGAGACCGCCGCCGATGATACCTAGACGAAGTGTTTTACTCATAGGGAGGGGTATAACTTCGACTGGATTACTTGGACTTGATCAAGGAAATCGCCTGCTTTGCAGTGGCTCCCTCGTGAACAATCGCCATGAGGGCTGCAACCATCCCGGCGGGATCGTTGTGCTGGATAACATTGCGACCATAGACAATGCCAGAGACACCCTGCTTCATAAGCTCCTCGGTGCGCAACAGGATCTCCTCATCGGGCGCGCGTCCGCCGCCACGGACAAGAACGGGGATGCCGCTCGCCGCCTCGACGACCTTGTTATAGACGGAGACATCGTCTGTCGGATCGGCCTTGATCACATCAGCTCCGAGTTCAACGGCTTGGCGGACGAGATGCTGGATCTTCACCAGATCACCATCCACCATATAACCGCCTGCAATGCTGTTGGGCTGGAATACAAGGGGTTCGACCATCATGGGCATTCCGTAGATCTCACTTTCCATCTTAAGCAGGGTGATGTTTTTGATGCACTGGTCAGTGACTTCAGGGGCTCCAGGGATCTGGAAAAGGTTCACGCACATACAAGCAGCGTCCATGCGGACGGCCTGAAGAGCTGGTTCCTCGATCATTGTGCTGAAAGCAGTCGTCGGCAGCTCCTTGCCATAGACGTTGGCCACATCGGTGCGAAGCACGAGGGCCGGCTTCTTCTTTCCAGGGATTGACTGGAGGTGACGTGCCTGTCCGCTGGTAAGTTGGACCGCATCGGGACCTGCGGCAACAACCGTCTCGACGGCCTTCTGCATGTTCTCAATGCCGGTAAGGAAGCCCGGCTGGTTGAAAAATCCGTGGTCAATGGCGACATCAAAGCAACGGCGTGACTGGGAATGGAAAAGACGGTTGAGGCGGTATGATTTCATGGGTTTGTGGTTGGACGATAGGAGTTGGTCATTTTGCGTAAGTGGGAGGGAGAGTCAAGGTTTGGTGGTCTCCACGGGCAAGCTTGCCGGGGAGACTTGATTCCCCGTCACGGGCTGTATAAGCTAAACTTTCCTCCCATGCGTACCCCTATCAGACAGATTATTCTGCCCACTGCCTTTCTCCTAATCCTAATTACGGCTTCTGGCGGGCTTGCCGAACTTCCCGCTCCCTTCACCGACACTCGCGGCCCGGTCATCAATGCCGGAATGAAGGTGCAAGTCGATCATGAGGGAGTTCAGGCTCCCGGTTATGTCTGGACAAGACCGGAGTCGAAGACCAACTGGAGTGCCCAATGGATCGGAGTGTCAACACCCGCCACAGGGACGACACTTGCCAATTGTCTCCGCAAGGAGGTCACCCTTGATCAGACTCCTAAGAGGGTCACCGCTTGGCTCACGGCAGACAATTATCTTCTCTATATCAACGGGAAGCCCGCTGCGCGGGGTCCTTCCGATCCGGGGAAAGATTACTTTGGCGGTGAATCCCAACGCCATTTCTACGAGGTGCGCGATCTGACGCCCCTCTTTCACAAGGGGACCAATGCCATCAGCGCAGAGCTACTCGGCTGTAATAAACTGCTCTTCGAGGCTCTCGTGGAATATCCCGATGGAAAGACCGTTACCATCACCTCCGATCCCACTTGGAAGGGGATCGATTCGCCTTATCTGAAAATGGCAATGACGCCTCCTCAGGATAGTGGCGTGGTCGGTGGCGGCCCGGCAGTGCTCTTCGATGCCACAGCAGAGCCGACAGGATGGCTGCTGCCGAATTTCGACGACTCTTCCTGGCCCACCTGTACGGTGGTGCCTGCCCCTCCGCAGACCCTAGTGGTTAGTGAACTTCCCCCCCTGATGGAAGTGCGCTACCCCTACTTCAACATCACCAATGTGGTGGGGAATGTTTCTATTCCTGACGAGCCCCTTCAGCCCGGACATCCGATCACAGTCCAGGGGAGTGGCCAGTTCACCCTTCATTTCGACAAGATCATGGCCGGTCGCTGCGGCATCAAGGTCAAGGGAAGCAAGGGAGCGCGCCTATATCTCGTCTCTAATGAGACGAGTGATCCTCAGGGAGCGCGTCTCTATGAAGTGCAGCTGCGAGACGGCGAGCAGAGCTTTGAATCCCGTGACTACTACGCGCTTGGCTCGCTCACGGTCATTGTCCGAGATGCGGCCCAGCCGGTTGAGATCGAGGATGTCAGTGCCGACTTCCTATCCCAGCCCATTGCATATCAGGGCTCTTTCAGTTGTAGCGACGAGGCTCTCAATAAGCTCTGGAAAAGTGGACGCTGGTCCACCCAGATCTGCATGATCACTCATCATCTCGACTCTCCACAGCATCAGGAGCCGATAAGCGATTATGGCGATTACCTCATCGCCGATCTAGTCAACTACTACACGATGGGGAACAATCCCTGGCTCGCGAAGCAAGATCTCATCAAATGGACATGGGTGATGGAGAACGAAAAGTACCACACCTTCCACACCAGCTACATGTTCTACTGGCTTCAGTCGCTTGTGAACTACTACGAGTTTACTGGGGACAAGGCCCTCGTGCAGGAGCTGGCCCCGAGCGTTCACGCCATGATTGACCAGTTCACCTCCTATATCGGGACAAACGGCATCATCTCGCAGGCGCCCAACTATATGTTCATGGACTGGGTCGCCGTGCATGATGACAAGAACCCAAGCATCCAGTTTGCCTGTCATCATCCCCCCGCAGTCATCGGCCAAGGATATATGACAGCCCTTTTCTACGGAGCACTCTCCGATGGTATCAAGGTGGCAAAAATCACTGACGATCCGGCCCGTGCGGAGAAATACGAGGCACTCCGGAAGCAGATTCTCGAGGCCTACAACAAGGAACTCTGGAATGGCGACAGGGGAATGTACCGCGACGGCAAGCCCTTCGTCACCACCATCAAGCCGTATGACTGGATGCCGGCCGACGTGCAGATGGAGAGCTTCAGCGTGCAGAACAATGCAAATGCCGTCCTTCACGATTTAGCACCAACTAATGCCCAGGCCGCCATCATCGAGAACATGATGGCGAATAAGAATTGGGACGTAACCCCTTACTTCATGCACTTCGTCTTTGATTCACTCGATCATGCGGGCCTCTTCGAGAAATATGGCGTCGCCAAGATGCACGAGTACAAGGTCATCCCGGAGACCCAGACTGTCCGTGAGATGGGGCCGGAAAAGGGTGACTACAGTCACGGATGGATCGCCTCACCGACCTATCAGATGTCGAGCAAAATCCTTGGCATCAAGCCGACTTCACCGGGATTTGCGACACTGGAGATCAAACCGGAACTCTGTGGCCTGACATGGGCCAAGGGAACGGTTCCGACACCGCATGGAAAGGTGGCCGTCTCGTGGAAACAGGAAATGGGCAAATTCACCTTGGAAGCCACTGTTCCCAAGGGTACGACGGCTCAGATTGCTGTGCCAACCACGGGTTATCAAACTGACGTGCAGGCTTCCGGTGTCAGATTTCTAAAACTGGATCAGGGACGAGCTATTTATGAAGCCGGTCCCGGCAGCTACATCTTCATCGCCAAGAATTAAGCGAACCGGGGAGCGTTGAGGAAAATCAGGGTCGCCGCCATTGAGGCCGTCAAGCAATTCGGCAATCGCAATGCCAAACCCGTGCTGAAGGCCGCAGCAGCAAAAGCATGCGACTAGGACGAGCAGATTGCCATTCTACAGGCAGCCTATTTTTTTGAGGCCAACCGTTCCAGGATCATTCCCGCCAGCGACTTGTTGATGCCGGGTGTTTCTACGAGCGCTTCCACCGATGCCTTCCTGATGCGGGCAATGCTGCCGAAGCGGGTGAGTAGGTTCTTCTTCCGGGATTCGCTGATGCCCGGCACCTCATCGAGCTGGCTCTCGGAAATGCGTCTGCGAAGGAGAAGCTCATTGTAGCCGTTTGCCACACGGTGGGCCTCGTCCCGGATGCGTTGCAGGAGGCGTAGCGCTCCCGAGTCCTTATCGAGTCGGAGGGAGTTCATTGTCCCGGGACGATAGATCTCTTCGAACTCTTTCGCCAGTCCGATGATTGGTTGGTCACGCAGGCCGAGGGTCTGAAGTTCGCGACAGGCCATGCCGAGCTGACCCTTGCCACCATCCACAATGATGAGATCGGGCAGCGGATTTTGTTTGCCGCGAGAAAGATGATGACGTTCCAGTGCCTCGGCAGGAGATTCCTGGGAATCGGCCAGATCGGGAGTCAATTTTGCAGCCTCCATCAGCAGCCTGCGATAGCGGCGACGGATGACCTCGNNATCGAGGCGACGATGTGATTGTCTGAGATGTTACTAATGTCAAAGCACTCCATCGTGCGCGGTGTCCGTGCCAGACCGAGCACATCGCGTAATTCGGTGACATCTTCCTGCGGATTGATGCCCGAGGGGAGGGAGGTGCGGGTNNGCGTTGTGGCTTGCTCGTTTCGCGAAGATCCTTCAGCAGATTGCGGAGGGAAGCAGCCCTTTCAAAATCAAGCTTTTCGGCGGCCTTCTCCATCTCTGCTTCGATCAAGTCCACCATCTCCCGAGATTTCCCATCAAGCACTTCGCAGGCCTGGGAAACTCGCCGGTGGTAATCGTCTCGGGAAATCCTACCCACGCAGGGGGCCGAGCAGTTCTTGATTACATGATCGAGGCAGTGTTTGAAATCCAGCTCCGTCGGCTCGAGCGGACGACAGGAGCGGAGGCCGAACTGCTTCCTGATGGCCTGAAGTGAGGTACGGACGGCTCCGGCATTGGCGAAGGGGCCGAAGTATCGCGCCCCATCCTCCCGGCGTAGGCGAGTCAGTTCGAATCGTGGGAAGGGATCGCTTAACTGGACGCGAACTAGGAGGAAGCGTTTGTCGTCACGAAAGCTGATGTTGTATTTGGGCCGCCACTCCTTAATCAGCTTCCCCTCGTAGAGCACCGCCTCCGCATCGCTTTTGACAAGATGCCACTCGTAGTCGGCAGCACTGTCGATCAAGGCGCGGGTCTTCAGATCGACGCTGTTGCGGCGGGACGGGGTGAAGTAATTGGCAAGGCGGCGACGTAAATCGCGGGCCTTGCCGACATAGATAATTTTGGAAAAGCGATCTCGGATCAGATAGACGCCCGGGCGATGCGGTACATCGCGGAGCTTCTCCTGAAGGGCAACGGCCCTAGCGTGCGTTGTTTGTATCTGATGAGCGCTCGTATCGGACATGATCGGCAGTCTGAAGAGCATACCCCCGAATGGCTCAATCGGCAAACAGGGAGCTGAAGAGACAAGCTAGCGAACCTTGACCTCTGGAAAGCGTTCCGATTTCCTGCTGGATGAGTTTTTCCATGATTTCCATTACGATTCCGATCTATAACGAGCACGGTGCCCTTGAGGCGCTCTTTGCCAAGATAAAGGAGGTGATGGATCGACTCGGCACTCCCTACGAGGTAATCTTTGTGAATGACGGTAGCACCGACGGGAGCGCCCTACTGCTCAATCAGCTTGCAGCTAGGCACCCCGAGGTGAAGGTGATTCACTTCCGGCGTAATTTCGGCCAGACGGCGGCGATGATGGCTGGTTTCGACTATGCCTCCGGAGATGTTATCATTCCGATGGATGGCGATTATCAGAATGACCCCGAAGATATTCCCAAGATGCTTGAGAGGCTCGACGAGGGCTTCGATGTTTGCTCCGGCTGGAGGCGCGACCGTCAGGATAATGCGATCCAGCGCAATCTCCCGAGCATGATGGCCAATAAATTGAT
>PLEU01000176.1:0-13232 GCA_003136515.1 Spartobacteria bacterium
AGAAGCCGCTGATGATCCCGTGTCATGGCAAAAACATGGGTGGATTGCTCCAGAAGGTCTTCGGTGACCGGCTGACTGCGGAATGAGCGTAGATCAACCCCCTCCTCGGCGAGAGCCTCAACAGCCGCTTGGCTCGCCGGGGCCCCCCGGGGTGCGCTAACGCCGGCTGAAACGACGACAATATCCTTCCTGCCTGAAACAAAACTCCGCATCAGCCCCTCAGCCATCGGGCTACGGCAGATATTGCCAGTACAGACAAAGAGGAGCCTCTTCATGCCTGCCGCTCCTCCGGGGCGTTTTTCGTACACATGGGAGGAAAGCATAGGATCAGATTCATTGAAGTCAATCCGCTCCGTGGTTTCCGGAAAAGTAGAAAAAGGGAGGCACTCCAGAACAACTCTTGGGCCAGCTCCCTTTTACGGCCCGTTCTTACCGCAACACTCTTTTGCGATTAAATCAGCGCTTGCTTAAGATACAGGAAATAACATAAATCGAAAACATTAGTTCAAAACATTTCGCTTCCATCGAATCAGCGAATATTTTTAGTGACAGAAGAGGATGGAGACGCTATGGTGTTCGCTTATCTGATATGCAACGCAAAAGCGCTTTCTCACGCAGACTTCCTGATCTGGTAACCGAGGAACTGGTGGCTGTTCTTTCCAAAAAAGGAGCTTCCTTTGAGTTCAAACAACTCTTTGACATCATCCATGAGCGCCTCAAGAAGAGGAATGCTGCCAGTGGTGGTGAAGAGGTCCTCAGACTTCGTGCTTACGAGAAACTTCAGCATCTTGTCTCACGCAACATGGTCAAGAAAACAGGGAAAAAATACAAGGGATTGGCGTCTATTGCAAATGCCCTCACACCTGCAGAACCTCTGCCGAGTAAAGCTGCCTAGAAGTAATAATAAGCATCGGGAATTTCCAAAGAATTCTTTATCCTGATTTTTCGATGACGATGCAGACACCTACGGGACAATATGAGTCCCTCTTTATTCATGTTGTGGTGGCGATAGGATTCGCTCTGACTACGTGGATTGCCAGCCTGCTCCTGGGCCGCATCGGAAGGCGCTATGGGGTGAAGGATATAGCTTATGAATGCGGCATGCTGCCAAATCCGGGCTCTCAGCCGCGATTCAGCGTAAAGTTTTATCTCGTGGCGATGCTTTTCATCCTCTTTGATATTGAAATCGTGTTTCTCTATCCGTGGGCGGTTGTCTATCAGGATTTTATCAAGCAATTCGGTCCGCAGATTCTTTGGACCCTAATGACTTTCACCGTCGTCCTTCTTGTCGGCTACGTGTATGCCATCAAGAAGGGAGCGCTTGATTGGTCGCGATAAATAATCCGTCGACACGGAAGGTCTACTTGACCTGCGTGCCTCGTGACTTTAACTGTTGCGGCTGCTTTTTTGGGACGGCCCAAAAGGGCGACTGATTTTTTAAGGAAGGGTGGCTGAGTCCGGTTGAAGGCACTCGACTCGAAATCGAGCGTAGGCTTAAACCTACCGTGGGTTCGAATCCCACCCCTTCCGCCATGCCTACCGGATTATCGCTTTGCACTGAAAGTGCGAAAGTCCTTTGGGGGAGACCTGCGAAAAATTTGCAGGGAAACGGCGAATTACTCTGGTAGAAGGTTTTGGAGATTCGCCGATCTGCCGCAAAATTGAAGCTGTTCGACCAAAGAAGAGCTCAAGAGTACCGTAAGTTTTGCATTGAAATCCGGGGTCTTTTCGGCACAACTCCCGGAGTTTCAGCTGCTGCCACAAGCTGTAACCGATTCTGCCACTGCTCAGATTATGGTTCACTCTCCACTTGGTTTGGGTGGGGATTGGGAGCGGCTTTTCATCGCCACATACCATCTGGGTGGTCATATCTTTTTTCCCAACATCGACAACGATACAATCGAAGCGGTCTTTCGTTTCCAATGACTGCAACACCTGAATCCTAGGCGATGCAGCTATCGGGAAGAAGAACCGGCACTTTTTGAGTGATGCGGAGCCGGAGTCTTGATTTTATAACTCCCTCTACCTCTATTGCTTATCAGAATTTAGAACGACTCCGAAATTCACTGCAAAAAAACTCCGGAATACAGTGCAAATCTAACTCCGGGAATCACTGCAAGCCGACAGACTAGTCACTAATGCATGAAGTCACAAAGTCCTTTCTTTTTTGGCAAGTGTTTCATCTGAATAGGATAGTCCTGATCAGCCTTTGATCAACCGACCAGAATGCATACGGTTTAACTTCGCCAGCTCCGCCATGACATCTTCCAGATCGGTATGCCTATCGTTAGTTCTGTGTCTATTTTTTCCGCTCCCCACCCTTATGGCGGGGATTGTGGCGACGAACCTAAAATGTGGAGATTGGCGCAATCCCCTCGGTATCGACGATGCCACTCCCAGGTTGACCTGGCAGTTGCAGTGCACTAGCCCGGCTTCACGCGCCCAGATGCAGGGTGCCTATCGCGTCCTAGTGGCCAGTTCTGCCAACATACTGAACGAGGATACGGGAGACCTGTGGGATAGCGGCCGGGTTTCTTCCTCTCTGCCAAGCACTGTGTACTCTGGCTCAGCCCTGCCCTCGGAAAAGCAGGTGTTCTGGAAAGTCCGGGTTTGGGATAAGGCAAATAAACCTTCCGGATGGAGTGCTGCAAATAGCTGGACGATGGGGCTGCTTGGATCGTCCGACTGGAGGGCCGCATGGTTGGCTGCAAATCCACACACGTCTTATAGCCTCAAGGGCTGCAACTGGATCTGGTACCCGGAGGGAAAACCCGCCATGGCGGCTCCAGTGGCCTCCCGTTACTTTATCAAGAGCTTTGTGTTGAATAAGAAGGCACTCGAGAGTGCCGCCCTTCTTGTCACGGCTGATAACGGCTACACTAGCTATCTCAATGGAACCGAGGTGGGCATGGGGAATAATTGGCGAAGCGCCACCCCGTTTTCCGTCGCATCACACTTACAACCGGGAACCAATGTTCTGGCTGTTCTTGCAACCAATAGAGGCTCCTCTCCCAATCCCGCAGGATTGATTGCGGAGCTAATCCTCAATGAGGTAGGAGGCTCCCAAACTATCATCCGGACGGATGCCACCTGGAAAACATCGACCACTGCTCCGACCAACTGGAATTTGAATGGATTTGATGCGGGATCGTGGAGCAATTCCATGGTGCTTGGAAGTTACGGAATCAGCCCATGGGGTATTGGTGTCACGGTTCAGGGCTCCCCGGGTCTCCCAATTTTTCGGCGCGACTTTGTGGTTGGGCCGGGCCTGCTACGTGCCGTCATCTCCATCTGCGGATTGGGTCAATATGAGCTGACAGCCAATGGTGTGAAGGTGGGCGATTCACTACTTGGAGGAGAATGGAGCAAGTATGACCGAACCTGTCTCTATGAAACGATGGACATCACGCCGTACCTCAAGGATGGGGCCACCAACACGCTTGGCGTGATGCTAGGAAACGGGTTTTATAATATACCGGCAGGGACAGGGCGCTATGACTGGGCCGAAATGGCGACAGGCGGCGCTGTCTCCTTCGGCCTGCCCAAGGTGATCGCCCAGGTGCGACTGTATTACAGTAATGGTACGAGTGAGTTGATCTTCACGGATGCCAACTGGAAGAGTACGACCGGGCCGATCACTTTTTCCAGCATCTATGGAGGTGAGGATTACGATGAGCGGCTCTTCGCCAACGGTTGGGATACTCCGGGATTCAATGATTCTAACTGGTCGACGCCCGTACTGACCAACGGCCCCGGGGGAGTTCTGCGGGGAACTTCCCACGCCTCCCCACCCATCAAGGCTATCCAGACGCTCACACCCACTGCAACCAACCAGCTCTCTTCCACCCTTTTCAATTATGACATGGGTCAGAACGCCTCGATCATCCCAAAGCTAACCACCCATGGGCAGGCGGGAGCAGTGATTCGAATCACTCCGACAGAATTGATTCATGCTGATGGAAGCCCAGTACCTGAAACTGATGATCCTGGAGGAGCCCCTCGCTACTGGCAATACACGCTCGCCGGAAAGGGTATTGAGACATGGTTCCCTAAGTTCTACTATTCCGGCTGCCGCTATCTTCAAGTGCAGCTGATCCCGGCCCCTGGGTCCTCACAGTTGCCGGTGGTCGATGCCTTGGCAGGTGTGGTCATCCAGAGTGCATCGGCCCCGGTCGGAGAGTTTTCTTGCTCCTTCGATCTATTCAATCGAATACACACTCTTATCCGATGGGCTCAACGCAATAACATGATGAGCGTCCTCACCGATTGCCCTCATCGTGAGCGGCTTGGCTATTTGGAGCAATACAACCTGCATGGGCCTTCGCTGAGCTATGAATTCGACATGGGCCGGTTGTATTCCAAAACCATGGACGACATGGCCGACAGCCAAGCGGACGTTGGCACCGGCATGGTGCCATTTTTCTGTCCGGAATACTGGCATTTTAACGTCGGCGGAGCTTTTCGGGACTCGCCCGAGTGGGGGAGTTCCGTGGTGATCATTCCATGGCAGCACTATCTCTATACCGGTGATAGGACGCTTTTGCGTCAGTATTACCCCTCGATGACTGCCTACTTCAACTACTTGTATAAGCAGGCTACCAACGATTTTCTGAATTACAAAGCCTTGGGCGACTGGGCCACCATCGGACAGACTACACCGGTTGCCCTAACGGCCGACGCTTACTATTATATGAATGCGCAGATTCTGGCCCAAACGGCCGCCCTGCTTGGTAAAAGCTCTGATGCCGCCATGTACGGCCATCTTGTCACCAGAATAGCCGAAGCCTTCAACCGCACCTACTTTTCCACGACAACCGGTTATTACGCAAACGGTTCGCAAACTTCACAGGCCATCCCGCTTGTGCTTGGGATCGTCCCTCCCGCCGAGCAAGCCAGGGTCTTTTCTTATCTGGTCGCCAATGTCAGTTCCAACGGCGTGTCCTGCGGCGAAATTGGTCACCCCTATCTATTGCGGGCCCTGACCTCCATGGGACGACCGGACATGGTCTTCAAGCTTCACAGCACAAGCGATAAGCCAGGTTATGGCTACATGCTCAACAAGGGAGCCACAGCGCTCACCGAGTCATGGGATGCCTCGGGGAATTCCCAGGATCACTTCATGCTCGGGCACATCATGGAGTGGTTTTACCACGATCTTGCGGGTATCCAGTGGGATCCCTCGGCTCCCGGATATGAGCATATCATCATCAAGCCGGCCTTTGTGGGAAACATCACCTGGGTGAAAGCCAGTTACAATTCTGTTCGCGGAATGATCGTGAGTGACTGGACCCTCTCCCATGATGCCGCTACACTACAGGTCACCATCCCTGCCGGTTCGACCGGCAGGGTCTTTCTTCCTGTGTCGGGAAAAGCCATCAGGAATCTTGAGGTCTCGGAGACTGGAACAGCTATCTGGCGAGGTGGGCAGGTCATCGGAACCTGTCGAGGAGTCACTTTCAGGCGTCTAGTGACCACACATTCCTTGAAATATCTTATCTATGATGTCGGCTCAGGAAACTACCAGTTTGCCTGGGGAGAAGCCCCACAGTAATTAGAGCGGTTAGGCTGTTTATGAGAAGAGGGTGTTTTATGGGGTGGTTAAACAACTTAGTTTTTCTCGCGGATGAGAACCTTGATGGAAGGGTTTGTCTAATATCTTACTCTCTCCAAAAACGATTCCGTAGGAGTGAGCGAATAGAACACCTCCAAGCCGCACAGCAAATCAGTAATACCAAAGCATCGGACGCTTCACTGCTAGAAAATAGGCTATACATACCGGCTCCGTTTAGCCTCCGGGCCTCCCTGAGCCGGAGATGGACATCACAATAACAACCCAGTTAAATTACATGAACCCATTAGGACTAACTTTTCACTGGCTCCGAGTCGTGAGTCAGGTCACCGCTACAAAGCCCAAATCTATTACATTCCCCATAAGCTAAAGAGCCGTTTTCTGTCAAATTTCCAACAAACCATCTCGTTTTTCGGCAGCCATTCCCGACTGAGATTTCCCCCCGTGAAGAAGATATTCGTGTTCCACTCTCAAGCCCTCTACCATAGGAGGCACTGTTACCTTCCCCCCAGAGTGGCGATTATCCTTATCTGCTTTCTTTCTGGAGTTGCTCTCTCGCGGGCGCAGGACAGCGGTATTCCTAGTGGCGATCTGGAGCAAACGGCACAGGAAATCAGAAGTCCTCAGCAACGAATAAATTGGGAGCACTCTCAGGAGGCCAAGGCTAAGGAGGCTAAACAGCGTCCGAAACGGTCCTTGTCTAGCAGAGTAATCATTAGCAACGCTCTGGTATCGGCTACCAGTTCAGCCACCATACTGACTTCGTATCCAAAGTCAGTCCTCATAAATGGCTACGTCAATACCGCCACCCCGCAGATGGGTGCTGCCGTGCAGGGCTCCCCGGGTGATGTGTGGAACGTGATCTCCGGCGCAAGCGGCAATCTTTTTGGTTCCTCGAGCAACACCCTGAACGGGGTCGGATTCACTTTGAACAACTCCGGGCAGTTATACACCGATACAGGTGGAAGCGCCATGGATGCTGCTACCATGCCGCTAATGGAGGAGTATGCATTTGGCTATAACTCTTCAGGTTACTCTCCGACCATCACGCTGAATCTGACGGGATTGACTCCCTATGTGAATTCCATCTTCAGCCTGGAGGTCTTTGCTGCGGGAAATGACAGCGGGCAGGGTGCCAGTCTCTCGTTGACCGGAGCCTCGGGTGGGAATACGGCGAGTGCCCTGATTACGACCGCCGCTTCGCGACAGATCTCTGCCGGGGTGGGAGTGGCATACCAGACTTTCACCGGTGTTATCACCAATAGCACGCTGAGCCTGACCGCGACGGAGCTGCCGGGGCAAGCCTTCACAGCCCTCAACGGCTTCCAACTGCAACTTGGTCCGCCCCCGGATCCGGGCATCTCGAACCAGCCGGTGTCCCAAACCTCATTCACTGCTAGCACCGTATCCTTCAGCGTCACGGCTTCAGGGACGTCTCCCTTCAGCTACCAGTGGCAAGCTGGGTTGGGAGGCGTTTATACCAACCTCAACAATGGCATTGCCAACGGAGCCACGATCTCGGGCGCAACAAGCAATGTCTTGACCATCTCAGGGGTGACGACCAATTGCGCCTTGGCATATCAGGTGATTGTGACCAACAGTGTTGGTTCCATCACGAGCGCGCCGGCTACTCTGACGGTAGCCACAAACGGTCAGAATTTTGTCCTGAATGGAAGTTTTGAGTCAGTGAATCAATCTGTCACCTCGGACACCTACACGGTCAATTTCGGCCCTCTGCCTGACAATGTGATCACTGGCTGGAGCTTGGGAACCTCGGCAGTGAACAATGGTTATGATGGAATCGCCGCAGTGAATGGAGCGCTGTCTACGAAAGTCATCGAAAACGGCACGAATGCCGTGTTTCTCCAGGGAGTGGGCTCAATCGCCCAAGTGGTTACATTACCGGTCGGGGTTTATACCCTGCAATTTTATGCGATGGCGCGTGCGGGTGCTGATGGAGTAAATCCTATCACGGTTTCCGTGGGAAATTCGACATGGACGGCCACACCCGGCAATAGTGACCAGACTAATATCAGTGACTGGACATTGTATAGTTACACCTTCACGGTGGCCACGGAGGGTGCTTACACATTGCAATTCGCAGGGACCCTTCCCTACGGCGTCAGCGGCGACCATACGACGTATATTGACAGTGTATCCATCCTGGCCTCCACGGTCATCCCACCAGCCATCCTTTCGGAGCCCTCCCCTCTCCAAATGGTCTATCCGGGACAAAACGCACAATTCAGCGTACAAGCCAGCGGAGTCCCAGCGCCGTCCTACCAATGGAAGATTGTGACGAATGGAGCGTATGTGAATCTCACCAACGGAGGAAGTATCTCAGGCGCGACCAATGCTACTTTGACCATAAGCAATGTGAGTCTGGGAAATTCTGACAACTTGCTCGTGGCCGTTTCCAACAGCGGAGGCACAACCGACAGCACACCGGCGACACTGTCAGTGCTCCCCTTGCCTGGAGCCGGCTCACCGCGCTCATTCGTCACGGTCATCAATCCGAGTTTTGAAGACAGCCAGCAGTCGGGGGACATTTATACCTTGCCCTTCGGGACATTGAGTCCGCAGACGGGTATCCCCGGTTGGCAATTCAACGCCTCCGGTGGCGATTCCTTTTCGGGTATCGTCACGGAAAACGGGACGCTCTTCGGCTCGCCCAAGTATATCCCTCAAGGCTGGCAGGCCGCCTTCGTCCAGGGGACCGGTCAGTTTACGCAGTCCGTGACTTTTAAAACGGCGGGAACGTATGTCATCCGCTTCCGCGCCTGTGGCCGGAGCAGCGCGAGCGGGGGAGCCGGTGCCGAAACCGTTCTCGTTTCTGTGGACGGAAATAGTCTGGGCACGTTCACGCCGGGCACGACCCAGTGGACGCTGTTCACATCCAATCCCTTCAACGTCACCGCCGGCGTTCATGTCCTGACCTTTGCCGGAACGGTTCCTTATACCCAGTCTGACCGCACTTCCTTCATTGACGACGTTCAGATTGTCACCCCGGCCGAAGCCGTCGCGGCGGTGCCACCGACCTCGCCGGTCTATGACATTGTTTTTGTCGGGGACAGCATCACCTATGGCGCGACGCTGGCCAGCCCTGCCACGCAGGCCACGCCGGTGCAATGTGTGCAGAGTCTTGGTCAGCGTTTCAACGTGGCGGTGAATATGTCGAACCAGGGACACAGCGGTCACACCACCGTGGACTGGCTGCCCTCGTCAAATCCATCGTCCGATTTCCAGCTTGCCCTGGGGGCAGCGGCGGCCCTGGAAACCAACCAGCCGGGGCAATTGATTTTTTCGATCATGCTCGGGGCCAATGACAGCGCCCAAAGCGGACCGGATGGTGCGCCGGTTTCCCCCGCCAACTACGAGCAGAATTTACAGTCGATCATTGACCAGTTTCTGGCCAATTACCCTAGCGCTTTCATCATCGTCCACTATCCCACATGGTATTCGCCAAACACCCAGAACAGCTCGCTCTATGGGGCCGCCGGACTGGCTCGCCTGCAAACCTATTTCCCGGAAATTGACCAGCTGGTATCCAACAACGCCACCATCCATCCCGGCCTCGTGTTCGAGGGTGACACACTGGCGTTTAATTTCTTCTCAAACAACTACCTCAACGACCTGACCCCGGAGTCTGGGGTGCAGGGAACATTCTATCTCCATCCCAACCAAGCGGGTGCCGTTGCCCTAGGACAGTTTTGGGCGAACGCCATTGCCGCATCGCTGAACTTCAGCACCAACAATTCCTATGTGGCGTGGCTGCAGAGCGGCGATCTGAATCCGGGCGCACCCGGAACGGGCTTCAACGAAACGCCGACAAACGCTCTCGTCGCCAACGGCTTATCCTACGGGGCACCCAACGGCCTGCTTACCACCATCACGAATAACCCCACCAGTTTTAACCTCACCGCCGATATCCGAAACGATCCGGTAATGACTGCCGTTCTCCAAAGCTCCACCAATCTTATAGACTGGAATCCCATCGCTTGGTCCATCTCAGCCAACCAGAGCGGTGTTGCCACCGGCTTCGTTCGCTATTTGCTACAGGATCAGTCCGTTTCTTCGGAGAATAAGAAATTTTATCGGGTCCAACTGAACCACTGAGTCGACACTGAATTTTTTTGCGGAGGCATGCAATTAAGATCGATGTAAGGGCGCCTGATGCCACCAACGCCCAGCTGGATGGCTCAGGAACTGCGAGGACGAGGGAATCCGCAAGACCTTCTATATTGGGTTGAGTTCCGCCGCCTCCAGAATTCATCGTAAAAAAATTCAAACTAATCAAGTCACCCGAAGAAGGTATTGTCCACAGATCACCACCGTCGGGGTTTCTTCCACTTGGGTTGTACGTTCCAAAGTCATCGCCCGTTGCGGGCACCTCCCCGGACTCATATGAGGACAAGCTTATCTGCGGAAACCAGCGCAAGGCGATATCGTCACCCGTATTGACATTAGAAAGCACCGAATTGGGTATGATAAACGAGGTAAGCGTCTCGTTTGTGCCACCGTTATCATTGAATCCACCTGCAGCGAGAATGGAATCGCCTCCCGAAACATAGTTTCCCGCAGTTAGCATGTCCGATACCGAAGATGTGGGTAAATCAATGAGTAGCAAGAGCGATCCAAGGTTCGATCCGATGGAGTTGTCGGCTACCATCGGAGCTGTAGGAGGTCCAGTGAGTTGTCCGGCATCCAGATCGACGGTGACCGCGGCGAACGCCCGGGAGGCACCCAATAGGGCAATTAGGATGGCACTAGCTTTCAACGGTGTTAATAGGTTGCGGAATTCTGCCAGAAGCCGGTAATCCCGGAGTCGAAAGCGGATTTGCGAATCGTCAGTGCGCTACCAGCAGGTAGCTCGTCGGATCCATGATCGGTTGTTGTAGAATCACCCTCGAGTCGCCAACCGTTGTTCATGTAGTAATAAACAGCTGAAGGTGATTTGTTAATGGCGATCTGGGCGTTGTCATAAATTAAAAGCTGGTCCTGAAAGTAGTTCGTAGAGGCCGTCGCAACGAAGGAGCCATCCAACGGTGTCAGGCCGGAATTGGTCAAAGGCACATCAACAGGTCTTATCATTGCGGCAGCGTTATCCTGGGCTTGGTTGGCAAGAGTGCTCTCTGATGTGGTCATCTTGCCTGTCAAGACGCTGCCCTGAACGATCAGAGGAAGCGTTGGGGCTTTATTGTCGTTACGGACCACAAAATAACCATTTGGTACAAGTATGTCGTCGCTATGATCGGTTGTGGTTGCATCCCCAAACAACCTCCATCCTATATTGCTGCCGCTGTTGATGAAATAGTAGCAGAGGGAATACGCAAGATTCACGCCAACAGCGCTATAATTTGGGATCAGAATCTGTGTCTGGAAGTTTCTCGTGGACGTGGTGGCCGTGAAAGAGGTGTTCATGCTGGAAGAGGGAAAAACGGTCCCAAGAGTCCAGTACGGTATAAGAGTGATCTGCGAGTTTGTCGGTATCGAGCTGATCACGTCACCATTCAGGTTGAGTGATAGTGTGCCAGCGGTGTTTGCTGAAACAGTATAGATACACCCCTCCTTTGGATTGACGGTTCCTCCTGCGCCGGGTCCTATCTGTGCGTAGTAGGTTTTGGGCTGTGTTGCCTGTTTGTATACGAATTGATTCACCGCCCAGCCTGTGGCGCCGTTGATTGTTACCACATTACTCGAAACCGACGCGATCGTGCCAGTGTACTCAGACGCTCGGGTAAACGGAATTGATATCAGAGTGTCCGAATTACCCAGCAACCCCAGATAATTTCCGCCACTGTCGTAGGCACCTAGTTTGCAGTATCCCACAGGCGCGGTAACCGTTTGGGCCATAAGCGGATCGCACAAAAATAAGATAACGCCTGAAAGAGCCGCTATTATCATCACTCGACGTCTCAAAGGGATCACTAGTACGAGAAAAAGATGGAGCACAGAGGCTTTCATGAGTGTAATCTACCGAGGCTTGAGACTCTCACGGTGTTTGGAAAGTTCGTTCCAAAGATTTACGGGGAATATTAGATAATAGCGAGAAAGAGACGGGGCATCAAGGCGGGATTCCATTCTCCAACTTCTGAGGCTCACTATCCAACCCCATTCAATTTTTAATAACCCTGCTTAGACTAAGGTTATTTCGCCTCAATACACCTGAAGCCGACGTTATTGTTTCCTGTATCAACTTCTCCTTTGCCTCGGGTACCCATCATGTACCGGGTGCAATACTGATCCGTGCAAAGGAATGAACCGCCCCGCTGAACTCGCTCGGGTTGATCATCACCAGGGTCGTAGCTCGAATTGGGACCTTGAGGATTGTGCGCCACGGTGATCCCGGCGAGCTTCATTCTCTCATAGGTGTCGGGACGATACCAGTCACTGCACCACTGCCAGACGTTACCCGCCATGTCATAAAGCCCGTAGCCATTCGGTGCGAACTTCGCCACGGGCGCGAGGCCAGCGTAGCCATCTTCGCCCGTGTCTTTAGCAGGAAAACGACCTTGGTAAGTGTTCGCCATCCATTTACCGCCGGGTTTAAACTCATTGCCCCACGCATACGTTTTGCCACTGAGGCCGCCGCGAGCGGCAAATTCCCATTCGGCCTCGGTCGGCAATCGCTTGCTTGCCCATTTCGCGTAAGCTTCGGCATCCGCAAAGGCAACCTGCACCACAGGGTAATGGTCCTTGCCCTTGAGATTGCTGTCAGGACCAGTGGGATGACGCCAATTCGCCCCTTTCACGTATCGCCACCACCGGGTATAGTCGTCTAAGGAGAGAGGCTGCCCTGTAGGTATGAAGACCATGGATCCCGCGA
The DNA here is from genome assembly GCA_003136515.1 of Spartobacteria bacterium. Next base: position 12,396 of record PLEU01000176.1, read on the forward strand.
CCAAATTTTCCGGTGGCGCAGTGGGAAACTGTTCTTTGGTGGGAGCGATTTCGGCAACGGTTACATAGCCGGTGGCCTTGACGAATTTTTCGAATTCCGCATTGGTGACATCCGTCTTATCCATCCAAAAACCGTCCACATAAACCCGGTGAATCGGTAGCGTGTCATGGACAGCATTCATAGTGGCCATTGTGCAGAAGCCCTTGGACGGAATATCGCAACCCATCGAGAATTCACCGCCGGGAATCCAGGCCATACCCACTGGCGCATTAGTGGGTGCAGGGGTGTTATTGGGAATTGTCGGATCGAAATCTGCCCCGAATGCACTCGTAAGACAGGTGAGGCTCAAGGCTATATATCCAAGGGTCGCGTACCAAGGTCGCATAACGTCAATCTTTATAGGACTCTATGAATCTTGGTTCTAGACTAATCATCCGGGTAAACTCACATGGGGTATACACCCTATTGGTGAATCTGTTTTCCAAAGTAGTGTAACGTTTATAAACATGACAAAGTTTTCGATTCTCCACACTGATAAGAAAACTAGATTATGATCGGTGATACAACACTCACTCGTTACGTGTTAGTAAAACTACTCGTTGACTACTATTTCCTAACTGAAGGAAGAGGCTTCTAGACGAGTAAATCAGCATCTTTGCAAGTACATTCACCCCATATCCAAACCAAAATAACCGCACTATGAACACTACCAACGATCTCACAAAGCATGCTCCCCGAAGCCCCCGCATCCGCCTAGGAGGCTATTCGATAATAGCTCGCTGCTTGGACAAGGGACGTGCAAGCCTTGCGGGCACCGTGGGCGACTATCACTTCGAT
>PLEU01000176.1:13256-14433 GCA_003136515.1 Spartobacteria bacterium
ATCCCGAAAAAAAGGAGTGGTTTTCTACAGAGTGTAAATCCCTCGGACTCAATCCAGAGAAGACTACTTTGTGTGAGATGCTTGAAGAAGACGATCGCCAGACCTTTGCAGCACAACCCGTTCACTAAAACGATAATTCCCATTAACACCACCATCTTATTTATTCAGATGGTGGTGTCGGAATGCGGCATTGCTCTAGAATTGAGTCTCAAAAAGCGACAATCAGAATGGGATCTGGTTAACTTTTTTAAAAGTTACCACGAAGTCGTTCCCAGCGCACTCCGTTTGAACCGAGTCTTCAGGATGAGGGAATAGGATTTTATTTCTTCCCTAGTAATCGCTGTGTTCCAACGTCTCATTACGACCAGCATACTTCTGGTCTTTTCGATCCACCCCGTCCTCGCTCACATCGAAGTGCGGCGAGCCATACCTGTTTCTCAGCCTGAGTTAGCGCGAACCGATATCGATGATCTTGCGCGGTTCTTAGCCGGAATTCAGCCTGCGGCAGGCAGCCCCCTCGCCAATCTGGCTGCAACGCCGGAGTGGCACGCATTTGCCACCCATATGAACCAACGCTGGCAAGTATNNGTATTCGATGCCGGCCGACTGGAGCCGATTCGCGAGTGGAGGACCACTGCCATGAAAGGAATCCATCCCTCCACCATCTTTTATCCATTCAGCGGCCCCGATTTTATTTACGCTGAAACGCTCTTCCCGAGGGCTGAGCAGTATATTTTATGCGGGCAGGAACCGGTTGGCGAGTCGCCCTCGATGGGGAAAATCGAACCACTACCCCAAACACTAAAATGGGTGGAATCCTCGTTTAAATCGCTGCTCGAAGCTGGTTATTTTGTAACTAAGGACATGCGGGTTGACCTAAAAATGCAGGGAACCCTTCCNNATGCTGTGCATCATGCTCGCTCGCGCCGACAACAGCATTGTTTCAATCAAGTATGATGCGGGACATTCTGAGATTCGTTACCTTCGCGCGGGCGATAGAAAACCCGCAACCTTGTATTACTTTTGCGTTAACCTGCGGAATGAAGGGCTCGGAAAGGGGCACTCCTCCTTTATGAATTTTGTCATAAATAATCGGCCGGGAGCTGCCTACATCAAGGCGGCATCTTATCTCTTACACGAACCGGATTTTTCGACGGCTGCGTAAAGATATTTCTGT